>NZ_JAIVFN010000005.1 GCF_030015065.1 Xanthobacter autotrophicus | reverse complement strand
CTCCCTACCCTCCCCCGCCCGAACTCGGCTTTTGCCGAGTTCGGTTCCCAAGAGCCGAAGCCGGAAACATCCGGCTTCGTGCGGGAGAGGGTTCGCCCGAAACCCGAGCATCGCGACGCGTCTTGAGCGCGACCTGAAACCGGAGCCCTGCCCCATGTCCGTCACCGCATTGAAAGAGCCGCCCAAAGAGGCCCGGCGCTCCGGGAGCGCCGCCGTGGTCCGCCTTGCCGCCCCTGCCGCCGCGCGCCCCTCGCGCTGGCCCGCCATCGCCCGCACCGTCGCCGTCAGCGTCCTCCCGCCGCTGGTGATGGTGCTGCTCCTGGGCCTGCTCTGGGAGCTCCTGTGCTCCAGCCCCGGCGCCACCCTGCCGCCGCCGAGCCGCATCTGGTCTGAATCCAAGGACCTCATCCTCGATCCCTTCTTCGTCGCCGGCCCGCAGGATATCGGCCTCGGCTGGCGCGTGCTGGTGTCGCTCCAGCGCGTGGCGGTGGGCTTCGGCCTCGCGGCGGTGGTGGGCATCGCGCTCGGCGCGGTGATCGGCCAGTCGGTATGGGCCATGCGCGGCCTCGATCCCATCTTCCAGGTGCTGCGCACGGTGCCGCCGCTGGCCTGGCTCCCCATCGCGCTGGCCGCCTTCCGCGATTCGAACCCCTCAGCCATCTTCGTGATCTTCATCACCGCCATCTGGCCGGTGATCATCAATACGGCGGTGGGCATCCGCAATATTCCGCAGGATTACCGCAACGTGGCGCTGGTGCTGCGGCTGAACCCCCTCGAATTCTTCTGGAAGATCATGCTGCCCTCGGCGGCGCCCTACATCTTCACCGGGCTGCGCATCGGCATCGGCCTGTCGTGGCTCGCCATCGTGGCTGCCGAAATGCTCACCGGCGGCGTCGGCATCGGCTTCTTCATCTGGGATGCGTGGAACTCCTCCCGCCTGCCCGACATCATCGTGGCCCTCGTCTACATCGGCGTGGTCGGCTTCGTGCTCGACCGCCTCGTGGCCGGCGTCGGCTCCTTCGTCACCCGTGGCACCAGCGCTGCCTGATCGCACTTTCGAGGAGCATCCCATGCCCGCCTATCTCGAGCTCAGCCAGATCGGAAAGAGCTTTTCCCGCGGCGCCGCCACCACGGAAGTGCTGCGCGACGTTTCCCTCGACATCGCCAAGGGCGAATACATCTCCATCATCGGCCATTCCGGCTGCGGCAAGTCCACCCTGCTCAACATCGTCGCCGGCCTCACCCCGGTGACCACCGGCGGCGTCATCCTCGACGGCAAGGAGGTGAACGCCCCCGGCCCGGACCGCGCGGTCGTGTTCCAGAACCATTCGCTGCTGCCCTGGCTCACGGTCTACGACAATGTGCGCCTCGCGGTGGACAAGGTGTTCTCCGGCACCCGCTCGCGCACCGAGCGCCACGACTGGACCATCCACAACCTCGACCTGGTGCAGATGGGCCATGCCAGGGACAAGCGCCCGTCCGAGGTCTCCGGCGGCATGAAGCAGCGCGTGGGCATCGCCCGGGCGCTGGCCATGGAGCCCAAGGTGCTGCTGCTGGACGAGCCCTTCGGCGCGCTGGACGCCCTCACCCGCGCCCACCTGCAGGACAGCGTCATGCAGATCCATGCCAGCCTCGGCAACACCATCCTCATGATCACCCACGACGTGGACGAGGCGGTGCTGCTCTCCGACCGCATCGTGATGATGACCAACGGTCCCTCCGCCCGCATCGGCGAGGTGCTGGAGGTGAACCTGCCGCGGCCGCGCAAGCGGCTGGAGCTGGTCACCAACGCCACCTACCTCAAGGCCCGCGAGGCGGTGCTGAAATTCCTCCACGAGCGCCATCGCTACGTGGAAGCCGCCTGAGCCCTTTCGGAGCGGGCCGGATGCGCCCGCTCCCCTCGCCTTTTTCAAAGCCGGAGAGATTGCCATGACACCGACCCAGATTGATCTGGTCCAGGCCAGCTTCGCCAAGGTGGTTCCCATCGCCGATACGGCGGCGGGCCTGTTCTACGGCCGCCTGTTCGAGATCGCGCCCGAGGTGAAGCCCCTGTTCAAGGGCGACATGACCACCCAGGGGCAGAAGCTGATGGCCACCCTCGGCGTGGTGGTCGCCGGCCTCAAGGACCTGCCGAGCATCGTTCCCGCCGCGCAGAACCTCGCCCGCAAGCATGTGGGCTACGGCGTCAAGACCGAGCACTACGTCGTGGTGGGCGCGGCCCTCTTGTGGACGCTGGAACAGGGCCTCGGCGAGGCCTTCACCCCCGAGGTGAAGACCGCGTGGGCCGACGCCTACGGCCTGCTCTCCTCCGTCATGATCGCCGCCGCCGAAGCCCCCGAGCCGGTGGCCTGAGGACAAAGCCAGAGGACACGCACATGAGCGAGCCCCTCCTGATCATCGGCAACGGCATGGCGGCGGCAAAGCTCTGCGAGGAGCTGGCCCAGCGCGCGCTGGGCCGCCATGCCGTCGCGGTGATCGGGGCGGAGCCGCACCTCGCCTATAACCGGGTGCTGCTCTCCGAGGTGCTCGCCGGCCACATGACCGCCGCGGACGCGCAGATGAAGCCCGCCTCCTGGTGGCGCGATCGCGGCGTGACCCTGCAATACGGCACCCCCGCCGCCGCCATCGACCGCGCCTCCCGCGCGGTGGTGCTGGCGGACGGGCGGCGCCTGCCCTATGCGCGCCTCGTGCTCGCCACCGGCTCGCACCCCATCCGCCTGCCGCTGCCGGGCATGGATCTCGACGGCGTGCACACCTTCCGCGACCTGAAGGACGTGGCGGCGCTGCTCGCCGCCGCGGCCGTGCCCGGCACGCGGGCGGTGGTGATCGGCGGCGGGCTGCTGGGCCTGGAGGCCTCCGTAGGCCTCGCCGGGGCGGGGGTGAAGACCTCCCTCGTCCATCTCATGGACCGGCTGATGGAGCGCCAGCTCGATCCCGCCGCCGCCGGCTTTCTTCGGCGGGCGGTGGAAGCCAAGGGCGTCGAGGTGCTGCTTCAGGCCGCCAGCGACGCCATCGAGGGCGATGGCGACGGCCGTGTCACCGGCCTCAGGCTGAAAGATGGGGGCGTGGTGGCGGCCGACCTCGTGGTGGTGGCCTGCGGCGTCACCCCCAATGCCGACCTTGCCCGCGCGGCCGGGCTGGAGGTGAAGCGCGGCATTCTCGTCGATGACACGCTGTCCACTTCCGACCCCGCCATCTACGCCATCGGGGAATGCGCCGAGCATCGCGGCATCGCCTACGGCCTCGTGGCCCCGGCCTATGAGCAGGCCCGCGTGCTCGCCCGGCGCCTTGCGGGGGAAGAGGCGCGCTACGAGGGCTCGGTGGTGGCCACCAATCTGAAGGTTTCGGGCGTCCCCGTCTTCTCGGCGGGGGACGTCACCGGCGGCGAAGGCACGGAAGACATCGTGCTCACCGACCAGGGGCTTGGCGTTTATCGCCGGCTCATCGTGAAAGACGGGCTGCTCGCGGGCGCCGTGCTGTTCGGCGATACGGCGGACGGCCTGTTCTATCTCGACCTCATCACCAAACGCACCCCCATCACCGCCATGCGCGCCGATCTCGCCTTCGGGCGGGACGCCATCGCCGCAGCGGCCTGAGGAGAGACCCATGGGCGGCGATTTTTCCATCGACCAGAAACGCTATCTGGAAGGCTTCGTCTCCGGCGCCAAGGCGGTGCAGATCACCCGCGGCGCCGCGCCGGCGGGCGCGCCCGTCGCTGCCGCCGAGCCCACCGGACCCGACGCGGCGGGCCTCAAGGCCATGGCCCGCTTCGAGGCGCAGGGCAGGAAGCTCACGCCTGAGGAGAAGGGCAAGCGCGAGGAGCTGGGCCTTGATTCCTACCCCCGCATGAAGACGGCCGCGCACGAGGGCGTCTTTCCCAAGGGTCCGGACGTGTTCCGCTGGAAGTTCCACGGCCTGTTCCATGTGGCGCCGGCGCAGGACAGCTTCATGTGCCGCCTGCGCATTCCCAACGGCATCCTGACCCACTGGCAGTTCCGCGGCGTCGCCGACATCGCTGCCGCCCACGGCGGCAACTACACCGACGTGACCACCCGAGCAAACCTCCAGATCCGCGAGATCCCGGCCACCGACGGCATCGCGGTGCTGGAGAAGCTGGTGGATCTCGGCCTCACCGCCAAGGGCTCGGGGGCGGACAACATCCGCAACGTGACCGGCACCCCCACCGCCGGCATCGACCCGCAGGAGCTCCTCGACACCCGCCCGCTGGCAAAGGAGTGGCACCACTACATCCTCAACAATCGCGACATGTACGGCCTGCCGCGCAAGTTCAACGTGGCGTTCGACGGCGCCGGCACCATCGGCGCGCTGGAGGACACCAACGACATCGGCTTCCAGGCGGTGGAGGTGAAAGACGGGTTCGGCGTGGCGCCGGGGGTGTGGCTGCGCCTCGCGCTGGGCGGCATCACCGGCCACAAGGATTTTGCCCGCGACACCGGCATCGTGGTGCGCCCAGATGAGGCGACCGAGGTGGCCGCCGCCATCGTGCGCGCCTTCATCGACACCGGCGACCGCACCGACCGCAAGAAGGCCCGCCTCAAATACGTGCTCGACGCCATGGGCTTCGACGGCTTCCTGGCGCTGGTGGAGAAGAAGCTCGGTCGTCCCTTCACCCGCCTGCCGGCCGAGGCGGTGGCGCCCCGCGCCGAGGCCGACCGCCTGGCTCATCTCGGCGTCCATGCCCAGAAGCAGGCGGGGCTGAATTACATCGGCGTCGGCCTGCCGGTGGGCCGCATGAGCGTTCCGCAGATGCACGGCCTCGCCGACATCGCCGCGCGCATGGGCGACGGCGATATCCGCCTCACCGTCTGGCAGAACCTCCTCATCTCGGGCGTTGCCGACGCGGAGGTGGAGGCAGCCTGCACCGCCATCGCGGCGCTCGGGCTTTCCACGCAGGCGACGCCGCTGCAGGCCGGGCTTGTGGCCTGCACGGGGTCGAAGGGCTGCCGCTTCGCCGCCGCCGACACCAAGGGCACGGCCCGCGCCATCCTCGCCCACTGCGAGGAGCGTCTCGACCTCGACGGGCCGGTGAACATCCATGTCACCGGCTGCCACAACAGCTGCGCCCAGCATTATATCGGCGACATCGGCCTCATCGGCGCACGGGTGGCCATCAATGACGATGGCGACACGGTGGACGGCTATCACCTGTTCGTCGGCGGCGGCTTCGGCGCGGATGCCGCCATCGCCCGCGAGCTTTATCGCGACGTGAAGGCGGAAAACGCCCCCATGGTGGTGGAGCGCCTGCTGAAGATCTGGATGGCCCACCGCCAGGACGGCGAGGCCTTCGCCCCCTTCACCCGCCGCATGGACCCCGAGGCGCTGAAAGCGCTGGCGGAGGCGGCGGCATGAGCACCGCACCTGATCCGAATGGCCGCCGGGCGGCCTGACGCAAGACTTCGCGCCCGAGGCGCGCCACGCGACACAGAGACCACAGCCATGAGCCTCCAGACCCGCATTCCCGTTGTGCCCGTTTTGCCCGACAGCGCCCCATTCACCGGCGAGCAGCGGGCGTGGCTGAACGGCTTCTTCGCCGCCATCCTCTCGGCCGATCAGGTCAGCGCCCCCACCGCCCTCTCGGCGGGCGACGCGGCGGCGCTGATGCCCGACATGCCTGCCCCGGCGGTGGAGGCGGCCGACGATGGCGCACCCTGGCACGACCCCGCCATGCCGCTGGCCGAGCGCATGAAGCTGGCAGAGGGCAAGGCCCTGCCCCGCCGCATGATGGCGGCCATGGCCCAGCAGGATTGCGGCCAGTGCGGCTATGTGTGCGAGACCTACGCCAAGGCGCTGGCCGACGGCGCCGAGAGCAAGCTCAACCTCTGCGCCCCCGGCGGCAAGGAGACCCTGCGCATGCTGAAGCAGCTCGCGGAGGAGACCGCCGCCCCGGCCACCAAGCCGGCCGCCGCCCCCGCGCCGGCCGCCGTCTCCTACGCCCACGAGCCCCACGCCCCGGCGCCTTTGGGCACCCGTGAAAATCCGGGCGAGGTCACCTTTCTCGGCCGCACCCGCCTCAACAAGGACGGCTCCGAGAAGGAGACCTGGCATATCGAGTTCGATCTTAGCGGCTCCGGCATCGACTATGTGGCCGGCGACAGCTTCGGCGTGTTCCCGGTGAACGATCCGGACCTGGTGGCGGCGGTGCTCGCCGCGCTCCACGCCCCGCCGGATTTCCCCATCGCCGACACCACGCTGGGCGAGGTGCTCTCCCGCGAAGTGTGCCTGAAATCGGCCCCCGATGCCCTGTTCACCCTCATTTCCTACATCACCGGAGGCGAGCGCAAGGCCAAGGCCCGGGCGCTGGCCTCCGGCGAGGACCCGGACGGCGATGCCGCCACCCTCGACGTGCTGGCGGCGCTGGAGAAGTTCCCCGGCATCCGTCCCGATCCGGAGGCTTTGGTGGAATGCCTGGAGCCGCTCCAGCCCCGGCTTTACTCCATCTCCTCCAGCCCCACGGCGACCCCCGGCAAGCTCACCCTGACGGTGGACGCGGTGCGCTACGACATGGCCGGACGCACAAGGCTCGGCGTCGCCTCCACCTTCCTCGGCGGCCGCATCGCGGCGGGCACGCGCATGAAGGCCTATATCCAGAAGGCGCACGGGTTCGCCCTGCCGGCCGACCTCTCCAGGGACGTGATCATGGTGGGGCCGGGCACCGGCATCGCCCCGTTCCGCTCCTTCCTGCACGAGCGGCTCGCCACCAAAGCGAGCGGGCGCAACTGGCTGTTCTTCGGCCACCAGAAGCGCGACACGGACTTCTTCTACGAGGACGAGCTGTCGGGCCTCCAGGCCTGCGGCACCCTCACAAGGCTCGACACCGCATGGTCGCGGGACGGCGCCGCCAAGGTCTACGTGCAGGACAAGATCCGCGCGGCGGGGCCGGAACTCTGGGCGTGGCTTCAGGCCGGCGCGCACTTCTATATCTGTGGCGATGCCAAGCGCATGGCGAAGGACGTGGAAGCGGCGGTGACGGCGGTGGCCGCCGAGCATGGCGGCCTCTCGGCGGAGGCGGCGGCCCGCTTCGTGGCGGACCTGAAGACCGCCGGCCGCTACCAGGCCGACGTGTACTGACCCGAGAGCGCGATCCGATCGGACTGGCTCAATCTGATCAGATCGCGCTCTCCCTTAATGAAAGAGAACGCGTTATCCGAGCAGCCTGCGTTGCAGGCAGATCGGCGCGTGCTCCAGCAGCCTCAGGCAGGATCGGCCAACCCCATGAATGCGCCTCTCGCCTCGCCCCCCTCGGTGAAGACCACCTGCCCCTATTGCGGCGTCGGCTGCGGGGTGAAGGCGACGCCGGACGGCCGCGGCGGCGCGCTGGTGGAGGGTGACGCCGCCCACCCGGCCAATCTCGGCCGCCTGTGTTCCAAGGGCGCGGCGCTGGGGGAGACGGTGGGGCTCGACACCCGCCTGCTCTTTCCTATGGTGCGCGGGGCCGACGGGGCGCTCGCCCGCGCCTCGTGGGACGCTGCCCTCGACCGCATCGCGGACAGCCTTAAGGGTGTGCGCGACACCCACGGGCCGGAGGCCATCGCCTTCTACCTCTCCGGCCAGTTGCTGACCGAGGATTATTACGTCGCCAACAAGCTGGCGAAGGGCTTCCTCGGCACCGCCCACGTGGACACCAATTCGCGCCTGTGCATGTCCTCCTCCGTGGCCGGGCACAAGCGCGGCTTCGGCTCGGACACGGTGCCGGGGTCCTATGAGGACCTGGAGGCGGCGGATCTCATCGTGCTGGTGGGCTCCAACACCGCATGGTGCCATCCGGTGCTGTTCCGCCGCATGGAGGCGGCGCGCAAGGCGCGGGGCACGAAATTCGTGGTCATCGACCCCCGCCGCACCGAGACGGCGGCGGAAGCCGACCTGCACCTGCCGCTGGCCCAGGGCACCGACGCCCTGCTGTTTTCAGGCCTCCTCGCCCATCTGGCGCAGAGCCCGGCGTTCGACGCGACTTACGTGCGCGACCACACCACCGGCTTCGACGATGCGCTCGCCCACGCCCGCGCCGTGGCCCCGGACGCCGCGGCCACCGCCCGCGCCTGCGGCCTCGCGGTCGAGGACGTGGCGCGCTTCTTCGCCCTGTTCGCGCAAACCGCGAAGACGGTGACCTGCTATTCGCAGGGGGTGAACCAGTCGGTGGCGGGCACCGACAAGGTCAATTCCATCCTCAACTGCCATTTCGCCACCGGCCGCATGGGCCGCGAGGGCATGGGGCCGTTTTCGCTGACCGGCCAGCCCAATGCCATGGGGGGGCGCGAGGTGGGCGGGCTCGCCAACCAGCTCGCCGCCCACATGGGCTTTTCGCCGGAGGAGGTGGACCTTGTGCGCCGCTTCTGGGACGCGCCCGGCATCGCCACCCGCGAGGGCCACAAGGCGGTGGACCTGTTCGCCGCCATCGGCCGGGGGGAGATCAGGGCGCTGTGGGTCATGGGAACCAACCCGGCCGTGAGCCTGCCCGAGGCGGACGGCGTGCGCGACGCGCTGAAGCGCCTCGATTTGTTCGTGCTGTCCGAGAACGTGGCGCTCAACGATACCGCCTCATGCCATCCCCATGTGATGCTGCCCGCCGCCGCCTGGGGCGAGAAGGACGGCACCGTCACCAATTCCGAGCGGCGCATCTCGCGCCAGCGGCCCTTCCTCGCCCCGCCCGGCGCGGTGAAGCCCAATTGGTGGGCGCTGGCGCAGGTGGCGGCGCGCCTCGGCTTCGGCGCGGCCTTCGCGTGGCGCGGACCGGCGGACATCTTCCGCGAGCATGCCGCGCTCTCCGGCTTCGAGAATGCCGGCACCCGCGACTTCGACATCTCCGCCTTCGCCGACCTATCCGACGCCGCCTACCAGGATTTCGCCCCGGTCCAGTGGCCGGCCCCGCGCGGACGGCCCGAGGGCACCCAAAGGCTGTTCGCCGCCGGCGGCTATTTCACCGCCGACCGGCGCGCCCGCTTCGTGGCGCCGGCCCCGGTCGAGGCGGCGCGGACGAGCGACGCCTTCCCCTTCCTGCTCAACACCGGCCGCGTCCGCGACCAGTGGCACACCATGACCCGCACCGGCCTCTCCCCCCGGCTGGGCGCGCACATCCCGGCCCCCTTCGTCGCCGTGCATCCGGACGATGCGGCGCCCCTCGGCCTCGCCGATGGCGCGCTGGCGCGGGTGTCGAGCGCCCACGGCGCGGCGGTGCTGGAAGTCAGGATCGACGCCGGGCAGCGGCGCGGCACCCTGTTCGCGCCCATCCACTGGAGCGCGGCGACCTCCTCCCATGGGCGGGTGGGTCCGCTCGTCCACGGCGTCACCGACCCCCATTCCGGCCAGCCCGATTCGAAGGCGACGCCCGCCACCCTCGCGCCCTACGCCGCGCCGTTCGAGGGCTTCGTGCTGTCGCGGCGCCGGCTGGAAATGCCGCAGGGCCTGTGGTGGGCGCGGGCGGCGCTGGAGGGCGGCTTCGGCTGGCGCATGGCGGGCCACCTCGGGCCGGACGACTGGGCCCGGTGGGTCAAGGCGGAAGGCCCTGCCCCTTCCGCCCAACTTGATCTGGCGGAACTGGTGGACGCTCCCTCGGGCCTTTACCGTGCCGCCGCCTTCGACGGGGACGGGCGGCTCGATTTCGCGGTGTTCGTGGGCACGGCCGGCCGGCGCGTGGCGTGGGACGCGCTCAAGGGCCTGCTTTCGGAAGGCAAGGTCTCCACCGCCGACCGGCGGACCCTGCTGGCGGGCCGGCGGGCGGGGGCTGCGGCCGCGTGCGGGCCGCTGGTGTGCGCCTGCTTCGGCGTGCCGCGCGATGCCATCGTGGGCGCCATCCGCGCCGGCGCGCACGATGCGGCGATGGTGGGGGACAAGCTGAAGGCAGGCACGAACTGCGGCTCGTGCCTGCCCGAGATCCGCCGCCTCCTGACGGAGACGACGGTGCCGGCCTGAGGGCGGGAGGTCCCGCCCCCGGCGGAAGGCCTCAGCCTTCCTTGCCTTCGGCCTTGGCGCGCTCGATGCCTTCCACGATCAGCTTCTGGGCCTGGGCCGCGTCGCCCCAGCCGAGGATCTTCACCCACTTGTTGGGCTCGAGATCCTTGTAGTGCTCGAAGAAGTGCTCGATCTGCTTCAGCGTGATCTCCGGCAGGTCGGAATAGTTCTCAACCCGGTCGTAGCGCTTGGTGAGCTTGGAGGAGGGAACGGCGATGATCTTCTCGTCGATTCCGGCCTCGTCCTCCATCAGCAGGACGCCCACGGGACGCACGCTGATGACCGCGCCGGCCACGATGGCGCGGGTATTCGCCACCAGCACGTCGCAGGGATCGCCGTCGCCGGACAAAGTGTGCGGAATGAAGCCATAGTTTCCAGGATACCGCATGGCGGTATAAAGGAAGCGATCGACGAAGAGGGTACCGGCAGCCTTGTCGAGCTCGTACTTGATGGGCTCGCCGCCGATCGGAACCTCGATCAACACGTTCACGTCGTGGGGCGGGTTCTTGCCGATCGGGATCGCATCGATGCGCATGATACACTCGCTGGATAGCTACGGTCCACGCGGGCGGTCGCCCGCGCGGGGGTTACCGCTGCCAAGCGAAGGCGATCTTGTCCAGCGTTTTCGAGCCGAACTGCTCCGTCGAGGATGCGACCGGTTGCCCCCCCAGCGCCTTGTAGAAGCCCACCGCATTCTCGTTCTCGGCGAGCGCCCACACCACGAGACCATCGAGCCGTGCAAGACTCAGGTCCCGGCGGGCCGCCGCAAACAGACGCTGGCCGAAGCCGAGGCCCTGATACAAAGGTTGTAGGTAGATCTCATAGATCTCGCCGCCATAGGGCAGGCTCTTGGCGCGGTTGCCGCCGTAATTCACATAGCCGGCGAGGTCATCGCCCACCAGCAGCACGGACAGGCGGCTGCCGCGCCGGATGGCGGCGTCCCACCAGCGCGGGCCGCGCCGCTCCACCATCCGTTCCAGCTCGACGCCGGGGATGAGGCCGCGATAGGCCGTGCGCCAAGCCGCGTCGTGAACCGCCGCGATCGCCTCTGCGTCGGCCGGCTTGGCCCTGCGGATTTCGATGAGGCCCGTACTCATGACGTGATGGAAGCATTACCCGCGCCCGGCTTCAAGGGGCAATGGCGCGCAAGGGGTCGGGATCGCCCTCCGGGCTGCGCATGGCGGGGCGGGCTGCGGGCTTGGTTGCCGAGGCGCCCCCTCCTGCCCAAGCCGCCGGTGCTCCCTCCCCCCGCAAGCGGGAGAGGGTTGCAGCACGAGGGATGACAAAAGCCGCCCCCCAGCCAAGCCGCTCCCGCACCGGGGGGCGTGCAATCTTGGCCGATCCCGCCTAAATGGAAGGGGCCGGGCGCACCGCCCGAAGACGCGAGGGAGCCCAGCGCCGACCCATGATCCGCTTCCTGTTCCGCTTCATCGGATTCTGGCTCGTGGCCGGCGGCTTCGTCGCCCTCATCGTGGACGGCACGCGCTCCATCGCGTCCTCCGCGCTGGTGTTCACCTCCACGGGCGATGCCTGGTTCGCGCTGTCGCCCGGAACGCTGGAGCAGGCGGAAAACGCGGGCCGCGCCGGCCTGCCCGGGGTCTGGAGCACCGCCATCCTGCCGCTTTTGTCCCTGCCGGCCTTCCTGCTGCTGGTGGTGGTAGGGCTCATCCTGCTCGCCCTCGGCCGGGTGCGCGAGCGCTCGCGCTTCGAGATTTCCCGGTAATGGGGACAGACGGATTCACCGATCGGATCGAGACCGCCTGACCGGATCGGGCTCCGGGGCGCGGCGCCCCCTCGCGCAAACGCCGCGGGCTTCCCATATTGGGGATCCGGCCCGGCTCGCCGCCGGCGCCTCCCTTCATGTCCCCATGCGCGCGCGACGGGTCCGATGCCCGGCGCGACGCCCCAGCGAGGAGCCCGCCATGTTCTGGCTGAAGAAGTCCCTCGACCTGCCCACCAAGGCCGATGCCCTGCCCGGCCGCAGCATGCCCGTGCCCACCGCCGAGACGCATCACGTCAACGGCCACGCCCTCAAGGGTCCCTATCCCGAGGGGTTCGAGACCGCCGTGTTCGCCCTGGGCTGCTTCTGGGGCGCCGAGCGCAAGTTCTGGCAGACGCCCGGCGTGTGGGCGACCGCCGTCGGCTACGTGGCCGGCTTCACCGAGAACCCCACTTATGAGGAGGTCTGCTCCGGCCGCACCGGGCACACCGAGGCGGTGCTGGTGGTCTACGACCCCAAGGTGGTGACCTATGACGAGCTGCTGCGGCTGTTCTTCGAATCCCACGATCCCACCCAGGGCATGCGCCAGGGCAATGACGTGGGCACGCAGTACCGCTCCGGCATCTATGTGAGCGGCGCCGCCCAGCGGGTCGCGGCGGAAGCGGCGAAGGCGGCCTACGAGCCGGCGCTGAAGGCCAGGGGCTTTCCCCCCATCACCACCGAGATCGCCGATCTGGGGCCGTTCTATTTCGCGGAAGGCTACCACCAGCAGTATCTGGCCAAGAACCCCAACGGCTATTGCGGCCTCGGCGGCACCGGCGTCTCCTGCCCCATCGGCACCGGGGTCGCGGCGCAGTAACCCTTCCCTCCCCACGGCGCGGCGGAAGCCGCGCCCGTCACTTCCACCCCACGGCGCGGCGGAAGCCGCACCCGTCACTTCCACCCCACGGCGCGGCGGAAGCCGCGCCCGTCACGTCCTCATCACGGTGCGGCGAAAGCCGCGCCCCGTCTTCCTTCCGGCCCCTGTTGCAAAGGCCGGCGCCGCGCGGTTCATTGGGCCCCCGTCCAACCGACCCTGCCCAGGCCCGCCGCCCTTGCCCGCTGCTCCCTCCCGCACCCTTCATGCCTGTGGCCGCGCCATCGCGCTCGGCCCGCGCACCCTTGTCATGGGCATCCTCAACGTGACGCCCGATTCCTTTTCCGACGGCGGTGCCAGCGCCGCGCCGGCCGACGCGCTCGCCACCGCCCGGCGCCTGGTGGCGGAGGGCGCGGACATGCTCGACGTGGGCGGCGAATCGACGCGGCCGGGCCACACCCCGGTGGAGGCGGAAGACGAATGGGCGCGCATCGCCCCGGTCATCGCGCCGCTGGCCGCCGAGACCGGCCTGCCCATCTCCGTGGACACCTACAAGGCCTACGTCGCCCGGCGGGCGCTCGCGGCCGGGGCGGTGATCGTCAACGACGTCTGGGGTTTTTCCCGCGACCCGGACATGGCGAAGGTGGTGGCGGACCACGACGCGGCGGCGGTGGTGATGCACAACCGAACCGAAGTCGATGAAACCCTCGACATCGTTGCCGATATGCTGGACTTCTTCGAGAAAGCTCTCGATATGGCCGACAGGGCCGGCGTGAAGCGCGAGCGCCTCGTCCTCGACCCCGGAATCGGCTTCGGCAAGAGCTTTCCGCAGAACCTCGCCGCGGTCCGCCGGCTCGGCGAATTGCGGGTGCTGGACCTGCCCATCCTGCTGGGCACATCGCGCAAGTCATTGATCGGAAAGGTGATCGAGACCACTCCGGCGGAGCGCCTGCCGGGCACCATCGCCTCCAACGTCATCGGCATCATGGCCGGGGTGGAGATCATCCGGGTGCACGACGTGGCCGCCCACGTACAGGCGGCACGCGTCGCCGAGGCCATCCGGGACGCCTCGTGACCCACCGCACCGCCTATCTGTGCCTCGGCTCCAACGTGGGCGACCGGGCCGCCACCATGGGGCTGGCGCTGGGCGTGCTGGCCCGGGCCGGGCTCACCATCGGCGCCCGCTCCTCGCTCTACGAGACGCCGCCCTGGGGGCCGATCCCGCAGGGGCCCTACCTCAACCAAGTGGTTGAGATAAAAAGCCCGGTGGCGCCCCGCAGCCTGCTGTTCCTGGCCTTGGCTGTGGAGCGGATGCTGGGGCGCGACCGGCCCCACGAGGTGCGCTTCGGGCCGCGCCGGATCGACATCGACATCCTGTTGTTTGCAAACGAAAATATCGCCGAGCCGGACCTGGAGATCCCCCATCCCCGCCTGCTGGAGCGCGCCTTCGCCCTGGTGCCCTTGACCGAGATCGCGCCTGAAATCGTCATTTCCGGCGTGCGCGCGGCCGAGGCGCTGGCCCCGCTCGACCAGAGCGGTATCGTCAAGGTCGCAACAGCCTGAAAATTCAGATAAAAATCCCCGCGCCGGCAGGCACGGGGCGTGTCGCGGGAGGCTCGTGATCACATGGTGCGGATGTTGGTGGACCAGGTATCGACCTGGCGCTTCACCTCATCCTTGGCATAGCCGTAGCGCTCCTGCAGCTTGCCTTCAAGAATCTCGCGGTTGCCGTTGATTTCGGCCATGTCATCGTCAGTGAGCTTGCCCCACTGGGCCTTGAGATTGCCGGTCATCTGCTTCCAGTTGCCTTCGATCCGATCCCAGTTCATGCGTTCGTCCTCCGTTGGAGTGGAATTATGCTGGAGGAACGTTCACGCTGGCACACGGGTTCCGGATTAAAACTGCTGCGGAACGGGGGAACCAAATATGACGGCACGGCACGAGGACGACGAGAAGCTTGCGCAGGGCGTCGCCAAAGGTGAGCGGGCGGCGCTGGCGCGGGCCATCACCCTCGTGGAATCGCGCCGCACCGACCATCGCCGGCGGGCCCAGGTGCTGCTGCAATCCCTGCTGCCGCGTACCGGCGGCGCCTTCCGGGTGGGCATCACCGGGGTGCCGGGGGTCGGCAAGTCCACCACCATCGACGCGCTGGGCACCTATCTCACGCAGCAGGGCCACAAGGTGGCGGTGCTGGCGGTGGACCCCTCCTCCACCCGCACCGGCGGCTCCATCCTCGGCGACAAGACCCGCATGGCGCGCCTCGCGGTGGACCGCAACGCCTTCATCCGCCCGTCGCCGTCCGGCGGCACCCTGGGTGGCATCGCCGCCAAGACCCGCGAGACCATGCTGCTGTGCGAGGCGGCCGGCTTCGACGTGGTGCTGGTGGAAACCGTGGGCGTGGGCCAGTCCGAAACCGCCGTGGCCGACCTCACCGACACCTTCCTCGTCCTCATGCTGCCGG
The DNA here is from genome assembly GCF_030015065.1 of Xanthobacter autotrophicus. Lineage (GTDB taxonomy): Bacteria > Pseudomonadota > Alphaproteobacteria > Rhizobiales > Xanthobacteraceae > Xanthobacter > Xanthobacter autotrophicus_D. Next base: position 78,626 of record NZ_JAIVFN010000005.1, on the reverse strand, counting down.
GTGCCGGCGATGAGCTGCAGGGCATCAAGAAAGGCGTGCTGGAACTCGCCGACATCGTGGCCGTGAACAAGGCGGACGGCGACAACATCACCCGCGCCCGCGCCGCTGCCGGTGAATATCGCACGGCGCTCCATCTGCTCGGCGCCCGCCTGCCCCACTGGTCGCCGCCGGTGCTGACCTATTCCGCGCTCACCGGCGACGGCATCCCCGATGTCTGGGAGCAGGTGGTGCTGCACCGGCGCAAATGCGAGGCGGCCGGCACATTCGCCGCCACCCGGCAGGCGCAGCAGGTGCGCTGGATGTGGACCCTGCTCAATGAGCGCCTCGCCGAGAAGGTCACCCACGACCCGGCGGTGAAGGCCCGCCTGCCCGCCCTCGAGCGGGAGGTGGCGGCCGGCACCCTCGCCCCGGCGCTGGCGGCGGCGGAGATTGCCGGCCTCATCGGGCTGTGAGGCCGGGGCCGTGACGCGCCGGCTGCGCATCCTCGTCACCGCCTTCGGGCCGTTTCCCGGCGTGCCGCTGAACCCCTCGCAGCGCACGGCGCGTGACCTGCTGCGCCTGCGGCGTCCGGCGCTGGCGGACGTGGAGATCGTGTTCGAGATCCTGCCCACGCGCTGGAGCGTGCTGCCGCACCTCGACACCCTGATGGACGAGCAGGCGTTCGACGGCGTCCTGCTGCTGGGCGTCGCCGCCCGGCGCCGTCACGTGGGCCTGGAGGCGCGCGCGATGAATGCGGCGCGCCCATTCCCGGATGCTCAGGGCCGGCATCCGCCGGGACGCCGCCTCGCGCCCCGTGGCCCGGACGACTACCGGTCCACCGCTCCGGTGCTGCCCTGGGCCTCGGCGCTGAGACGGTGCGGCATCGCGGCCGCGGCCTCGGGCGACGCCGGCCGCTACCTGTGCAACGCCGCCTATTTCCACGCCCTCGCGGCCGCCCAGGCGTGCGCCCGCAGCAAAGGGGCCGTGCCGCCGGTGCTCTTCATCCACCTGCCCGGACGCTCCGGCATCCCCCACGGCGCCTCCCGCGCCAGCCTGGCCCGCGGGTTCTCCGGCCTGCTGGTCGCGCTCGCAGCCGAGGCACGGCGGCGTCGGGGCCGGATCCGGTCAGATTGCCCTGCCACCTGACCGGGGCATGCGCCAGGCCACCTGAATCCCGATCCTGTCGCTTCAAGGTCTCATGTCAGCGTGCAGCTCCGTGCATTTGCCCGATGGACTTGCTTCAGCTTTCATCCATGGAACTCCAGACGTATAGGCACGGACGCCGCGCGCCAGCGAAAGTTCCCCCGTGACCATCTACCTGCCCATCGCCGAGCTTCCGATCGCCATCTTCACCGTCTTCGCCATGGGGCTGGCGGTGGGGTTCATTTCCGGCATGTTCGGCGTCGGCGGCGGCTTCCTGATGACCCCGCTGCTGATCTTCACGGGCGTGCCTCCGGCGGTGGCCGTGGCCAGCGTGTCGCCCTACATGGCCGCCTCCTCCTTTTCCGGCGCCCTGTCCTACTGGCGCAAGGGCATGCTGGACCTGACGCTGGCCGGCGTGCTGCTGACCGGCGGCCTCGCCGGGACGGTGGCGGGCGTGCTCCTGTTCCTGTGGCTGCGCATGATCGGCCAGGTGGACCTCGCCATCCGCATTTCCTACGCGATGCTGCTCGGCGCCGTCGGCTCGCTCATGCTGGTGGAGAGCCTCAAGGCCATCGCGCGCGCGCGGCGCGGCCTGCCGCCCACGGTGCGGCGCCCGGGCACCCGGGCCTGGTTCATGCGGCTGCCGCTGAAGATGCGGTTCCGGCGCTCGCGCATCTATGTCTCGGCGCTGCCGGTGGTCGGCATCGGCTTCATGATCGGCCTTCTGGGCGCGGTGCTGGGGGTCGGCGGCGGCTTCATCCTCGTTCCAGCCCTCATCTACCTGCTCAGGGTGCCGACCCAGACCTCGGTGGGCACGTCCCTGGTGCTCACCCTCGTGACCATGGCGGTGGCCACCGTGCTCCACGCCGAGGCCAACGGCACCGTGGACGCGGTGCTTGCCTTCGTGCTGATGATCGGCGGCACCATGGGCGCCCAGTTCGGCGCCCGCACCGGACAGACCCTGAAGGCGGAGCACCTGCGCTTCCTCCTCGGCATCCTGGTCCTGTCGGTGGCGGTGCGGGTGGGCGTCGACCTCGTCAGCCGGCCGGCGGACACCTTCGCCGTCACCCAGGAGGCGCAGCCATGACCCAGGAGGCGCAGCCATGACCCAGACGGCAGGCGCACCCCGGAAAAGGAGCCCAGCCATGGGGAAAGGCGCGCTCGCGCAGGGTATTGCCAGCCGGGCCTCGGGCATGATGGTCGCCGGCCTGCTCGCGCTCGCGGCGCTGCCCGCCGGCGCGGCGCCGGCCCGGGCCGACCGCCTGGTGGTCTCCGTCTCGCAACCCCAGGTGCGGATCACATCCAGCTTCGCCGGCGCGGAGATCGTGATCTTCGGCGTGGCCGAGGCGCAGGATGGGGAAGACGGCTCCATCGACGTGGTCGTCACCGTGCGCGGGCCGGGAGAGAGCTTCACCACCTGGCGCAAATCCCGCGTGCTCGGCCTGTGGGTCAATTCGGACCGCCGCACCTTCGTGGAGGCGCCGGCCTTCCTCGCCGTCCTCTCCAACCGCCCCGCGGAGCAGATGGCCAGCCCGGAAACGTTGCGGGTGGAGCAGGTGGGCCTTGCCCGCAACATCCTGCTCCAGCGGGTGGGGCCCGATTTCGCCGATGTGGTGCCCAACGACCCGTTCCGCACCGCCTTCGTGCGCATCCAGACCGCGCAGGGCTTCTATCGTGAGGATCCCGGCGGCGTCACCTTCCTGGGCCCGCGCGCGTTCCGCGCCGACGTCGCCATTCCAGGCACCGCCCCCCTCGGGCGCTACGCCGTCGTGGTGAAGGTATTCCGGAACAACGCACTTTACGCAACGTCATTATCGAGTTTCGACGTGAACAAAACCGGGTTCGAGCAAAAGATCGCAGAATTTTCCCAGCGGGACGGTTGGTTGTATGGTTTCGCGGTTGCGTTGGGCAGCCTTGCTGTCGGCTTTATGGGCAACCTTCTGTTTCGCCGGGACTGAAGACCGCCAAGTAACGCGGGAACATGCCCGCCCCCACAACCGTTCATTTTCTAAAGATGTGCGGACGCAGGTACCAATCGCATCCTTTGTTGACGCTCCCAGCATTTTTTTCTTGAAACGGCTTTTTTCCGGGGTCACACAAGAAATGGCGAATTATCACGATTGAGCTACCTCCGCCCCCGCCAGCCGCCGGTGGGGCGCTGGGCTGCGGCCCTCGTGCATGTGCTTCGGGTGCCAAGCCCTGACCGGCGCCCGTAGGGGACGGGGTGGCGCTTCATGCGCCGCCCCGGAACCCCTCCGCCCATCGCGGCCATCCCGCGTGCCCCGCATCCCCCGCCGCAGCCTCGAATGCCGCAGGCGGATGCGCCGAAAGTCGTCCCCGCTTCGCGCCCCTCGTTGCATGCAGCAACTTCCCTCCTCGCGGTGTTCCGCTTAGAGACGGACGGGGCAGGGCCGGACGGGCATCTGCCACCGGCGGTCGGCCGGGCAAGGCAGCTTCGAGCGCGCTTCGGGCGAGGTTCGAGAGAGCTTGGGGGGAGAAGCGTGGCTGGCAGCATCGCCATTTCCGTCGAGGGCGGCATCGCCCGCCTCGTCCTGACCAATCCGGAGCGGCGCAACGCCATCTCCAGCGCCATGTGGCGGGCGCTGAGCGCCTTCGCGCAGGAGGCCGCGCGCCGCGCCGACATTCGCGCCTGCGTGCTGCGCGGCGAGGGGGACCTCGCCTTCTCCGGCGGCGCCGACATCTCCGATTTCGACACCGCCCGCTCCGACGCCTCCGGCGCGCAGAGCTATGACGACCTGGTGGAGCAGGCCTGCTCGGCCATCGAGGGCTTGGCCTTCCCCACCATCGCGCTGGTAAAGGGCGCGTGCGTGGGAGCCGGCGCGGCGCTGGCGGCCAGCTGCGACATGCGGATCGCCGGCGACGATGCTTTCTTCGCGATCCCGGCCGCGCGGCTGGGCCTCGGCTACGATCCCCGCGGCATGCCCCGCGTGCTCCGGGTGTTCGGCAGCCAGGGGGCGCGGCACCTCTTCTTCACCGCCGAGCGGCTCACCGCGGAGCGGGCCCATGCCATCGGCGCCGTGGACCAGCTTGCCCCCGCCGCCGAGGTGGAGGCCGCCGCCGAGCGCACGCTCCAGCGCATCGCGGACAACGCCCCCCTGACCCTCAAGGCGGCGAAGCTCGCCATCCGCGCCGCCGAGACCGGCGCGCAGGCCCTGCTGGGGGAGGCCCGCCGTGCCACCGGCCTCGCCAATGCGAGCGCCGATTATCGCGAAGGCCGGCTGGCCTTCGCGGAGAAGCGCGCACCGCGCTTCTCCGGAAGCTAGGGCGCGATCCGACCAGAGTGAATCAACCTGATCGGTGAATCGCCCTCTAACTTCAAGAAAGGGCACGGCTCGATCCGCGACCCCTGATCGAGCCGGCACGCCGGAGCTGCGTTGGACAGAAGCGCAACACGCGGCTATATGGTCCGCCGCCGCGTTGGGGCGTAGCCAAGTGGTAAGGCAGGGGATTTTGATTCCCCCATTCCCTGGTTCGAATCCAGGCGCCCCAGCCACCGCTATGGCACCTCTTTTGGTTTTAGCGGCCTCGGCAATTCCTGCGCTCGTGTCGGAGTTTAGCCGAGAGCCTGCTCAGGCGGAGACCCGCGGCGGGCCGTTCCGGCGCCGGTTTCCGGCCCGGTCTGAGGCGCGGCATTTTCAATTTCCGGACGCATCGTTTTCCCGTTCTGCCAGACGGGTTCGCCGAGATAGGTGCGGTTGTTGAGAATCTGTGCGGTCGCCCCGACGCCGAAGCTGTGGCCCTTGCGGATGCGCACCCCCTCGGCGTCGAGCACCTTCACCACGGCGCCGACCGAGCCGAGGTCGAGATAGAGCCGGAAGATGCGGCGCACGAGATCGGCGTCATTGTCCACGACCGCCAGCCGCTTTTCTCGTTGCGAGAGCCGAGCGGAACCGTGCCGCCCATCCACAGGCCCCGGCGCTTGGAGGCGGCGATCTTGTCCCTGACCCGCTCACCGATCACCTCGCGCTCGAACTGGGCGGAGGACAGCAGCACGTTGAGGGTGAGCCGGCCCATGCTGCTGATGGTGCTGAAGCTCTGCGTTACCGAGACGAAGGAGACATTGTACTCATCGAACAGCTCCACCAGCTTGGCGAAGTCGGCGAGGGAGCGGGTCAGGCGGTCGACCTTGTAGACCACGATAATGTCGATACCACCTCTGCGCACGGCATCCAGCAACTGCTGCAATGCCGGCCGCTCCAGGGAGGCCCCCGACGAAAATTGGCATGCGGCTCCCTCGTCCAAGAATAGCCAAATGCCCGGACTGACATCAGCTCTTCATTTCGCGGCGCAGTAGCCTCATCTGCATGGAAGCGAGGCGGTGAGACATGAGGCTCTGCAGCCGTGCGATGGCGCCGAGCCGCCAGCCGGGCGCTGACAGGAAGCGGCCGCGCTCGGCGCTGCGGATCATGTGCCGGGCCACCGCCTCCGCGGACAGGGGCCGCCCCGCCCCGGCGAATGCGGCGATGGCGGCGGGGCGACGCGGCGCCTCATAGGCAAGCTGGGGGGTATCAGTATCCGGTGGCACGGCGACGGTGACCTGCACCCCCGCCTGCGCCAGCTCGATGCGGAGCACCTCGCCCAGCCCGCGCACCGCGAATTTGCTGGCGCAATAGCCGGAATAGCCCGCCACGCCGAACAACCCGGCGCCGGAGGACACCAGAACCACATGCCCCCGACCCTCCGCCGCCATGGCCGGCGCCGCCGCGCGCACCACATGGAAGGTGCCGAGGAGGTTGGTGGCGACCTGCTCCTCCATCCGGGCCGCGTCCTGCTGCAGGAAGAAGCCGGGCTCGACGATCCCTGCCGCCGTCACCACCCAAAGCGGTGGCCCCGCCCTTGCGATGAGATCCGCCACCGCGACTTCGGTGGCCGTCTGGTCCCGCACGTCCAGCGGGCGGGCGATGACATTGAGTCCCTCTCCCGCCAGGCGGGCCTCGGCGGCGGCGAGGCGGGCGGGATCGCGCGCGAGCAGCGCCACCCGGCATCCCTTGCGCCCGAGTTCCAAAGCAGCAGCCAGCCCGATCCCGCTTGATCCTCCAGTGACGATGGCCAGGGGCCCGCTCGCAAGTGGCCCGCTCGCAAGGGGGTCACTCGCGAGGGGCGAACCATCGGCTGTCGGACCCATGCGCGCTGACTGCATCACCCGCTCCGCTCTCATTCTCGCGCCGGCCAACCCATGCTCGAAAACGGCCCCGTCGAACCGCATCCGCCGGATATGTTGCATAGCCGCAACGCTCTCTTAAACGTTGTGCCGCTAGGTCGCTATGGATGCCTGCGGCATGTATAACTGCCCCGCTCTTTGTCGGGCGTATCAGAAGCGGAATCGAATGACGGGCTGGGTTCGGTTTATCGCCATGGGCCTCCTTGCGGGGGCGGCCGCCGGTTGCACCGTGCTGCCGTCGTCGGGGCCGTCGCGCACCGAGATCGAAACGCAGCAGCCCGACGATGACCAGCGCTACCTGCTCATCGACGTGGACGACCGCACCCTCCATCTGATGCAGCAGCAGCGCCCGCCCAGCTTCGGCGGCCGCTTCGGCGATTATCGCCCGCCGAGCCGGTACGTGGTGGGCGTGGGCGACACCCTCTCAGTCACCATCTGGGAGGCGGCCGCCGGTGGCCTGTTCTCCGGCCCGGTCATCGACCGGCTCGGCACCGGGTCGCGCAGCGCCGCCATTCCCGAGCAGCAGGTGGCGCAGGACGGTTCCATCACCGTGCCCTATGCCGGCCGCATCCCGGTCGCTGGCAAGACCACCTCGCAGATCGAGCAGACGGTGGTGGACCGCCTGGCGGGCAAGGCCATCGAGCCTCAGGCGGTGGTTGTGGTCACGCGCAGCGTGAGCAATTCCGCCACCGTGCTGGGCGAGGCGACCACCGGCGCCATCGTTCCCCTCTCCCCGCGCGGCGATCGGGTGCTGGACGTGATCGCGGCCGCCGGCGGCATCAAGGTTCCGGCCCATGAAGTCTTCGTGCGCCTGAGCCGGGGCAACGCCACCGTCACCCTGCCCATGCAGAGGCTGCTCAACGATCCGAAGGAAGACGTCTATGTCCGCCCGCTGGACAAGATCGTCGTCATCCGCGATCCGCAGACCTTCACCGTGTTCGGCGCGGCGGGCCATCCCACCGTGGTTCCGTTCGATGCGTTGGGCATCACCCTTGAGGAGGCGGTCGCGCGCGTCGGCGGCCTCGTGGACAACAGGGCCGACCCCTCGGGCGTCTATCTCATGCGCCTGGAACCGGTGAGCTTCGCCACCCAGCTGCGGCCCGATGCACGGCCCCTGGAAGCCTATGGCCATGTCCGTGTGATCTACCGCTGGAACATGCGCGATCCCAACTTCATCTTCCTCGCGCGCGGCTTCCGGATCCGCAACAAGGACGCGATCTACGTGGCCAACGCGCCGCTCTCGGATCTGCAGAAGATCACCTCCGTGTTCAATTCCGTCGCCCAGCCCGTGGCTACCACGGTGGCGGTGGTCCCTTAAGGACGCGCTGGCCATGATCTCCCCGGCGCAAGCGTCCAGCGAGATCCTGAAGGCGGGCTCCCCCGAGGCCGAGATGGTCGCCTCCCCCCTGCGGTGGCCCGCGCGGGCGCGCGGCGCGCTGGTCCCGGTCGCGGCGCGCATCGGGCGCCTGCTCCAGGCCCGGGCCACGGGCCTGCGCAAAAGGCCGGTGCCGGCCCTGGCCGATCTGCGCCGCCTGAATCTGACGCGCCTCGACCTCGCCATCTTGTCCTTCGTGGCGGTGGTGGCGGTGCCGTCGGTGCTGTCCTTCCTCTACCTCGCCATGGTCGCGGCGCCGCAGTTCCGCTCCGAGACGCGGTTCGTGGTGCGCGGCAATCTCGAAACGGTGTCGGGTGGCGCAAGCCCGGTGTCGGGCTCCGGCACGGCGCAGGTGCCCAACACCCAGGAAGCGCGCGTGGTCGTGGACTATCTGCGCAGCCGCGCCATGGTGGACGCCCTGCAGCAGCAGCTCGACCTACGCCGCGTGTTCGGCGTCGCCGGCCGCGATCCAGTGTTCGGCCTGTCGAGCGACGCGAGCGAGGAGGATCTCCTCGCCTACTGGAACCGGCAGGTGCGGGTGAGTCTGGAATCCCTGTCGGGCGTCATCCGGGTGCAGATCCATGCCTTCAGCCCCGAGAGCGCGGCGCTGCTCGGTGCCGCCGTCGTGCGGGAAGCCGAGGCCGTCACCAACGCCCTCACCACCCGCAACCGCGGCGACCGCGTGTTTCAGGCCGATGCGGAAGAGCGCGAGGCCTTCACCGAGCTTGCCGTGGTGCGCACATCCCTCGAAGGCTTCCGCAATGCGCAGGGCACCCTCGATCCCACGCGCAGCGCCCTCGGCTCCTATGCGGTCATCGCCAAGCTGCGCGACCAGCGCTCCGCGCTCAACACCGATCTCACCGTCGCCCGCGCCCGTCTCGACGAGGAATCCCCGGTGGTGCGCGCGCTCAAGGAGCGGATGCGCTCGCTCGACGAGAAGATCGCGGCGCTGGACACCGACCTCCTCGGCCCCGACCGGGAGCAGGCCGGCAGCAGCGGCAACCTGAAGGCCGCCGCCGAGCTGGAAGTGCGCCGCCGCCTCGCCGAGCAGCGCCTGAACCAGGCGGAGGCCGAGCTGCTGGACGCACGGATGCAACAGGCCCAGAAGCAGGTCTATATCCTGACCTTCATGGCGCCGACCCTGCCGGCGGAGAAGGCGTTTCCCTCGCCCCTCATGGGCGCCGCGGCGGTGACGGGCATCCTGTTCGCGGCCTGGGCAGTGGCCGCCCTCTATGTGGGCAGCGTCTACGCCCGCACCCGCTGAGTCCCCCTTCCGCCGCTGATCAGGCCGCCCGGTCCGCTCAGGCCGGCGCCGGTTCCACCGCAGCTTCGTCCGTCGCCTCGTCGGTGCGCCGGATCGCCTCGCCAAGGTCGGCGAAGATCTGCACGTCGGCAGCCAGGAGATCCTGCGCTGCGGGCCACTCGCGCACCCGAGCCTCCAGCTCGCCCACCTGTTTGGAAAAGGTGAGAGCGGGCAAGGGCGGCAGCTCGATCTCCAGCACGGCGCGCAGGGTGTCCCAATAGGTCTCCACCGCGTTGAAATGGCCCACCACATCCATGTCGGCCAGGGTCTGGAGCGCCTGCTCCACGGCGCCGGCCTCCAGATTCTCGTCGGAGCTGCGGCAGGTGAGAAGACGCGCCAGGGGGCTGGCGAGCAGGGTGCGCTCGAACGGGGTCAGCGCGCCGAGCCAGGCCTCCAGGTCCGCCATCTCGGTGAGGTCGGCCTTGCCCAGGCTGTCCACCAGCGGCCGGTAGGTCTCGCTCAGCACCGAATAGGCGAGGTTCGGCGTCTTCACCGCCCAGCGCAGCGCGAGCAATTGTTCGGCCAGCTCCTCGAACGGGTCGCGCACCAGCACCGAGCACTTGAAGCCGCGATCCCGCAGCAGCGGCTCGTAGGTCCTGAAATAGAGCCGGCCGGCGCAGAAGATGGATGGCGAGAAGGCGATGCCGAGGATGGAGCGCACCGCCTCCTCCGGCATCCGCTCCAGCCGGGTGAAGGCCATGTGGAAGAGGTCCTGGAACGGCTCGTTCAGCGCCGATTGCGGCACCACCCGGGTTTCCAGGCGGAACAGCTTGAGGTCCGCCTTGGCGGCCGGCGGCCGCCGGCGGTAGATGCGGATGTTGGTGGCCTCGTCATAGAGTTCGAGGTCCGCCATGTCCTGAAGGTCGGCGACCGCATGCTGGTCCACCACGAAGCCGCAGATGCCGGTCTCGTGCAGACCCTGCTCGCGCAGCAGCGGGCGCAGCACGGTGGCGCGCACGACTTTCCGCATCTGCCCGCCGGTGAACACCGCCACGTGGGGCGTGCTCGACGGATTGTCGGGCATGATCCAGCCCACGATGCGGGTGCCGGCGTCCTCGTCGATGCTGAACAGCACGCCCCCGCCCCCTCAATGACGATGATCGCGGATGACCGCGACGAGGATCATGGCATTGATCCAGAAGATGCCGGCGAGGGTGAAGACGAACAGCCCGGTCTTCCACCACACCGGCTCGGCGGCCGTGGACGGCAGGCTCGGCGGCACGAACACGTTGACGAAGGCGCTCTGCGCCCGCGCGCGGCGCTCCGCCTCCTGCAATCCGGCCACGGCGATGGACTGCATGGTCTCGGCGAACCGCACTTCCAGCTCGGCCTCCTCATAGGCCGCGAGCGCGCTGACCGCCGTGCTGCCGGACCCGGACCGGGCGAGGCGGACCCTGAAGTCGGCGATCTCCTGGTCCAGCGCATGGACGCGGTCGCGCAGCACGCCGGACGTGGGTCCATCAGGCGCGGAGAGGCGTTCGAGGGCCCGCATCTCGCGGTCGGCGGCGATGCGCTCCTGTTCGAGGCGCAGCAGGCTCTGGCCGAGAGCATCGGCGGCCTGCACCGGATCGACGGCGCGCTGGCGCGCCCGCCATTCCTGCTGGCGCACCAGGGCCTCAGTGTAGCGCACCCGTGCGCGGTCGAGCTGCTCGCGGGCGCGGCCCACGCTCTCGGCCCGGCTGCGGGCGACGATGTCGTTGAGGAGGGTTTCGCCATCCTTCAGGATGCGCTCGGCGATGAGGTGGGCCTCCTCCGCAGAGAAGGCGCGCACCTTCAGCAGCACGATCTCGGAGCGCCGGTCCACCGCTGCGGTCACGTGGCGGTTCCAGAAGCGCCAGCGCTCCTCGAGGCTCGCCTGCGGGCTGAGCGCGGAGAGCGGATCGATGCCCGGTCCCGAAAACGCCCGTTGCAACAGGCCGTCCGCATCGAGCCTCGCCACATAGGCGCGGCTGGTGATGAAATTGGTGAGGATGAAGGGCGCCTGGCTCTGCGCCGACCGGCCCGCGCCCCCCAGCAGGCTGGACAGGGACTGGAGGATACCGGAGACCGCGCTGCGCGCGCCCGAGGTGCCTTGCGTGCCCTGGTCCAGCATGGTGCGCCCGCCGAGGGATTCGCGGATGGCAAGGCGGGCTTCCGACACATAGACCGGGGTGGCGACCACCCCCGAATAAAGCGCCGCGATCACCGCCGGCAGCACCACCACGACAACGAAGGTCAGCCGCAGCAGGCGGAACCAGCGGGCCGAGGCGGAAGCGCCGGTGCCGTAGGTGCGCGGCAGCCGCCGCCAGCTCAGCATGGGCCGCACGAAGGGGAGAACCGCGAATGCGCGGCTGCGTTCGATCAGGACCCGGATGGGCTGGGCGACGGGAAGCCCGGCCATCCTAGCGCGCCCTCAGGACCACGACGTCCTGGAAGTCGTGCAGCGCCCCCGCGCCGATGGCGGCGACCTCGAAGCGCCGGCCCCATTCGCCGTGCACATAATCCTGCGAGACGAAGGTGATGCCGTAGTCATAGACGGCGCTGGTGAGGTGGCCGTTCTGCCGGATGAAGGCATAGCCCCGGCCGCCATGGAGGCTGTCCGCCGCCGCCTCAAGGGCATCGGCGGGGATGTCGAGCATGGCGAAGATGCGCTCTTCCTCCTGCGCCCGGCGCAGCGCCTGCTCGCCATGCACCGACAGGAACAGCACGGCGCCCGGCGCCGCCACCCGCGCCAGCTCGTCGAGGTAGAACAGGTGGTCGGCCTCGCTCAGGTGGCTGAACACGGAAATGGAGATCACCGCATCGAAGCTGCGGTCTAGGGCGGGCAGCCGCCGGCGCGGCCGGGTCTTCACCGCCTGCACATGGGCAAGGTTGCCGTCCACCCAGGCGATGTGGCGGTCGTCCACATCCATGCCCACGTAACGCCCGCGAAAGCCGTGGAACAGGCGCGCCACCCGCCCGACCCCGACCCCGAAATCCAGCACCGAACGGAAATTCGGCAGCGCGGTGGGGCTCAGCGTGTTCAGGGCGCGCATGAAGTGCACGCCATGGCTGGCGAAATCGCGCGGCTCGGTCAGGCCGGTGGTGTTGTGCATGAGGTCGGCCGGCGGGAAGGGCGCGATGCCCTCGGGCGGCGCGGACGCATCGGACGGCAGCAGGTTCTGCGCCAGCCAGGCCTCGAAATCGCCTGCGATCCCCTCACACGCGGGGATCGTCACCGCCAGCGATCGTTGCCCCTCGCCACCCATGCTCTCACTCATAAGATACCGCGCAGGCGCGGGCATAAAAGTCCGCGACATCCGCCACCATGTGGCGGGAAGTTCGTTCATAATGCGTCTTCGCGCTCATTGCACGCGCAAGGCTGCGGTCCTGCGCGAAGAGCTTCAGCCGCGCGGCGAGGTCCGCCACCGAGCCCTTGGCGAAGGTGAAGCCGTTGCGCCCCGCCTCCACGAACTCGGTCATCCCCTCCACGTCCGCCACCAGCACCGGCGTGTGGGTGGCGAGCGCCTGGAGCAGGATCAGCGGACTGTTCTCCACCCAGGTGGAGGGGATGACCAGCAGGTCGATCTGCCCCAGCACGGCAGCGATGCGATCAATGGAGAAGGTGCCGCGGAAGGCGACATCGAGGCCCGCCGCGAGGCCGCGCACCTGTGCGGCATAGGCCGGGTCCATGCCCTCGTCGCCATGGACGTCGAGGGTGAAGGCCCCCTGCGGAACGTCCCGCAGCGCCTTGAGCAGCAGATGCAGCCCCTTGTGCGGGGCGAGCTGGCCGATGAAGCCGAGCCGCGTCGGCCCGCCCACGCGCGCAGGCTTCGGCGCGCGGTCGATATCGATGCCGAAGCGGCTGAGTTCCAGCGGCACCCCGATGCTCGTGCGCTTGTAGGCCTCCATGAGGAAACGGGTCGGCGTCAACGCGCCGGCATAGGTGCCGTAGGCCGCCGCGAGATGCTCCGGCCGATCCTTCAGCGCCGAGACGGTCCCCCGCCATCCCGGGACCAGGATCGGCAGGTGTGCGGCCCCGGACGAAATAAGGCGCGCAAGGAGACGCCGCGCCGGATTGCGCGCCGCCGTCCCATCGGCGAACAGGGAACAGGCCACGCAATTGGACCGCGACGGGTTGGGTCCGGCGCAGAGGCTTCCGTCGGCGGCGCTCAGCTTGTTGTTGAAGCAGAAGCCGAAGAAGTCCGTGAACGTCGCGACCGTGGGCAGCCCGAGCCGTCGCGTCACCTCCAGCAGCGCCGTGGTGTGGTTGATGAGGTGGCAGACATGGACGATGTCCGGCCGGATGGCGCGCAGGACCCGTTCGTGCACGGCGCGCAGGCTCGGCAGGTCATAGGTGTCGCGCAGGCCGGTATTGGGATGAACATTCCGGTCGATCCGGATGACCGGCACGCCATCGAACGTATAGCGCTCAACGAGATCCTGCTGCGGAGGCTCGCCGGGAAAGGTCGCGGTCACCACGACCGGCTCGTGCCCCAGTGCCGACAGCTCGCGCGCTAATGTCCGAGTATAGCTTTCCGTGCCGTAAAAATGCTCGGGATAGTAGCAATGGACGAAGAGCGCGACCCGCATTCCGATTCCAGTTCACTGCGCAACTCGGCCAGCAGCAGTTCGATGCCGACGTCGAGATTGATGGTCGGCGTCCAGCCCAGCCGGTCCTGGGCGCGCGCGACATCAAGAACGGAGGCCGCGACGTCGAACCTCCGGGGCGGCGCCTGGTGCACGTCGAAACGGTGGCCGAGCGCCGCCTCCAGCTTGGCGATCACCTCGCGCAGCGAATGGCCGACGCCGGAACCGATATTGATGGGGCCGGTCACGTTGCGCCGCGCGCCGGCGGCGATCATCGCGTCCACCACGTCATCCACGTGGATATAGTCGCGCACCACGTCCCCGGCGCCGAACAGCTTCAGCGGCTCCCGGCGCAGCCCGGCGCGGGCGAAAAGGGTGACGGCGCCCAGGCCCTTCTGCGGCTGCTGGCGGGCGCCGTAGCAATTGCTGATGCGCAGCGCCACGCCGTCCAGGCCGTAGATGGCGCGATACTTGTCGAGATAATGCTCCACCATGAGCTTGGAGATGCCGTAGGCACTCACCGGCCGGGTGGGATGCGCCTCGCTCACCGGCAGGCCCTCGGGCGCGCCGTAGACGCTGCCGCCGGACGACGCGAACACAATGCGCAAGCCAGGCGCGCGCCGCGCCGCCTCCAGCATCCGGACCGTACCGACCACGTTTTCCAGAATGTCGCGGGCCGGATCCGGATCGGCGCTGGCGGGAATGGTGGACCAGGCGAGGTGGTAGAGCGTTTCCACGCCCTCGAGCAACTTGTCCCACCCATCGAAAGTGGAGAGATCGACCGCCTTCCAACGGACCTGCGGATGAGCCGGCAGGCCCGTCATCCGCCGCGTCGTCGCGACGACGCCCACGGAGGTCCTGGAAAGCCGTTCGCACAGACGACGGCCGATCAGGCCGTTCGCCCCGACAATAAGTGATGTCATCCCCGCCCTACGGTGCAGCGCAAAAAAGCCGCTTTGCGCCGACCGTCCCCTGCTACCGTCCCAGATCAAGTCCTGCACCACCGGAAATGCGACTGCACAACCTCGGAAAAGTGTTGCGCAGCCTTATTTCGCAGAATGCAAAGCGACCTAATATCCGCTTCAAAAACTGTCCGCCAAAACGGTAACGAAATGCAACCACGGGCAACTCCTTTTTCGATTGCGCCGCGGCAATTCCATCGCTCTTGAGGGTAAAAAGTCACACTTCGCGGTAAAATCGTGCCGGAGGGAAGCCGGGCATCAGGTCCACGTCCCGGCCGAGCGCCTCGGCATAGATTCGGGCGTAGGACGAAATCATGCCTTCGAGGGCGAAAAGCGGTGCCCGCGCGCTGTTGACCGCTCCGAGGGCGTTGAGGCGCTCCCTGTCATCGAGCAGCGCGACAAGAATGTCCGCGAGCGCCGCGCGGCTGGTGCCCAGCGTGGTGTCGCTGCCCAGGATTTCCGCCAGCGCACCGACCCTGTAGCCGGCCACGGCCTGCCCCATGGCCATGGCGAAGGGCGTCACCTGCCCGAAGCTCTCGCGGACCACTGGGGCCACGAACAGGCGGAACCTGCGGTAGATCTCCGGCAGCGCATCGAAGGGCACGGTGCCGGCAAACTCGAAATTGCGCCGCACGCCGGCCGCTGTGACCCGCGCGAGGAAGACCGGCAGAAGATCGCCATCGCCGACAATGAGGAAGCGCGTCTTCGGCCGGCGAAGCGCCACGTCGATGAGCGGCACAATGGACTCGTCGTCCAGCTTGTCGCGGGTGAGGCGATAGACCATGCCCACCGTATCCTCCGCCCCGGGCGCGAAATCGCGCGGGGAGAAGCGGTCGAGATCAATGCCGGGATGCACCACCTGCCCGTTGGCGATGTCCGGCGCGAAAGCCTGGCGGATGTAGTCGGAGACGAAGACGTAGGTGTGGATGCGCGGATCGCGCAGCGGCGCCACCGGCGTGTTGACGTTCTCCACCAGCACGGCGTCGCTCTCGCGCGCGGCGGCGAGCGCCGCCTCGTACCAGGGGCGGTCGCTCTCGCCCCAGTAATGCAGGTGGACAATGTCCGGCCGCACGGAGGACAAGAGATCGGTGAACGCCGCCGGCGGGCTTCCCAAAGGCAGGTGATGCAGCACCATGCCCTCGTGCCGGCCATTCGGCGGCAGCCCGGCGGTGACCACCTGCATCTCGTAGCGGTGGCCCAGCCGCTCCAGGAGGTCCACCACCAGCTGGGTCGAGCCCCCCACATAGACGTTGGGAATGACGTGCAGCACGCGCGGGCGCACCGCCAGGGGCGGATGGTGTGGCCGTACCCTGTAGACCACCGACCGGCGCCCGAACACCAGGGCGGAGAAGTCCCGTGCCATATTGCGCGCGATGGCCAGCGGGCGCCGCTTCAGCCGCCAGCCACCGGCCCCGTCCGCGACAACGCTCGTGCCGGTGACGACGCCGAGGCGGACCATGTTCGTCAGATAAGCAAGAGACGGCCCCGGCGCGGTAACGAGTTCCCCCAGCCGCACCAGGGGCAGCGGCAACGCGAGCCTGGGCAACAGGCGCTGCCGGCGTCCCGCATGGATCTCCTGAACCATGTGCCCGACCAGATTGGCATGGTCCTGCAGGGCGGCGATCTGGGCGCCGAGGGCCGCCTGCGCTTCCATCAGCGCCGCATTCTGCTGCTCGATCCTTTCGAGCCGGACGCGGAGCGCCGCGCTGTCGCTGCCGGCGTGATCCGGGCCGCCGACCGCCTCCTCCTCCACGCCCTTTGCGTCATCAGGGCACGCGAGTGGGCTGGAAAAACCGGGTCGGGTCATCAGGAGCGGTCGAATTCGTGCTGTTTTGCGGCAGTGCCACCAAGCGTTAGGATAGACATGGAAAGCTGCGGAATGCTAGTTGCCGCAGGGGTTCGGGAAGTGACTGAAGATATGGTCGCCGACGGGTGGGAGAGGGTGGCGCGGTGAACCAGACCGTCGCACGGGTTGAGTATCTGCCGGCGCCGCCCGCGTCCGCCGAGGCCCTCGTCAAACGCAATGCGCGCCTGCGCGAGGAGCTGCGGCGCCAGGCGCGAGAGGCGCGTCTGCGACAATCGGTCGTTCGGCCCACCAGCGCCGCCTTCTGGAGCGCGGAGGTGCGCGCCATCGCCGCATTCAAGCTGCCGCTGATGGCGAGCTTCATCGTGATCGTGGTGCTGCCCTCCCTGCTGGTCGCCGCCTATTTCATCTTATTCGCCTCCAGCCAGTATCTCTCCGAGGCGCGATTCGCGGTGCGCACCTCCGAGCATGCGGGCATCGAGAACCTCACCTCCGACAGCGCCTTCCAGGGCCTGTCGGAGGTGCAGGATTCCCTCATCATCGCCAATTACGTGAAGAGTCTCGCCGTGGTGGCGGCGCTGGAGGAGCGCATCGGCCTGCGCAGGCTGTTCTCGCGGCCCGGCATCGACTGGTTCTCCCGCTTCAACCCGGACCGTCCCATCGAGCGGCTGGAGCGCAGCTGGCGCAGCCAGATCGACACCGCCATCGAATCCCCCTCCGGCATCATCACGGTGAAGGTGTGGGCCTTCTCGCCGGAGGATTCGCTCACCATCGCCGATGCCATCGTCGGCCTCAGCGAGGACATGGTGAACAAGCTCGGCGAGCGCACCCGCAAGGACGCCATCGCCCAGAGCCAGGCCGAGCTGGAGCGCGCCGAGGCCCGCCTGCGCAAGGCCCGCGCGGCGGTGCGCGACCTGCGCAACGAGGTGGGCGTCATTGATCCCGCCCGCACCAACGAGGGCATCGCCAAGCTGCTGGGCGACCTGGAGAGCGACCTCGTGCTCATCGACCAGGAGCTGGCCACCGCCCGCCGCACCCTGAGCCCGGACGCGCCGCAGTTCGGCCTTTTGGAGGCGCGCCGCCACGCCATCCGCGAGAACATCACCGCCCTGAAGGCGCGCCTCACCACCGCCGCCGGTCCCGACAAGGACACCCTTTCCGCCATCATGACGCGCTACGACACCCTGGACCTCGAGCGTCAGATCGCCGAGCGGCAGTACACTGCGGCCGCCACCGCGCTGGAGCAGGCGCGCGTCGCCGCCGAGCGGCAGGGCATGTACCTTGCCACCTTCGTCAAGCCGGTGCGCGCGCAGGAGAGCGACTGGCCCCACCGCTTCTGGATGCCGCTGGCGGCGGCGCTGGCCTTCTGCCTCCTCTGGCTCGTCATCGTCTCGGCGTTCGAGCTGATGCGCCACCTGAAGGCGTGAGGGCGCCCCATGATCGTCACCGACCGCCTCACCAAGACCTACTGGACCCACCTGCGGCGCAAGGTGGTGCTCAGCAACGTCTCCGTCACCCTCGATCCTAGGGTGAGCTACGGCCTGCTCGGGCAGAACGGGGCGGGCAAGTCCACCTTCCTGAAGCTGATCGCCGGCACCGAGGCGCCCACCTCCGGACGCATCTACCGCTCGGTGCGCCTGTCCTGGCCTTTGGGCTTTGCCGGCGGCTTCCACCCGCAGATGACGGGGCGGGAGAACATCCGCTTTCTCGCCCGCGTCTATGATGCGGACATTGCCGAGGTGACCGATTTCGTGGAGGATTTTTCCGAGCTGGGGCGCGACCTCGACATGCCGGTGAAGACCTATTCCTCGGGCATGACCTCGCGGCTCGCCTTTGCGGTGTCCATGGCCATCGAGTTCGATTTCTACCTGGTGGACGAGATCACGGCGGTGGGTGATTCGCGCTTCCAGCTCAAGTGCGCGCAGGCCTTTGCCGAGCGGCGGGCGCGCGCGGGCATGATCATGGCGTCCCATTCCACCGGGACTATAAAGGATTATTGTACCGCCGGCATGGTCTTGCAGAAGGGGCGTCTGATGATCTTTGAGGATGTGAACGACGCCATCGAGGTGCACCGCCAGGCGATGGAGGCCTGAGCATGACGAACGCGTCCCGCCCCACCCGCTTCGCCGGCGAGAGCTGGCGCACCGCCTCGGCCATGCACGCCCGCGTGGTGGGCGCGGTGATCATGCGCGACCTGCAGACGCGATTCGGCGCCGGCTATTTCGGCTTCCTGCTGGGGCTGGTGATGCCGCTGGGGCATCTGGCGATTGCGATCGGCGTGAATTTTCTCATTGGCCGCAAGCCCCCATTGGGGACAGATATTGCCATCTTCCTGATGACAGGTGTTCTACCTTTCGTTATCTGGCTTTATGCGCACCGACAGATTATGATGGCGCTCCTGCAAAATAAGCCTCTTCTGTACTTTCCTGGCGTGGACGCGTTCGATATTTTTTGCGGCCGAATATGCATTGAAATCGTAAACGCAACCCTCATTGTTTCAGTAGTTATTATCACCATAAACTACACTCGGAATGGAATTGAAATATCAAATTTATCTCAATTCATGTATGGTTTGATTTTTTCAATTTTTTTTGGAATTGGAACTGGAGTTATATTTGGAGCTTTGGCAAATTTTAACATTATTGCACTTATGTTTGGAAATATACTAGGCCCGTTGATGTGGGTCATTTCTGGGATATTTTTTCTTCCGGACGAAATGCCAGATATAATCCGAGATTATATTTTTTTTAATCCGCTAACACATATAATAGACTATTTACGAGTTGCATATTATTCAGAATACTCAAGTTCATTTCTCAGTATCCCGTACCTTTTGAGCACCTTGGCCGCTCTTATTGTTCTCGGAATTACAATCGTATGTGTTGTACGTCGGCACGTCTAATCCAAATGCCAACACAGCCCGCCCTCAAAGGTCACCTCACCCAATGGCATGGAAGCATATTCTTAGGGTAGGTCATCCTGCTTGTTGCAAACCACATGCGCCTCCTGCATAAGCAGATGCTTGAGGAAAAGCCACAGGGACATCCAGTGAATAAGACAGCCCTTTGCATTCTCTTTGACACCACCGAACGGTCCGACGGTCAAAACGCGCTGGCGCGGGAGACAATGGCCCGGGTTGCCGATCTGTTCGCAGGCAAAGCCGACCTCGTGGCTGTCATTCACTCCGATGAACCCGTTGAGACGCCGCTATTTTGCGACGGAGCGCAGCTTAGACTTTCCACGAGCGATATCTTCGACGCCTTTCCTCACCGCAAGGGCCGGTCGATCATTCCAGGCAATCTTGACCTTAAGATGATTGTTGCGGTGGAGCGCTTCCCCCAATATTCCCATTTCATACGTTGGGAGGACGACGTTTGGCCAAATAATCCCAGCTCCGAAACCATTGACAGACTGTGCACCCTAGCCACGTCCGGCTCTGTTGGAGCGGTCCAGGTTCGGGCAAAGTCTCAAGACAATGCTCATTGGATGTGGTGGCCGAGTCTTTCTGCTCCGGAAGCAGAACCTCTACCGGAGGCGCCCCATGCGGCGCTTCTTCCACTAATGTTTTTCCCTCGCAGTTTTATAGATACATATCGTCGAAAACTCGAAGCCGGATGGACCGGACATTACGAAGTTCTCATGCCGACGATCGCAAAAATGGCTGATTTTACGCTCATAGACCTGTCTACGTCGACTTACGGCATGGTGAATCAGCGCGACTTTAACGCAATATTCGAGCAACGCTCCCCCTTTCCGAGCAGCGCTTTTGTTCACCCCGTCAAAACCAAGCGTCAGCTTCCGGGCTGGGCATCAATGCTTTTTTCCGACGCGGTACACGCATCTCCTGCCGAAATAGAGGCAATAGCAAAGCGAATGAGCGCCTCTCATCGGTATATCGAATATGGATCCGGAGGATCAACAGCACTGGCTTTCGAGTGCGGAATACAGACGGTTTTCAGTATCGAAACGGATCTGTCATTTTGTGAGAACATAATTGAGAAGTACGCTCTTCGAAAATATATCGATGTTGGACGATTGAATATTCGGCACATAAATATCGGACGCACTACGGCATGGGGATTTCCGCTGCTAAAGCCGAGTGAACGACAGGTTCGAGAGTATCTTTCTTGGCCCAGCCGCTCGGGTGACTTTGATTTGGCGTTAATTGACGGGCGATATCGGATCGCGGCGGCAGCAGCGTGTTATATCGCCTCACCCAGCGCAACATTCATGATTCACGACTACACCTCTCGCCCTCAATACCGGATTGTGGAGGAGTTTCTGGAGAAATCTATAGTAATAGAAGAACTTGCCGTTTTCTCTGGGCGGGCGGATCAATTTGACCGTGCGACCGAAATATTAGAGTCTTTCATCGATGACCCGCAATAAATTTCAATTCGCGACGGATTCACAGATTATGACCTGAAGCATTTTTCTCCTCCTGTTTAGGTGTAAGTTCGAGGGCTGATTTATGGCTCAGTCTCAGTCTCCCGTTTTTGCAACCTCATCCTTCGCCTACCCGCCAACGCTTCGTCGCAATATGCAAATTGACGTCCCCTTGCGCGAGTTCTAATTGACGTATCGGGAATTGCAGGTGGTGGCACAATCGTGCGTTGGCCATGCTGGGGCTGGTTAAGATCATGTCTTGGTTTGCAAATCGAGCGCGGCCGCAGCAGGCGCGGGTTGGCGGCGCCGCCGAACCCGAAGCCCGTGAACCCCACGAAGCTTCCGAACCCGTCGCCGACCCCGCCCCGCCAGCGCAAGTCCCTGAAGAAAAAGAGATTATCTGGCAACGCCCCGTCGAAGGCCCGGTCTGGCCGCCGCTGGTAGAGACCGACGCCGCCGGCACCAACCGGGACGGGGCGGGCCTCGACCGGCTGTATTTCGACGGCGAGATCCTGGTCCTCACCGGCTGGACCTGCGGCGACGCAACCCTTGGATTTCACAGCGGAAAAGAGCCCATCGCCCCGATCCTGCGGGTCGAGGTGCCCCGCCCCGACGTCGCCACCGCCTATGCCTTCTCCAATCCGGTCACCGGCTACCTCTGCCTCTGGCGCGGCCCCTTCCCCGAAGGCGCGAAGGTCCACGCAAAAGCCGGCGGGCGGAAGCAGAAAAGCGTTGCACCGCAAGACTTTGCTGCCTCCGAGCTCGAGCCCGACCTGTCCCGCATCCTGCGCGAATACGCCCCGGCCCGGGGCGTCCTGTTCGATGCGCTGCGCGATTTGCCCGACCTCCTGCGCGCCGTCGCCTGGTCCGCCGCCCCCTCCCACCGCCCCGGCGACCCCCGCGGCTACATCGACATCCTGAAAACCGTCCCCGACGCCGGCGGCCTCTGCGTCGGCTGGTCGCTGGGCCGCGCCGACTTCTTCGTCGTCGACGACAGGGGCGCGTGCCTTGATCTGGCGGGTGCGCTGCGCTGGAATCGGCCCGACATTTTCGATGGTTTTTCAGCGGATTATGGTGCCGATTGCGCGGAAGCCGGCTTCCTGCAGGCGCTTCCGCCGACCGCCCGCGGGGGCTCGGTCGTGCGCCTGCTCGCCCGGGCCGGCGACGACCTCATCCTGCTCCACGAGCGCACGAGTGAGCCGGCGCCCCTCGATGCGGTAGGCTACGCCCGCTGGGCCTTCAGCCTGCCGGTTCCGCCCGAACGCATGGTCGAGCGCTTCGCCGCCCACGACGGCCCGCTGCTGCAGCGCCTCATCGCCCGCATGCGCCAGCACCCGCGAAACCAGCCCCTCGTGCGGCGCATCGGCCCGGTCGCGGCCGAGCCGGAGGTGTCGCTGCTCATCCCGCTGTTCGGCCGCTACGACTTCGTGGACCACCAACTGCTTGAATTTGCTGACGATGCTTTCATCCGGGAGCACTGCGAGGTGCTCTATATCGTCGATGATCCCAACATCGCGCAGCCCGTGCAGTCGGCCATGGAGCGCTGGTGGCAGCTCTACCGGGTACCGCTGACCGTGGTCTGGGGCGGACGCAACAGGGGCTTTTCCGGCGCCAACAACCTGGGCCTGTCGGTGGCGCGCGGCCGCCAGATCCTGTTCCTGAATTCCGACGTCATCCCCACGGCGCCGGGCTGGCTCGACGCCCTGAGCGCGCGGCTCGATGACAATCCCGACTATGCACTGCTTGGCACCCGGCTACTGTTTCCCAGCGGCGGCGTGCAGCATGACGGCATGACATTCGAGTACAGCCCGGCCTACGGCGTCTATCTGAACCAGCATCCCGGCAAGGGCCTCGCGGCCGGGCCGGCGCCCGAGGGCGCCATTGTCGATCAGGCCGCCGCCACCGGAGCCTGCCTCATCGGCCATCGCGCAGAATTGCTGGAGCTTGGCGGCTTCTGCGAGGACTACCTCATCGGCGATTTCGAGGATTCTCACCTCTGCCTGACGGCGGAAGCGGCGGGGCGGCGCGTGGGCGTGTGCCCGGACATCGCGCTGACGCATCTGGAGCGGCAGTCCCTGGGCCTTTTCGGTTCCGGCGACTTCCGGGTGCGGGTGATGCTGTTCAACGCCTGGCTGCACCAGGAGCGCTGGCGCGAGGCGCTGGGCCGACACGCGATGCACGGGATGGCGGGAGAGCGTCTTTGACCGGGACCATTCTTGTCATTTCCCATGGCCATGTGGATTTCAGCGCCGGCGGCGCCGAAGTTGCGGCCTATCAACTGTTCGCGGCCCTGGGCAAGGCAGAGGCGGCACGCAAGGTCGTCCTGCTCGCGGGCCATCATGCAGGCGAGCAGTCCGGACTCATCACCGTGTTGCGGAACAACGAGTTCCTCTGGCGCACCGGCATGCGGGACTGGTTCAAGTTCCAGTCCGGCGTGCGCGACGCCGTGACCACTTCGTTCCGGCGCTTTCTCGGCGGGCTCAAGCCGGACATCGTGTTCGTCCATCACTACGCCCATATGGGCCTGGAACTGCTTCGGGAAATCCGGCACACCTGCCCCCGGGCGAAGATCGTGCTGACGCTTCACGAATTCCAGGCGATCTGCGCCAACAACGGCCAGATGGTGAAGCGCGGCTCCGCCGAATTGTGCTTTGGCGAGAGCCTTCAGGCGTGCGTCGGTTGCTACCCGGATCGCAGCGAGGAAGACTTCTGGCTGCGCAAGCATTTCATCCGCCGCCATTTCGATGCGGTGGACCGCTTCATCGCGCCGTCCGAGTTCCTGCGTCAGCGCTATATCGCCTGGGGTCTGCCGGCGGAACGGATCGCCGTCATCGAGAACGGGCAGCCGGAGGGCGCGCGTCTCGCACCCCGGACGCTGGCTCCCGGCGGATTGCGCAACCGCTTCGCATTTTTCGGGCAGGTCACGCCGTTCAAGGGCGTGGACGTTCTGCTGTCTGCCCTCGCCAACCTGCCCCGCAAGCAGCGCAAGGACATCCACGTCGAGATCCACGGCGCCAATCTCGCAAACCAGGACGAGGCCTTCCGCAACCGGATCGAAGCGCTGCGACGGCCACTGATGGAGGAGGGCGTGCTGCACTGGCCGGGAGCGTACCACCGCGACGACCTGGGGCGCCGCATGGCCCGCATCGACTGGGTGGTGGTGCCGTCCGTGTGGTGGGAAAACTCGCCGGTCGTCATCCAGGAGGCATTCCGCTTCGGTCGGCCGCTGCTCTGCTCGAACATCGGCGGCATGGCGGAACATGTGCGCGACGGGATCGACGGCCTGCATGTGGGAGTCGGCAATACCTCCGACTGGGGCGAGACGCTGGTATCCGCCGCCGCAGACATGGAAGGCTGGGACCGCTTCTATCGCACCATGAAGACGCCACTGCCTGTCGAGCGGGCCGCCGAGCGCTATCTGGCCTGGGCGCTTGACGAAGCCAGTCCCGACCTTGGTGCTTCGCCGCGCCTTGTTGCCGACATATGATGTGATGTCGGCCCGGCCCGGTGAGGCGGGCGTTCGGGCCGCTCCCCGGATCACTTCATTTTCAGAATGCGAAAAACAAGTTGTGGGGCGCTTTTCCTCGACCCAGATGACGCAGCGCGATATATGTCGTCGTCCTGTCGAACTGGGAAGACGCACTTCAGAGTAAATAAGTTTAATCGAGAAAGCAGCTTACAACACGTGGCCTGAATAACGGCCTTTGACTGATGTTGGTTCATTCCGGCGCATGGACGAAAGATTGATACGCCTTTCCACTTGTGATCTTGCGATCATCGGTCTCGCCTGCCGCCTTCCCGGTGCCACCGACGCCGCGTCGCTCTGGACGCTCCTGACGCAAGCACGATCAGCCATCCGGGATTTCCCGATCGGCCGCTGGCCGGTCGAGCTTGGCCAGCATCCGCGCCGCACCGAGCCCGGCTTCGCTTATACGTTTGCCGGCGGCTACCTCGACACGCCGTTTGCGTTCGACCCTGCAGCCTTCGGAATTTCCCCAAGGGAAGCACAGCAGATCGACCCGCAGCAACGCCTGCTGCTCGAAGTGGTCTGGGAGGCGCTGGAGGATGCCGGCCTGCCCGCGTCCTCACCGGCACTCGGCTCGGTGGGCGTGTATGTGGGCGCCTCCAACATCGACTACCAGATGGGCGCCTCTGGCGATCCGGCGGCCATCGAGAGCCATTTCATGACAGGCAACTCCCTGTCAATCATATCGAACCGCATATCCTACGTCTTCGATTGGCATGGCCCGAGCTTCACCATCGATTCCGCCTGCTCCTCGTCCTTCGTCGCGCTGGCACAGGCGGCCATCGCGCTGGAGGCAGGACTGATCGACACGGCCGTGGTGGCCGGCGTGAACCTGCTGCTGTCGCCGGCCCCCTTCATCGGCTTTTCGCGTGCCTCCATGCTGTCGCCGACGGGGCGGTGTCGGCCATTCTCCGCTGCGGCGGACGGCTATGTGCGTTCCGAAGGTGCGGTCGCCATCATCCTGCGCAGGAGCGTGGATGCCCGTGCCGGCAGCCATCGCATTCGCAGCCATGTGGTTGCGGCCGGCGTCAATTCGGACGGCCGCACCGCAGGCATCTCCCTGCCCTCCGCCGAGGGCCAGGCACGGTTGATGGAGCAAACCTACCAGGGTCTGGGGATCGACGGATCAAGCCTCGCCTTCGTGGAGGCGCACGGCACGGGCACGCCGGTCGGCGATCCCATCGAAGCGCAGGCCATCGGGTCGGCGCTGGGCAGGGGGCGGGCCACGCCGCTGCCGCTGGGCTCGGTGAAATCCAACATCGGCCACCTCGAATGCGTCTCCGGCCTCGCAGGACTGGTGAAGGCGACGCTTGCGCTGGAGCACTGCCTTTATCCGCGCACGCTCCATCTCAAAGGCATCAACCCCAACATTGCGTTTTCCCAGCTCAATCTCGCGCCGGCGCTGGAGCATGTGCCCCTCGACATCGGGCGGACACCGTTTGCCGGCATCTGCAATTACGGATTCGGCGGCACCAATGCCCACGTGGTCCTGCGCGCCGCGGAGCCCATGCCCGAGGTGCGGCCGGCAACGGCGCCGGCCCGGCTGCTGGCCTTGTCCGCCCGGACCCAGGACGCCCTGCGGGACCTCGCCAGCGCCTATGCCAGCCGCCTTGAGGCCGGGGACGCGATCGGCAACGCGACGCCGGCAGATATTGCTGCCGCCACCCGCCACCAGCGCGATCTGTTCGACCTGCGCCTGGCGCTGCCGGTGGGCCGTGCCGAGGCCATGTCAACCGCGCTGCGCAGCTTTGCCCAGAGCAGCGGCGATGCGTCCCCCGTCGCCAGCGGGAAGGCCCTGCCGCAGCAGGGCAAGGTCGCGTTCGTCTACGGTGGCAACGGGGCCCAGTGGGTGGGCATGGGCCGGACAGCCCTGGCCCGCAGCGCCGCCTTCCGCTCGGCGTTCGAAGCTGCCGACCTGCTCTATTGTGAAGTCGGAGGCTCTTCGCTCACCGACATGCTCGGCGCCTCCGACCTTGACGCGCGGATCGGCAAGACCTCGGTCGCGCAGCCCCTCATCTTTGCCATCCAGGTCGCACTAACCTCGGCACTGGCAGAAGAGGGGCTCACGCCGGACATGGTCCTCGGGCACAGCGTCGGCGAGGTGGCCTCCGCGGCGGCGAGCGGCGCGCTTGATCTTGAAGCCGCGATTCATCTCATCCACCATCGCAGCCTCAGGCAGGAACCGTTCGCCGGCCGCGGGCGGATGCTGGCGCTGGCCGCGGGAGAAATGCAGGCGCGCGCCTTCCTGGACAACCTCGGCCTACCAGATCTCGATCTGGCCGCAGTGAACGGCCCACGCTCGGTTACCATCAGCGGCTCCGCCGAGGCCATCGCCCACGCCGAAAAGGCGGCGCGGCTCCAGCGCATCGCCAGCATGGGGATTGGCGTCGATTATCCTTTCCATTCGAGCCTGTTGGACGATGCCGAAGCGGGTATCCGCGCCGACCTCGAACAGCTCGCGCCCACCGCGACGCGCCTCGATTTCATCTCGACAGTCACGGGCACGCTCCTTCCCGGCACAGCCCTTGATGCCGGCTACTGGTGGCACAACATCCGCGAACCGGTGCGCTTTGCCGATGCGATCGCCACGGCGGGCGCGCGCGGTGCCACGCACTTCATCGAGATCGGCCCGCGCCCCATCCTCCTTTCGGCGGCGAGAGACACGCTGAAGGAGGCGGGATCTCCGGCGGAATGCCTTGGCAGCCTGTCCGAGCGTGACGATGACGAGGAGGCGGACCCGGTACGCGCCACGCTCGCCCGCGCTTTCGTGCGTGGAACCCGGCTCGACACCACGCGCGCCTTCGGCGAAGCGCCCGCGGCGCCCCTCGCCCTGCCGGCCTACCCGTTCCAGCGCCAGGATTTCGTGCTGCCGCGGACGAGCGAGGCCCTCGACCTCTTCGGCAGCTTTTTCGGATCGACGCCGACCCATCCGTTGCTGGGACGGCGGGTCGGCCAGAACATCCCGGACTGGCGCTCCTTCATCGACGCGCAGATCGTCCCCTATCTTGCCGACCACAAGGTGGAAGGCGAGCCCGTGGTGCCCGGCGCTTCGCTCGCGGAAATGATGCTGGCTGCGGGCCGCGACACCTTCGGCGCGGGACCGCTCGAACTCCTCGACTTCGACATCCTGCGCCCGCTCACGCTTGCGGATGGGACCATGCGCGAGATGTCAACCCGCATCGACGAAGTCTCGCGGACCTGCGAGATCCGCGCCCGGCGTCGGCTCAGCGGTGGCGAATTTCTGCTCCATGCGGTCGGCCGCATTGGCCTCGCCTCAGGCAGGCCCGCACGCCTTGACCGCCCGGATCCGGCGACGCTGAAGCCGGCGACGCCCGAGGCCGTCTATGCGGCGGCGGAGCGCTGCGGCCTCGGCTACGGACCGAGCTTCCGCAAGATCCTGGGCGTTGAGCGCAATGACGACGGGGCGGTCGCGCGCCTCTCCACGCAGGCGCCACCCACCGGCCTGTTCGCCGATCTCCACGTGGTCGACCCGACCAGCCTGGACGCCGCCCTACATTCGCTGTTCCTCGACGCGCATCAGGTGGAAGGTGAGACGCGCACCCACCTGCCGGTACGGATCGGCGCCCTGCGGGTCTGGCAACAGGGCGTGCCGGTGACGGAAAACATCCTGCGCCGCACCCATGAAAGCCGATTCACCTCGCGCGTCGACATCAGCCTGCTCGCGGCCGACGGTTCGGTGGTAGCGGAAGTGGAAGGCCTCGTCCTGCGCGAGGTGGTGTTGTCACGCCACAACGACGCCGAGCGCCAATTCCGGCTGGAGTTCGAGCCCCTGGACAATGCCGCAACGACAGCGCCCGACCTGCACGCCCTCGCCGATTTCACGCCAGCCCCCGCCGACGCCGTTCTGCTACTGCGCGGCTTCGTGCGCTCCTTCGTCTTTGAAACCGTGCGCCGCATCGCCGACGGGCGGGATGTGGCGCTGCCGGCGCTGATGGCGGCCCAGCGGATCGGGTCCGGTGCGCAGGACCAATTCGTCCGCCTGATGACCTATCTGGAGGCCCTCGGCCTTGCCAAAGCCAAAGCCGGTGGCTGGACTCTCCAGGACGCGCAGTTGCCAGCCTCGCAGACCATCTTCCGGACCCTTGTCGCGCGCTTTCCCGCAGCGAACGGCGAGATCCGCCTCGCGGCCCACCTGATGGCGACGCTGCCCGGCGGACTTGAGACGGGCGTCCTTGGCCCTCTGCCTGCAGCAATCGCAGAACTGTTCGAGGAAGACGGACTCGTCTTCCAGGCGGGACTGAACGCACTGAGTCGCGCCGTGGCGGAGCGGGTGGCCGCTGCCGCGCCCGCCCGGCCCCAAGTGATCGCGGTGCAGCCCTGGACCGCAGGCCTCGTCCGCACCCTCTTGCCCTTCGTGCGGGAAGGCACGGCACATATTACTTTCGCCGGGGGCAACACAGCGGCCTTCGAGCGCATCGCTGCGCAGCCGGGTGCGGACGGCTTCGGCTTTCTTGACACCGGAAAACCGGACCTGCGCCACGCACCGGTGGACCTTGTGGTCGGGCTTGCAGCCCGCCGGCCGTTCGACGGCAGTCCGGAGGAAGCCGAGCGCATTGCCGAGATCGGTCGCGGCGCCCGGATCGTGCTCGCCCATCCCGCTGCCGACGAGGCAATGGACCTGCTTTCCGGCAACTGGACGGCAGCGGGCCACGACAGCATATCCAAGCCTCAGCTGGACGCTCTGCTTCTCGCGATGGGCTGCTCGCACATTGAGAGCACACCGCTGCCGGATGGCCTCTCGATCCTCGTCGGCGCCGCACTCCCGCCTGCCGATCCAAGCGTCACCGAACGCCGTCCCATCGTGCTCGGCAATGCCGCGGCACCGGACTTCTGCCGCATCCTCGCGGGCGAAGGCAACCCGATCGGCCCCGACGCTCCCCTCCCTGAACCACCCTCGGGCGGCGCCGCGTGGGACGTGATCTTTCCCGCCGTCCTTGACCCCGATATCGCACCACGCGCGGCCCTGTCCGCGTGTCTGCTGGAGCTGAAGCGCGTCGTGGGCTGGGCCGCGGGCAGCAAGGCCGTGCGCGTGTGGATCGTCACCGCTCGCGGGCGGCCGCTGGAGGGGATCATCCTCGATCCGTCGGCTGTGGCCATCTGCGCCTTCGGCCGGGTGATTCTTAACGAGAATCCGGAACTCGACCTGCGCCTTGTGGATGTGGACACTTTCGATGCGGATGCGGCTCGTCGCCTGCGCACGATCTTGGACAGCGCCGGTCCGGAAACGGAAATTGCCTCCTACCCCGAAGGCATGTTCGGTGTGCGGGTGCTCCGCGGCGTCCGCGAGGAGACGGCCCCAGCGGACACCTCCCGCCGCGTGCGCCTCCATGTGCCGCAGCAAGGTACGCTCGGCTCCCTCGACTGGATCGCGGACGGGCGAAAGGCGCCGGCCGCCGATGAGGTCGAGGTCGAGGTGGCCGCAACCGGCCTCAATTTCCGCGACGTGATGCTGGCGCTCGGCGCGCTCGACGACGACATCCTCGGCCCCGGCCTCACCTCCGCGTCGCTTGGCTTCGAGTGCGCGGGCACGGTGGTGCGCGTCGGGGCCGATGTGGCCCATCTCAAGGTCGGCGACGGCGTGATGGGATTTGCGCCGGACGCCTTCGCCACCCACGTCACCGTGCCGGCCTGGTATGCCTTCAAGACGCCGGACGGCCTTGCCCTCGAAGCTGCCGCAGCCATTCCCGTGGCGTTCGCCACCGCTTGGTACGGGCTCGTGGACTGCGCGCGCCTTGCCCCGGGAGAGCTGGTGCTGATCCACGGGGCCGCCGGCGGCGTCGGCCTCGCAGCGGTGAACATCGCGCTGGCGCGTGGGGCGCGTGTCATCGCCACGGCGGGCACGCCGTCCAAGGCGGCGCTGCTGCGGGCCCTCGGCGTCGAGGCCGTGTACAATTCGCGCGATCTCGCCTTCGCTCGGGAGATCGCGCGGGACCATGGCGCGGTGGATGTGGTTCTCAATTCCCTCGCCGGCGACGCCATGGCGGCAAGCCTGCGCCTGGTGAAGCCGTTCGGGCGCTTCGTGGAGCTGGGCAAGCGCGACTTCCTCGCCAACACGGCCGTAGGGCTGCGCCCCTTCGCCCGCAACCTCAGCTATTTCGGCGTGGATCTCGACCAGTTGCTGGCCCACGATCCGGAACGCGCAAAGCGGGTGATGGCCGACATCAGCGATGCCTTTGGCGCGGGTCAGCTCCATCCCTTGCCCTATCGCGCGGTAGACGGCGAGAATGTGGGAGAGGCCTTTCGCCAGATGCAGGGCGCGCGCCACATGGGCAAGATCGTCGTGCGCCCGCAGCAGAGGGGCCGGCTGGCCGCGGCCAGCAGAGGCGATCTGGCATTGCGCGAGGGCGTCCATCTGGTGATCGGCGGCACCGGCGGCTTCGGGCTCGAAACCGCCCTGTGGCTCGCGGACCAAACGAAGGGCGTCGTTGCGGTCGCCTCCCGCAGCGGCGCACGCGATGGCGAGGCCGCCGCCCGCATCGCCGCGGCGAATGAGGCCGGTGCCCGCATCGTCGTGGAGGCCGCCGACGCTCGCGACGGCGATGCCCTCACAGCTCTCGTCGAGCGCCTCGTGGCCACACATGGCCCGCTGCGCAGCATCATCCACACCGCCATGGTGCTGGAGGACGGCGTGGTGGCGAACCTCACCGCCGAGAGCCTTGCCACCGTGCTCGCCCCCAAGGTGGACGGCGTGCTGGCCCTCGACCGCATTACCGAAGCCCATCCGGTGGACCATTTCGTGGTCTATTCCTCGGCCTCGGCCATGATCGGCAGCCCCGGACAGGGCGCCTACGTGGCGGCCAACGCCTTCCTTGAAGGCGTGGTGCGCAACCGCCGCAGCCGGGGGCTTGCTGGACTTGCCCTGGCCTGGGGTGCCATTTCGGATGCCGGCGTGATCGCCAAGCAAGAAGCGCTCGGCCAGCGCCTCGCCCGCGCCACCGGCGTCGCCGGCATCGTGTCCAGCGAGGCGCTCACCTTCCTCGGTCGCCTGATGGCCCGGGGACAGGAGGCCGGACCCATGGCGGTCTATGCCCAGGTTAACCAGACGGCGATCGCAAGCCAGCTCGCCGTGCTGAAGACGCCGACCTTCCCGCGCCTCTTCTCCGCCACGGCGAACGAGGCGGGAGGCGACGGCGATCCCCTTCCCGCGCGCCTCGCCGGGTTGAGCGAGGATGCCGCCCGCGACCTGCTCGGCGAATTGCTGGCACGGGAGATCGCCGGCATTCTGCGTCTCCCCGCCGAGACCGTGGATCCGACCGCACCGCTCTCCGC
This sequence comes from Xanthobacter autotrophicus, assembly GCF_030015065.1. GTDB lineage: Bacteria > Pseudomonadota > Alphaproteobacteria > Rhizobiales > Xanthobacteraceae > Xanthobacter > Xanthobacter autotrophicus_D. Next base: position 47,128 of record NZ_JAIVFN010000005.1, on the reverse strand, counting down.
GCTCGGCATGGACTCCCTCATGGCACTGGAGCTGCGGCTGACGTTGGAAAAGAAGTTCGGGCTGGAACTGCCGCTCCTCGCCATCGGCAGCGGCCGCACCCTGGCGGACCTCACGGGCGTCGCGCTGGCGAGCCTGCGCGGGACGCCCGAGCCGGCCTCCGAGGCACCGGAAGCCGGTCCGGACGCCACCGATGCGGCGATGCTGGAGCAGCACGGCGTCAGCCTCGCCCCGGAAGACGGCAGCGCCATCCTCAAGGCCATCGGCGCCCGCCGCGCCGCCACGGGGCGGCCGGCATGAGCGGCGGTGGCCGCCTCTCGGACGACGAGCTCGCCCGGCTCATGGCCGAGATGAGGGCGCCCACCCCGGCGGCGGCGCCCCGGCCACCCGAGCGGGCGGACCACTGGCCGCAGACGGCGTTCGAGACCCTGCCGCGCTTCACGGAACTCAGAACGCAACTCGCCGCGGCGGATCTGCTGGGCCTCGAAAGCCCCTACCACCGCGTTCACGAGATGCGCGCAGGTGCCGTGTCCAGGATCGACGGGCGCGAGGTGGTGAATTTCGCGTCCTACGACTATCTCGGCCTCAACGGCGACCCGCGCATCACCCGCGCCGTTGCCGAGGCGGCCGCGCAATGGGGCACCAGCGTCTCGTCGAGCCGCCTGTCCGCCGGCGAGCGGCCGGCCCATGGCGCGCTTGAGGCGGGGCTCGCCGCCGTCTACGGGGCCGAGGCGGCCCTCGCCTTCGTCAGCGGCCACGCCACCGCGCTGGCGGTGATCCCGACCCTCATGGGGCCGAATGACCTCGTCGTCACCGATGCCCTCATGCACAATTGCGTGCTGCTCGGCGCCCAGTACAGCCCCGCCACCCGCCGCACCTTCCCCCACAATGACCTTGACGCCCTTGAGGCCATGCTGGCGCGCGACCGCGACCGCTTCGGCCGGGTCCTGATCGTGAGCGAAGGCCTATTCTCCATGGACGGGGACGGACCAGACCTCAAGAGCCTCGTGGCGCTGAAGGAGCGGTTCGGCTGCTGGCTCATGATCGACGACGCCCACGGCCTCGGCGTGCTGGGCGGCACGGGGCGGGGTATCGCCGAGCATGCGGGCGTCGATCCGCGAGCCGTGGACATCTGGTTCGGCACGCTCTCCAAGTCGCTGGTGAGCTGCGGCGGCTATATCGCCGGGCCGATGGCGCTCATCGACTATCTCAAGGCGTTCGCACCGGGCATGGTCTACAGCGTCGGCATGCCGGTTCCGGTGGCGGAGGCCGCGCGCGTCGCGCTGGAACTGATGATCACCGAGCCCGAGCGGGTGGCACGCCTCCGGGCCAATGGTGCGCGCTTCCGGGCCCAGATGGTGGCCGGCGGCTTCGATGTGGGAGCCGCCTGGGGCTTTGGCATCGTGCCGGTCATCGTGGGCGAGACCATCAAGACCGTGCAACTCGCCCAAAAGCTTCTGGAGCGCGGCATCAATGCCTTCCCGGTGCTGCCGCCGGGGGTGCCCGATCGCTCGGCCCGCCTGCGCTTCTTCCTCTCGGCCGCCCATACCGACGCCCAGCTCGATCAGGCCCTGGAGGCGCTCACGCAGGAGGCCGCCGCCCTCGGCCTTCCGCGATCCGGCTGACGGCATCGAGCCACGCCTCGAAGGCGGGCTCCCAGTCCAGCATCTCACGCTCGGCGGCGAGGGTCGCGCGGAGGCGGGCGGCGAGCGCCTTGTCCTCGACGAGGCGGGCCATCTGGGTCACGAAGTCCTCGATATCGCCGGGCTCGAACAGCAAGCCGTTCTCCCCGTGGCGGACCTGCCCCGGAATGCCGCCCGCGCGCGGCGCGACGACCGGCGCGCCGCCCGCCAGCGCCTCATAGATGGCGAGGCTCGCATTCTCGCAGCGGGAGAAGGTGGCATAGGCGTCGCTGTTGGCGAGAAGCGCGCCGAGATCCGCGTGGGGCACCGCGCCCAACACATGCGCTTGGGGCAGCGTTGCGGCCAGACGCTCCACGCGAGGCCGCAGTGTCCCATCGCCGGCGATGAGCACGCCGAGGTTATCTCCCAGACGCCGGGCGAGCGCCGGCAGCGCCTCGTCCCAGGACAACCAGCCCTTGTCCGGCGTCAGGCGGCCGGCAATGAGCATCACCGGCCGATCGTCGAGACCGGGCAGGCCCCAGTTCCGTCCCCAATAGCCCGGGGCGCGCAGGGCCGGCGAGAAACACGCCGTATCGGAGCCGTTGAAGCGGCCGCAGACCCCGTTGCTCAGCCCGAAGCCGGTGAGGCGCCGATGGGTCTGCGCGCTCGGCACCAGGGTGGCGTCAAACCTGTTGTAAAGCGCTGTCACCAGCCGCCAGCCCACCGCCTTGAACGGGTCGAGAAGCGGCGCCAGGCGGCTCCCCTGCCCCCAATAATCGACGAAATTGGTGTGAAAGAACGCCACGGCCGGGATGCCGTGGCGCCGCGCGAAGGCAAGACCCGGCAGGCGCCTGATGCCCCAGGCGAGTCGCTCGGGCTCGTCCACGTGGATGAGATCCGGACGGAAGGCGGCGAGCGCCTGCTCGATCACCTCATGGGCGGCGGGACCGGGATTGATGTCCCCCGCCGCTGCGCCGAATGGCGTTCCCGGCAGGCCCACGAAGACCACCCCGTCGGGCAGACCGGCCGGCCGCCGCAAGTCGTCCGCGGGCCGGGGCGCGAGCAGGAGGACATCGTGCCCGCGAGCCGCGAGCCGCTGGACCCGCGCATCCACGCTGACGGTGACGCCATCCAGCACCGGCAGACAGCCAGAACTGAGGATGGCGACCCTCATGCTGCGCCGGCCGCCGGCGCCGGGCTGCCGCCGAAGCGCGAATAGAGGTCCAGCACCTCCAGCGCCATGGTGCGCTCGGTGCGCGGATAGGCCGTGGCTGCGCTCACGCTGCGGGCGAGGTCCGGGGCCTCCACGAACCGGCGCAGGACCGCTGCGAGCGCTTCCACATCCCCGCGCGGGAAGGCGAAGCCGTCGATGCCCTCCTGGATGAACTCGGTCATGCCCGGCACGTCGGAGACCACCACCGGGGTGTGGGTCGCAAGTGCCTTGAGCAAGGTGAGCGGCCCGTTCTCGAACCAGGTCGACGGCAGCACCAGAACATCGATCCGGGAGAGGACCTCGGCCATCCGGTGTTCCTCGAAGGGGGCATGGAAGGTGACCGGCATCGGCGCAGCGACGCTCCGCAAGTCCCGCGCATAGTCGGGATAAAGCTGCTCGGAGCCCCAGATGTCGAGGGAGAAGGCGGCTGCCGGCAGAAGCCGGAGCGCCTGGAGCAGCAAATGCGGCCCCTTGTGCATCAGGATCTGACCGATGAAGCCGAAGCGTACCGGGCCATCACCGGCGGGCGGCTTGGGGCGGCGGTCGATATCAATGCCGAAGGCGCTGTGGACCAGAGGCAGGGTGACGCCATTGGCCTCGAACGTATCCTTCAGATAGTGCGTCGGCGCGATGGCTGCCCGGTATCGCCCCATGGCCGCCCCGAAAGCCTGCGGCCGGCGGATCACGGAGCGCGCATCGGTTCCAAGCGGTGGCGGCAGGAGCGGGGCGAGGCTGGTTCCGGCAAGGGCTGCAAGGTGGTGCACGACCGGATGCGCCAGCGCTGCCCAGAACGGGCTCGGCCGCTCGGACCGACGCATCAGGATGCCGCATGTCATGCAGTTGAGCCGGCGCGCATCGGGACCCGTGCACAGGCCGCCGTCGGGAAGCTGGAGGAGGCTGTTGAGGCACAGGTTGAAGAAGTCCGTCAGGGTGGCGAAGGTGGGAATGCCAAGAGCCTCGGTCACCTGCGGCAGGACGACCGAGAAGTTGCCCAGATGACAGACATGCACCACGTCCGGCCGGATCTCCCTGAGGAGACGCTCCAGCAGCGGAGCGAGGTCCGGCATGTCGTACTCCTCGCGCGCATTGCGCGGCGGTGTCCGGTTGCGGTCGATACGCAGGACGGGGATGTCGCCGATGGCGTAGCGCTCCACCTCTTCGGCCTGGGACGGTTCGCCAGGGCTGACCGCAGTAACCACGACCGGATAATGGCCCAGGGCGCGCAACTGCCGCGCGAGGGCAAGCGTATAGGATTCCGTACCGTAGATATGTTCCGGGAAAAAGGCATGGACAAAGAGCGCGACCCGCAAGGGGCGGGCTGGGAAGTGCGGCTTGTCGGCAAACTGACGCATGAACTTTCAGGTTACATGATTCAAATGCATGAGTTTCACCTTACCAGAGGCGGTCCGGCTTGTTCGGGGCAACATCACAAGTCCGCGTTCCCGAGCTCCCGTCCGGCGATATCGTGGTGATCAACAATCTCGATTTGCCAAGGCGCCACAGGTGCTCCGAATGATCGGGGCTGCGAGCGAGGGTCTTGTGCTCCTACCGCCCTACGGCCCCTATTTCAACCCGATCGAGAACGCCTTTTTCGAAGCTCGAGGCCCACTTGTTCAAAGTCTTCGAACGCGGCGTCAAAGCCCTCTGGGCCGCCATCGTACGCACTGCCGGCCTCCTTAGAGCCCGTTTGAAAAATCGCCCAGATGGGCGCTTGCAGCTCCGGCAGGTACTTTATCACCGTCATGGCCGGGCTTGTCCCGGCCATCCACGCGGTGAGGCTGGGAATGGCTTTCGCACGCTTTCCCAAGCGGTTCGGCGTGGATGCCCGGAACTCGGGTGTTCCCGAGTTCCGCCTTCCGGGAACCGAAGTCGGCAACAGCCGACTTCGGGCACAAGCCGGGGCATGACGGGGTGAGCGCGGTTATGCCCTTCTGAATTTTCAAACAGGCTCTTAAGGCCTGGGAGGGTGGAGGGTGGAATGTCGTTTCCAAAAATGGGCAAGTTCTTTCCAGATGGAAACGGGGGAGCGGTGGAGGTGGACTGCCGGGCGAACGAGCCTTTGCCAGTGAAGTGTCCGCCGCTCTGCCTCGGGCGCTTGGCCCGACCCATGCCGGTATCAAGACGGTGGCGGCATGGACTGGAGCGAACGAAAGAACCGTGAAAAACTGGTTCTCGGGGCGTTACGGCCCCAGCGCAGAACATTTCGCGGTGCTCGTTCAGCACTCCGATGAGGTGCTCAATGCCTTTCTGGCACTGGCGGGCCGTCAGGATCCCATGGTGGCGATCAAGCTCGCAGCGGCCGAGCAGGCCATCATGGAAGCGTTGATCGCCCTGCGTCACCGGACGCAAGATCGCGATGGCAGACGCTTGGACTCAGCCGACAATCGCGGGTGAACGGCGAGCCCGCATTCCCTGCAATGGGAAGAGCGGGAGGCGGCGAGGTTTTTTGTGGAGCTGCGTCTCAATTCCGGCTCCCATTCCCATGACCGGGGGCAGCGATACGGAATCCAGAGAACCTTGCGAGATATCCCCTCCCCGCGAGGCCGTTCCCAGCAACGGGGTGAAAAATCCCTGCGAGAGGGGCAAAATTCCCTGCATTGCATTTTAGGGCACTCGAAGGCATAAGCATATGATAATACGTGTATTTTAAGACGCGGAACCGTTCAGCCTGCCTCCGCGCAGCAAAGATCCCCTGCAAATTCCCGGAGCACAGGGAATTTGACGCCGGAGACCGGTTCGCCTCTGACTGCCTCGTCAGCCATTACTCCGAGCCCGCGGGAAGCGCGGGGTCGTTCCGAGCGCGACGAAGCCGCGACCTTGCCGGTACGCGCTGCTATAAGCAGGCCATGCCCCGCCCCTACCACACCGGCGCGCCCTCGGACCATTTCGACGGGACGCGCTTCTTCAATCCGGATCACCCCTCCACCGACAAGACCGCCCGCGATCTCATGCGCTGGCGCAGGATGCGCACGCCGCGCGGGGCTTGGCCGGCCCATCCGGCCTTGCCCACCGCGACCGACATGCCGCCGAAACAGGTCACCTCGGGCGTGCGGGTGAGCATGGTGGGACATGCGAGCGTGCTCATCCAGGTGGCGGGCCTCAACATCCTCACCGATCCGGTGTGGTCGCAGCGCGTGAGTCCCCTGCCCTTCGTCGGGCCCACGCGGTTCAATCCGCCGGGCATCCCGTTTGCGGCGCTGCCCGAAATCCATGTGGTCCTGCTGAGCCACAACCACTACGACCATCTCGACCTGCCGACGCTCCGCCGGCTCTGGCGCGCACACCGGCCGCGCCTCGTCACCCCGCTCGGCAACGACGTGCCGATCCGCCGCGCGGTGCCGCAGATGCCGGTGTCCACCGGCGACTGGGGGGATCGCTTCGCGCTGAGCAACGATGTGACGGCCGTCATCCATCCCGCCAACCACTGGTCGGCACGGGGCCTGAAGGATCGCCGGTTCGCCCTGTGGGGCGGGTTCGTGCTGACGACGCCGGAAGGCGTGATCTACTTCGCCGGCGACACCGGCTATGGCACGGGCGACATATTCCGCGCGGTGCGCCGGGCCTTCGGGCCGCCGCGGCTGGCGCTCATTCCCATCGGCGCCTATGAACCGCGCTGGTTCATGGCACCGCAGCACACCAATCCGGAAGAAGCAGTGCGCATCCTCGAGGATACCGGGGCGGCGCAGGGCCTCGGCATCCACTGGGGCACCTTCCGCCTCACCGACGAGGCGCAGGACGCACCCAAGCAGGCGCTGGCGCAGGCGCTGCGCACCGCCGGCATCCCGGCGGAACGCTTCCTGCCATTCCACCCCGGCGAGGTCTGGCGGACACCCGCCTGAAGCGGGCCGGCGCGCTTCAGCCCAGCGCCGCCTCCAGCCGGTCGGCGATGGTTTTCAGCACCTTGACGCGGGCGAAGTGCTTGTCCTCCGCCTCCACCAGCGTCCACGGCGCCTCGCGGGTGGAGGTGCGATCGACCATCTCGGTGACCGCCGCCTCGTAGAGCGGCCATTTCTCGCGGTTGCGCCAGTCCTCGGGAGTGAGCTTGAAGCGCTTGTAGGCGATGGTCTCGCGCTCCTCGAAACGGCGCGCCTGCTCTTCCTGGCTGATGGCGAGCCAGAACTTCACCACCACATAGCCCGCGCCGGAGAGCTGCGCCTCGAAATCGTTGATCTCGCCATAGGCCCGGCCCCAGTCGTCGGGTCCGCACAGGCCCTCGACGCGCTCCACCAGCACCCGGCCGTACCAGGACCGGTCGAAGATCGCGGTGCGCCCATGGGCGGGAATGTGCCGCCAGAACCGCCACAGATAGGGCCGCGCCCGCTCCTCGTCGGTGGGCGCAGCGATGGGGTGGACCCGGAACCGCCGGGGGTCCAGCGCCCGCCTCAGGCGCATGATGGTGGAGCTTTTCCCGGCCGCGTCCGAGCCCTCGAAGGCCACCACCAGGCCCGAGCCGGCGAAGGCGGGCCCATTGGTGAGGCGGGTGATGCGGCTCTGGGCCTGCAACAGCTCGCGGTCGTACTCCTCCTCCGCCAGGCTTTGCGACAGGTCGAGGGTGGAGAGGATGGAGAAGGGGGGCAAGGCCCCCGGAACATGAGTGGGATTGGGCGGCAAGGGCAGCGGCGCGGGCTCCGGCTCCGCCGCCATGGCGCGGAGCTTCTCCAGCAAAAGGCTTCCCGCCATGGCGTCGCAATATTCCGTGTCGGCGGCCGGCACCACGTGCCAAGGCGCGATCTCGGTGGAGGTGGCGCGGGCGGCGTCCTCGGATGCCAGGTGCAAACGCTTGCGGGCGGCGGAGCCCTCGACCTCCGCCCATTCGCGCACCACGGGGCGCTGGTAGTCGCCATTGGTCAGGGCCTTGAGCCGGCGTCGCGCCTCGTCCCCGTCGAGATACAGCCAGATCTTGAGCAGGCTGACGCCCTCGGCGTGGAGCATGCTCTCGAAGCGCTCGATCTCGTCGAGAGCGGCCATGAAATCCGCCCGGCCCATGGTGCCGAGCGCCCGCTTGCACAATGGCGCATGGTACCAGGAGCCGAGCATGATGCCGATCTGGCCGAACGGCGGCAGCTCGCGCCAGTATTTCCACATGGGCGGGCGGTCTTCCTCGGCGCAGGGCATCTCGAAGGTGAGCGTCTGCAGCTTGCGCACGTCCAGCCAGCTGTAGAGCCGGTTGAGCACCGCACCCTTGCCGGCGCCGTCCGGACCATGGATGAGCACGATCAGGCTGCGCCGCTTCGCCTCGATGAGGGCGAACTGGGCGTTGAGGAGGTCTTCGCGCAGGCTGGGCTCCAGCGCCTTGAAGGCGGCCTTGTCCAGCCGGTGCTCAAACGTGGCCGATTCGAACATCCCGCCCTCCTCGCCTGGCCCCACGCGCCCGGGTGACATGCCCGGAGCGGGTTCGGTCTCCTGAACCGGAACGAAGGCCGCTCCACCCGGAGCGGCGTTCATGCCGGAGGATGGGAGGGTGGCCGACGCTTCAGGCGGAGGCAACCTTCTGCACGCCGGAGGACGGCACCTTCACCAGCGCCTCGCCGTCGAGCACCACCTCGCCCTTGACGGTGCAAACGCACGAGAGCCGGGCACGGAACCGCTCGGGGATCAGTTCCACCACCTTCACCTCCACGTCCACCGTGTCGTCGATGCGCACCGGGGCACGGAAGTTGAGGGTCTGGGAGATGTAGATGGCGCCCGGCCCGGGCAGGCGGGTGCCGAGCACGGCGGAAATCAGGCTCGCCGTGTAGAGGCCGTGGGCGATGCGGCCGCCGAAGGGGGTCTTCGCGGCGAAATGCTGCGACAGGTGGATGGGGTTGCGATCACCGGTCAGCTCGGCAAAACCGACGATGTCCGAAGACGACACCGTCTTGGACATGCGCTCGGTGCGGCCAAGGGTCAGGTCTTCGAAATAGAGGTTCTGCAGCTCGAGAAACATGGGCGCGCTTCCTTGTCCTTTTCGGGCGCGGACTTTAGAGGCCCCCAGCGCCCCTGAAAAGCCGCCCAAAGGGGTGAGGCGCAAGCCTCACCTTTCCCCCGCTGCGCCCGCTTTGCCGGGACGGTCCATTCTAGAGCACGATTCGACCAGATTGCAGCAATCCGGTCGGTGAACCGCCCTCAAAACTTGATGAGAACGAACGCGGTATCCGATCGGCGCGCGCTCTAGTGGATCTAGGAGTTGTGGTTCGACCTGCTCGCGAGAGATGAGTTCCATCTGTCGCGGTCGAACCACTAGCCGAAGGCGGCAAAGCCCAGCACCACGCCGTCGGTGACCTTGCGGCCGACGCGGCGGAACACGCCGCCGCCGTCCCGCACCCCGTCCTGGTTGGTGTTGCCCTCGATGGTGACGAGGCTGCCATTGATATTGTCCGCGACAATGCCGGCATGGCCGGTGCTGCCCGACAGGCCGAGGAAGAAGACCATGCCCGGCGTCACCAGCGAGGGATCGACCCGCGCCTCGCGCCCCGTCACCACGCGCACGCCGGAGGTGCGGGCGCACGTCTCCTTCCACGCGGTCCGCACATGGCCGCTCCGCGGCACCCGGTTGGCGACGCCCAGGTCCCGGGCCGCTTCGGCGAAGCACCAGTAGACGAAGGCCATGCACCAGGGATTGCCGCGGCCGAGGCCGACGCTTCCGAGGAAGGCCTCCACCTGCGGGCCGCGATTGCTGTTGGGCGGGATCTCCCTGACCCCGATCTGGTCGCTCGCCACGTCGAGCACGGCGGAGGCAAGGGTGCGTTCCGCCTTCTTGATCGCGATGCGCGGCTTCACCCACTCGCTGGCGATGGAGAGGGGGCCGAACAGCGCGCCCCAGGTCTTGGGGCCGACGATGCCGTCGATCTCCAGCGGCAGGCCGTCGAGGTCCACCGAGCGCGCCTGGAACAGCTGGACCGCATATTTGGTAGGCGTATCGAAGGTTCCGGACGGCGCCCCCGGCGAGGCGCCCATCTCGGCCAGCCGCTTCTGGAGGCGGGTGACGGACACCTTGTCGCCGACCTCCTCCATCAGGTACTTGCCCGGGAATGCCGGCGGATTGTCCGGAAACTCCAGAACACTGCCGTCGGCGGGAAGGAACGGCGTGGGCTTGGCCACATCGTCGCTTTCCGGCGGCGGCGCGAAGCCGAGGCGCCGGGCGACCTCATCCTCGTCCATCAGGGCGGACAGCAGGGTCATGCCGCCGCACTGCTGGCTCACCGCATCTGGCGAGAACACGCGGTCGCGGATGAACTTGCCGCGGGTGTAGACATTGCTGAAGCCCCAGAGATAGGGGCTTTTGACGAAGGGGAAGCGGTTGCGGTAGCCGAAGCCGTTGTAGCGCTCCAGCGCATAGGCGATGCCGGGCACCGTCCATGGCTTCCAGCTGTCGAGCCCGTCATAGGCCAGGGCATCGACGGCGCTCTCCACCCAATCGTAGCGCCCGCCGCTGGTGGGGGCCTTTTTGGGGCGGCCGGCAGGCACGTTGACGGTGCGCGCCGTCAACGGGTCGCCATTGTGCAGATGGGCGGAGAAGGCCATGTCGGCCTCGAGATTGTGGATGATCGCCACCACGAACCAGGGCACGGAGGTCTCGGCCTCCACGGCCTCGTATCGACTGCGGTTGGCGGGCCGCAGGATCCGGTCGGCGATGCGCTGGACCTCGTCGCGGCGCTCGGGCCGGATGACGAGAGACGCGAACAGCCCCGAATATTCCGCGGCGAGCTGTTCGTCGAAGGTCGGCTTTGCCATGTGGATCGCCTCCTGAGAAACCCAGGTTGCAACCCTTGAATTATGCGCACCATTGCTCCGCTGCCGCATCCCCCAAATACGGTAGGGGATCGGAGGGTGCGGCGCAGGCGGCTCAGTCCGCCTGCTCGCGCAGCTTCTTCATGAGCGCTTCCAGCTCGCCATCCTTCTCCCTGGGCAGGATGAGGTTGGCCCGCACCAGGAGGTCGCCGTGGCCGCCGCTCGCGGTGGGCAGGCCCTTGCCGCGCAGGCGGAAGGTGCGCCCACCGGAAGTCCAGGCGGGAATGGCGAGCTCCACCGCGCCCTTGAGCGTGGCCACCCGGACCTTGGCGCCCAGCACCGCATCTGCGAGCGTCACATCCACGTTCTGGCGCAGGTCGTCGCCGTCCCGCTCGAAGATCGGGTGGGACGCATAGGAGACGGTGACATAGGCATCGCCCGGCGGGCCGCCCATGGGGCTCGGCTCGCCCTGTCCCTTGAGGCGCATGCGGTGCCCCTCGCGGGTGCCGGCGGCGATCTTGATGTCGATCTGCTTGCCGTTGGGCAGGCCGACGCGCTTCGAGGCCCCCTCCGTCGCCTCCTCGAAGGAGACGGGAAGGGTGATCTCCATGTCCGCGCCGGGCTGGGGCGCGAAGCCGCCGCCTGCCGCGCGGCGCTGGCGGCCGAAGCCGAAGATGTCGCCGAGGTCCTCGAAACCGCCCCCGCCCCCCCGCGAGGAGGTGCGGCGCGCGCCTTCGGGACCGAAGGAGAAGCTCTCGAAAATGGTGTCGCCGTCAAAGCCGGAAAAGCCGCCGGGGCCGCGCCGCGGGCCGCCGCCGCCGAAGCCGGTGAATTCGGGCGCGCGCGGCTTGCCCTCGGCGTCGATCTCGCCGCGGTCGTACTGGGCGCGCTTCTCCTTGTCCTCGAGGATTTCGTGCGCGGTATTCAGCTCCGCGAAGCGGTCCTGGGCCTTGGGGTCGGACGCGTTGGCGTCAGGATGCAGCTTTTTCGCCAGCTTCCGATAGGCGCGCTTGATCTCGGCCTCGTCGGCGGTCTTGGAAACGCCGAGGACGTCGTAAGGATCACGCATGGGTCAATCACCTCGCCGGCCGGCGCTCAGGCGGCCAGCCGCACTGTAGGATGTGGTTCGCGGCGCGAAAAATGCAACGGCCACGCCGGCGGGCGCGCGCGCCTTTTCGTCTCGTCGCGGAAGGCCGGCGCCCTCAGGCCCGGCCGAGCACCCGGACCTGCGACAGGGCCGTGCCCGAGCGGGCCTTGCAGACCTCGCCCTGGATCCAGCGGTCGGCGGCCTTGCCGTCCACCAGCGAGATCATGAAGTCGCGGCAGCCGCCGGCGCGGGCCGGGCCCACCGGCGTCGCCGTGCCGCGGGCGCCGGTCTCGGGATTGTCCCAGGGAATCGAAACGTCCTTCTGGCGCGCGGAGAGGGCCTGATCGAGGGCGATCTTCGCCTGCACCCAGTCGCTGGCGGCGACTCCGGAGGGCGCGAGGCCGTCCGGTACCGGGAGCGAGGCCGGCGTCGCCCGGATGGAGCCGGTGACGATGGCATCGTCCGGCGACACGTTGACGGTGGAGCAGCCGCCGAGAGCCGCGACGACGAGCCCCGCGGCCGCCATGCGACAGAGGCCTTCGCGCCGGCGGATCACGCTTCTATATAAGGAACGGCAGCCGCCCGTGGGGACGGCGCGCAAGAGGCGAGGCACAAGGGGCTCCCACATGACTTCAAGCACCAGCATGGAAGCCCACAACCCCTTAACATCCGGTGATTTTACGGAAGCGTCCGAGCCGTTCCGGCTGTTCGCCGAGTGGCTCGCCGAGGCCGAGAAGAGCGAGCCGAACGACCCCAACGCCATGACCCTCGCCACCGTCGATCCCGACGGCCTGCCCGACGCCCGCATGGTGCTGCTGAAGGGCCTCGACGCCCGCGGCTTCGTCTTCTTCACCAACACCGACAGCGCCAAGGGCCGCGAACTCGCCGCCACCCCCAAGGCGGCGCTGGTTTTCCACTGGAAATCGCTGCGCCGGCAGGTGCGGGTACGCGGGCCGGTGGAGGAGGTGAGCACCGAGGAGGCGGACGCCTATTTCGCCACCCGCCCCCGCCTGTCGCAGATCGGCGCCTGGGCCTCGAGCCAGTCGCGCCCGCTGGAGGGCCGCTTCGCGCTGGAGGCGGCGGTGGCGGCGGCAACCGCGAAATACGCCCTCGGCACCGTGCCCCGCCCGCCCCACTGGACCGGCTTCCGCGTGCTGCCGGTGGCTGTCGAGTTCTGGCACGACCGCCCGTTCCGGCTGCACGACCGGGTGGTGTTCCGCCGCGACGACGAAGGCGCGCTTTGGTCGAAGACGCGGCTTTACCCCTGAGGCCGCCCCGCCGGAGGCCCGGCCGCGAGATGGTCCCGCCTTGACCGCGCCGCGCCGGAGTGCTGCATGGCGTGGCAGGATGCATCAGCCCTGACTGCCGGCCCGGGACCCTTCAGCCATGACCGCCGAACCCGAAGCCCCGCCGCGGATCATGCTCCTCACCGGAGCCTCGCGCGGCATCGGCCACGCCACGGTGAAGCGCTTCTCCGCCGCCGGCTGGCGCGTCATCTCCTGCTCGCGCCATGCGTTTCCGGAGAAATGCCCGTGGGGCGCCGGCCCGGATGACCATATCCAGGTGGACCTCTCCAGCCCCGCCAGCACCAGGGATGCCATCGCCGAGGTGAAACGCCGCCTGCCGGAGGGCCGGCTCGACGCCCTTGTCAACAATGCCGCCATCTCCCCCAAGGGCGAAGGCGGCTCGCGACTCGGCACCCTCGACACCGACCTTGAGACCTGGGTGGACGTATTCCAGGTGAACTTCTTCGCCCCCATCATGCTGGCGCGGGGGCTCTCGGCGGAACTGGAGAAGGCGCAGGGCTCGGTGGTGAACGTCACCTCCATCGCCGGCTCGCGGGTGCATCCCTTCGCCGGGGCTGCCTATGCCACCTCCAAGGCGGCCCTTGCGTCGCTGACGCGGGAGATGGCGTCCGATTTCGGGCGGCGCGGCATCCGCGTCAACGCCATCGCGCCGGGGGAGATCGACACCGCCATCCTCTCGCCGGGCACCGACAAGATCGTCGAACAGATCCCCATGCAGCGGCTCGGCACGCCGGACGAGGTGGCGAAGATCATCTACGTGCTGTGCACGGAGATCTCATCCTACCTCAACGGGGCGGAAATCCATATCAATGGCGGCCAGCACGTCTAGAGCGCGATCCGATCAGATTGAACCAATCGGATCGGTGAATCGCCCTCTAAATTCAAGAAAGAGCGCGCGGGCGGCGGCGGTATCTCACAGCCAGCGGCGCCACTTGAAGAAGACGTAGGGCAGGATGCCCGACACCACCATGGCGCAGAGCGCCAGCGGATAGCCGTAGCTCCAGTCCAGCTCCGGCATGTTGTGAAAGTTCATGCCGTAGATGGACGCGATCAGCGTCGGCGGCATGAGCACCACCGAGAGCACGGCGAAGATCTTGATGATGTTGTTCTGCTCGAGGCTCACCATGCCGATGGTCGCGTCCAGCAGGAATTGCAGCTTGTCGCCCATGAAGGCGGCATAGTCGGAAAGGCCCGACACATCCCGGCTCATGGACTTGACGGAGGCCTTCGCGTCCTTGCCTACGGTCGCCCCGTCCGTCTCGGTGCCGAGGAACGACAGCAGCCGCTGCAGCGAGGCGAGGCTCTCGCGGGCGTAGGAGACGAGGCCCTCCTTGCGGCCGATGTGGGACAGGATGGCGCGATAGCGCTGGTTGGCGTTGTCCCGCCCCCGTTCGCGCTCGAAGATACGCTTGGAGATACGCTCCACGTCGGCGCCGATCTGCTCCAGCACGTCGGCGGCGCGATCCACGATCGCCTCGAGCAGGTCGATGAGGATGGTCTCGCCGGAGACCCCCGAAGGGCAGGACTTGGACAGGCGCCCGGCAACCGAGGGAAAGGCGCGGGGCTCGCCGTAGCGCACCGTGATCAGACGGCCGCGGGTCACGATGAAACTGACCGCAAGCATGACCGGTGTCGGCGTATCGGCCCCGCACAGGAGCGAGGCCGTCATGTAACGCGCGTCGCCTTCCATATAGAGGCGGCTCGACTGCTCGATTTCGCCCATCTCCTCGCGCGTTGGCACGGAGATACCGGCAAAGGCTTCGGCCCGCTCGTCATCGGCCTCTGTGGGCGAGATGAGATCGAGCCACACCGCCTCGGCGGGGATCGGTCCCTCGGCGACGGGGACGGCCTCCAGTCCCCCATCGCTGAACACATAGGCAACGAGCATGCGGCATATCCCCGGATCGGATGGTGTTTCTAGCCCACCGTCTTTGCCAGTCAAATACCGCCGCGGCCCGGCCCCCGCGCCGGGCCTGCCGGTTCAGGCCGCCATCAGGCGGCCAGGAAGTCGATGTCCTTGAGGGTGACCACCCGGTTGGGCTCACCACCGCCCTTGACCTCGGCGATACGCTTCTCGCTCGCCTGGTGGGCGGCCGCTGCGACGGCCGAAATCCCGATCTCCCGCCACTGCTGGTTCTGCGCCATGCGCTTCAGATCCGATTCCACCCGGGGGCTGAGCCCCTGCGACGGCTGTCCGGTAGACATGTCCTACTCCTGTACGGTGCGCCTTTTGACGTTGCGGCACCTTCGCGTGACCCCACCAGAAATGGCCATCGACTGCGTCAAAACTGTGCAACCGATGCGACTTCTCCGAGGTCATACGAAGAGTAGGCGCCCAAATGCTTGAGAAACTCCAAAGGGCCATGACGAAAGGGCAGGCTGTGCGGCATTTCTGCAACGCTTTCGCATAAGCACGCACGCCGGCCGGCAGAACTCTTCAAGCGTGGCGGACATTGGGTTAATTCAATCGGAGCGGGATCGATTCCTCCTTGCGCAGCAAGGCAGAGTAGAACGAGGGCGAACATGAAGTGGCGGCTGGTCGGAGCACTGCTGGCGGGTTTGATGCTCAGCGGCTGCATGTCGGGAACCTATGCACCGGCACCTGAAGCGGCGATGACGGCGCGGGACAAGCAGCTTCTCGCGAACAAGCCGTATCCCAACGTGAAGCCCAGTGGTGAATTCGCCCGGCATATCGTCGAGTATCCGACGAACAAGAAGCCCGGCACCATAGTTGTCGATACGCCCAACAAGTTCCTTTACTACGTGGAAGCGCCCGGCAAGGCGATCCGCTACGGCGTGACCGTGGGCGAGGAAAGCCTCGCCTTCCGTGGCCAGGCCAAGGTGGGCCGCAAGGCCGAGTGGCCGAGCTGGACCCCCACCCCCGAGATCCACCAGCGCATCGCCGGCCTGCCGAGCTATGTCGCCCCCGGCCCCCACAACCCCATGGGCGCGCGCGCGCTGTACCTCTATCAGGGCAACCGCGACACGCTGTTCCGCATCCACGGCACCAACCAGCCCGAATATATCGGGCAGGCCATTTCTTCCGGCTGCATCCGCATGCTGAACGAGGACGTGATCGACCTCTACAACCGCGTGCCGACAGGCGCCGAAGTGGTGGTGCTCTGATCCCGGGTCCAGGGGCCTGATCCGACGACAGGGGGCGCGGTTCATCCGCGCCCTTTTCCATTTCCGGCCCTCGACCGAATCCGGCCGCCAAGCCATCCACACGCACGCCGGATGCGAGCCCGCCGGGTCAGCGATTCTCAATCGGCGCGCTGGCCGGTGGCGGGTTTCGCGGCGGCGCCGGCGGGTACCGCACCGTCCTGCCCCGCACCGTCCTGCCCCGCACCGTCCTGCCCCGCACCGCCTTGGCCCTTGCCGGCGGCAGCGGCATCCGGGGCCGCCTCCTTGGCCTTCGGCTTGTCCTTCCGGGCCACCACCGTCCCCGCATCAAGGTTCCAGCGGCACAGGCGGATGTCGAGCCGGCGCCTGGCGAGGTCCACATGGATATGGTCCTCGTGATAGCCGTCCGAGCCGGGGCCGAGCACGGTGGTGAAGCGCCGGCAGGCACTCTCCTTCATGGCGGCACGCAGCCGCTGGGGAAAGCCGCCCTTCTCCACCTTCAGGACCCGGGCATCGGCAAGCTCGAAGCCGCCCACATCCAGGGCGTTGCCGAGGCCGTGCTCGCTCATGCGCGCGCCCGAGACGCGGTTGCGTGGGCGGCAGTCATAAGATGCCGCGACCGTCACGGCGGTGACCTCCGAGCCCAGCGCCGCCACCGCCGGCGCCAGATCCTCACGCAGCCATTCGGCCGTTGCGGCCGCCACCTCGCACCCGGTCACTGAAGCCGGCTTCAGGCTGACAAGCCGGCCATCCACCAGGCGCACGCCGGACAACCGTACCGGCAGGTCGAGGCCGCAGCCACCCTTGGACGCGATGGGCGCCTCCAGTGTGGCAACGATGGTGCCCTCTTCCACCAGAGCCGCACATGCCGCCGGCATCTCCCGCGCCGCTCCGGCCGGGGGAGTTTCGCCGGGACCGCCCGCTCCGGCCGGGGCCTGGGCATCCGGGCGGGTGGGCGACGATGGTGCGAAATCCGGTGCGGCGCCCTCCCCCGCCTCCGCACCCTCCTCGGGCCCGACCGTGCGGGCGGCGAGCCGGGGCGCCGCGGCCGGCTCCGGCATATCCTCGTCCTCGGCATCGAGTTCGGCCGGGCGGGGTGGCGGCAGCGGCGCCGCCCGCAGGGGTGGACGTCGCACGGCGGACGGCGCGGGCACGGCAACCGCCTGCGCCTGCGGCTTCTTCGGCGGCAGCGGCGCTGTCCCGGCCGCGAAGGCGGGCCCGCCCGCCGCAAGGAGGAGGCAGGACATGCCCGATTGGGCAAACCTCATCCATGCGGAGCGGGCCGGTTCCCGCGCGGCGGCGGGCGGCGAGGCGGGAAGGCGGACGCCGGGCGGCGCAGATCGTCGCAAGAGCATCACCCATGATAATAGAAGCCGAAGCGACCGGTCGATGCCGCCGGCCAGACTGTGGCCCTGCCGCAACATTTTGAATCCGGGGCATTGCCGTTCGGCCACAAGATGTTGTTTTGGTGTGACAAGCTCCCGTCACTCTTGTGACCTGGAGAACGCGCTATCCGACCAGGAGAGCGGGGCCACGTCAGGCCCGCAGCAGCGTCACGGGTGAAACCGCCTTCAAACCATGCGAAAGAGTACCCGGCGCGCCCTTCTCCGCCGTGTCCGGACCAGCCCATGCACGACCTTTCCGCTCTGCTTTTCGACAAGGACGGCACCCTCGTCCACTTCGACCGCACCTGGGGACCCGCCTGCGGGGCGGCCATGCGCGCCCTGGCAGGGGACGATGCCGGCGCCCTGTCGCGCCTTCAGGAGGTAAGCCACTATCTGCCGGCGGAGGAGCGATTCCTCCACACCTCGCCCCTCGTCGCCGGCTCGTCCGCGCATTACGGGCCGCTATGGGCGCAGGCCCTCGGGCGGCCGGCGACAGCCGGCTTCCTGGCCGAGATCGACCACTTGTTCGCCCGCGAGGGACTCGCCTGCCTGACGCCCATCGGCCGGCCGCAGGCGACCCTCGCACACCTGCGTGAAGCCGGCTTCGTCCTCGGCATCGTCACCAACGATGCGGAGGACAGCGCCAGGCAGCAGGCGCAGGCGCTGGGCATCCTGCCGCTGCTGGCGGCGGTGCACGGCTATGATTCCGGCTTCGGCTCGAAGCCCGGTCCGGGCATGGTCACTGCCTTTGCCGAGCGGTTCGACCTTGCGCCCCGCGCCATCGCCGTCATCGGCGACAGCGTCCACGACCTCGCCGCCGCCCGCAGCGCCGGTGCCCGCTTCATCGCGGTGCGCACCGGCCCCGCCCCCATCGACGACCTGCTGCCCGAGGCCGATCTCGTGGTGGACAGCATCGACGACCTTCCGAACCTTCTGGCTCGGGCGCCCTCTTCCCCGGCGCGGGAAAACGCGCTCTCTCTCAAGTAAGACCGCGATTCTCCGCTCGGATTGAGGCAATCTGAGCGGATCGCCCTCCAGACAACCCAACGCCCGTGCGCGGACAGGTGGAATGATCAGACGCAGGCTCTATACGGAAGAGCGTTTCTCCCCGCTGGCGCGGTGGAGCTTCCGGCTCGCCTTGTTCTCGCTGCCGGTGGTGGCGCTGGCGGCGCTGCTCTACCGCACCGGCCTCCTCGATTTCCAGCCCGCGCTGGTGACGCTTGCCACCGGGCTCGGCCTTGCCGCCATCGCCGGCGTGCTCGGCACCGTGGCCTTCTTCATCACCTGGGAGACCGGATGGCTCGGCATCGGCCGGGCCATGGCGGCGGTAGGCATCGCGGTGCTGGTGCTGGCGGGCCCCGCCGCGGTGCTGGCGCGCGGCATGATGCTGCCGGCCCTCGCCGACATCTCCACCGATGCGGCCGATCCGCCCCGCTTCCGTTCGCTGGCCCTCGCCTCCCCGCGGGAGGCCAATCCGCTGACCTATGGCGGCATCGAGGCTGCCGCGTCCCAGCGCATGGCCTATCCCGGCATCAAGCCGGTGGACCTCACCGCCACCCCGGAAGAAGCCTTCAACACGGTACTGGCCCTGGTGCAGAAGCGGCACTGGACCATCCTCGACGCCGTGCCGCCCCGCGGCACCCGGCGCGATGGCCAGATCGAGGCGGTGGCGGTTTCGCCCATCATGGGCTTTCGCTCCAATGTCTCCATCCGCATCCGCCCGACCTCGAAGGGCGCGCGCGTGGATGTGCGCTCCGCCTCCCGCTACGGGACCCACGACCTCGGAACCAATGCCGAGCGCATCGAGGCGCTGATGGCCGACCTCGCCACCGAGCGCCGCCACCGCTGACGGCTGCGCCGTTCAGGCCGGCTCGGGCGCCGTCGCAAGCAGGGCCATGGCGGCGGCGGCCTCTTCGGCCGGCACTGGAGCCGGCAGGTCCGGATCGTCGTTGCGGACCGCGTTGACGCGGGCCGAGACCGGCCACAGGTCAAGCCCCTCCCCCGGAAAGGAGCGCATCAGGTCACGCGGGTCCTCCCGCTCCAGGAAGGCGGCGATGTCGCCATCGGGCAGAATCACCGGCATCCGCTCGTGCAGGGGACGCAGCTTCGGATCGGCCGCAATCGTCAGGATGGCGAAGGTGCGCAGCCACTGGCCGGTAGCTGGATCCTTCCAGCCGTCCCACAATCCCGCCAGCGCCATGGGCCTCTCGTCGGCGCGGCGAATGAAGAAGGGCTGTCGGCGGGGCCCGGCGCCCGCCCATTCATAGAAGCCATCCGCCAGCACGATGCAGCGCCGCCGCGCGCGCCAGGCGGAGCGGAATGACGGTTTGTCGGGCGCCGTTTCAGAGCGCGCGTTGATGAGGCGCGCGCCGCCCGACGCATCCTTGGCGAAGGACGGCACCAGCCCCCACCGAAGCAGCGACAGGTGCCGCGCGCCGGTCTGCGGATGACGGCGGACCACCATGAGATCCTGTGTCGGCGCCGCATTGTAGCGGGGCGGAGCGTTCGGCAGCGCGGCCAGAGCGGGATCCACGTCGAAGATCTCGCCGTACCGCGCCGGAGGCAGATGCTGAACGAATCGGCCGCACATCAGGCGCCGGCTCCAACATGGCGACCACCCATCCGCGTGCGGGCCATTTCAGGCAGCACGGCGGAAGCGACCGGTAATGGCCGGCATGGGCCCATCGGTGAAGACACGGCCGCTCGACACCAGATGCTCCAGATGGGCCAGCACGGTGAGGGAGGCCGCACCCACGAGGCGGGGGTCGAGGCCGATATAGATGCCGCGGACCAGATCGGGAATCGTCTCCACCTCGCGGTCGAGGGCGCGCAGGATCGCGGCTTCGCGGGCCATGCGATGGGCAAGGTAATCCCGCACGAAGCCGGGCGCGTCCGTCACCGGGCCGCCATGGCCGGGCAGATAGGTCCGCTCCTCCCGATGCGCGAGCTTTTCAAGCGAGCGGATGTAATCGCCCATGGCCCCGTCCGGCGGCGCGACGATGGAGGTGGCCCACGCCATCACATGGTCGCCGGAGAAGAGGAGCTCATCCTCCCTCAGGGCGAAGGCGAGATGGTTCGCGCAATGGCCGGGGGTCGCGAGCGCCGTCATGGTCCAGCCGGGGCCCGTGATCGTGTCACCCTCGGCGAGCCGGATGTCGGGCGCGAAATCGGTGTCGGCGCTGGCATCCAGAGGATTGACCTCGCCGATGGCAAGTGGACGCGCGGGCCGGTGGGGGCCCTCGCCCAGCGTCACGGCGCCGGTTGCGGCCGTGACGGCGCCGGTGGCCGGGGAATGATCGCGATGGGTATGGGTGATGAAGACGTGCGTCACCGTCTCGTTGCGCACGGCATGGAGCAGGGCCGCGACATGGGCGGGATCGTCCGGGCCGGGATCGACGATCGCCACCTGGCCACGGCCGATGATGTAGCTGCAAGTGCCGGTGAAGGTGAAGGGCGAGGGATTGGGGGCCACGATCCGCCGCACCAGAGGGGATACCTCATCCACCCGTCCGGCCGGCGCGTCGAAGGCGCGGTTGAAGGCAATGTCCTCACTCATGACGCGCGCCTCATGACTCGGGCCGAAGGTCTCAGGCCTTCTGGAGCCGGATGCGATCGGGGGTCAATCCACCTGATCGGAGAATCCGCGCCGAAACTCAAGAGGGGGCGACGCGCGCACGTCCGGCGCTTCATGCGGAAGCCGGCCCACCGATCATGACCGGGCGAGATCGGTGGGCCGGCCAAGACGTGGCCCAGCGGCCAAGCAATAAAAAAGCCCGCTGCCGAGGCAGCGGGCTTTCCCGACGAAGCTGTGCTTCGATCAGAACTTGTAGTTCACACCAGCCTTGAGGGTGTGGAACTTGGTGTCCACAGAGCCCACATAGCTGTAGGCAGTGTAACCATCATAGTAGGTCTGGCCGAAGGTGTAATCCGTGCTGCCGAGATCGACATACAGGTACTCGGTCTTGAACGTCCAGTTGTTGGTGATGGCATACTCGACGCCAGCGCCCACAGTCCAGCCCCAGTTGGTGGAGGAGTCCGAGCCGTTGTACAGGTAGTAGCCGTCGGTGTAGCCGCCGCTGTGGCTGATAGCGGTCTTGCCGTAGGCCACACCACCGGTGATGTAGGGCAGGAACCGGTCGAAGGCATAGCCGAGGCGAGCGCGGATGGTGCCGAAGTAGTCGACCGAGGCGCTACGGTTCTGGGAGTAGTAAGGCACACCGTAGTAGCTCTCGGTGAAGTCGCTCTTACCCTCAATGCCGCTCCACTGGAGGTCGGTCTCAAGACCCACCACCACGTTGTTGGCAAACTGGTAATTATAGCCGATCTGGCCACCGACGAAGAAGCCGGAAGAGTTCACAGAGTGGCTGTAGGAGTAGGGCGACAGATACCCGTAGTAGTACTCGGCCTCGGTGAAATCGACCGAGTCACCGCCGTAGCCGAAGTTGCCGCCGATGTAGAAACCGGTCCAGGAGAACACCGGCACGGCGACCGCCTTGACGGGATACTTCGTCGCCAGGTCAGCAGCCGCGGCCGGAGCCGAGAGCGCCGCCAGCGCGACAGTGGCGAGAAGGAACCGCTTCATGACCAAACCCCCTTGCTTGGGTACTTAAGTTTTTGGGCGAAATTCGCTTGGGACACGAGTCGCTTCGTCCAGTGGCACCTATCTAGCAGAGGTCCGGCGCCAATGCCGTTACATTCTTGCCACAGTCGATCCGAATCCGTGCAACCAACCGTCGGAATGCTAATCTGGTACCGCTACTTAGGTGACTTCCGCCGGGTTTCGGCCAACAGGGGCGCCCGTCGCCTGCCCGAGCGGTAAAAAGAGAGTAAACACAGGGCCTTCAGGCGCCGTTCAGATGCATTCTGCGAGTCTGCGCCACACTCAGGAAGCGGCCCCAAGAGGAGGCTTGCGATGCAACCTATGCGATTCCCCCTGCCGGCCGGGGCTCTGGCCCTCGCCGCTCTCATGTCCGGCCCGGTCCTCGCCCAGGCCCGGCCGGACACCCTCGCCATGTCGTGCCGGGATGCCGCCGCGCTGGTCAACGCCCGCGGCGCCGTCGTGCTCGGCACCGGCCCCAACATCTATGACCGCTATGTCCGGGAGATCCGATTCTGCTCGGCCGCCGAACAGCTCAAGCCGGAATGGGTGAAGACGCGGGACAATCCGCAGTGCTTCGTCGGCTACACCTGCTACGTGCCGAGCCGCGACAACAATCAGGCGCGCTGAGGCAGCGATCCCCCGCGGCGCGCGCTCTTTTGTGTTCGGCGCCGGATTCGGGCTCTTGAGGATCGGCCGGGCTCATCCCAGCTGAGGGACAGCGCCCGGCAGGCGCTCCGACGGAAAGGTCGAAGATGAAGAGATTGAAGCTCGTCCTCGGCGCGGTCGCGCTGGTCGCCGGCCCCGGCCTCGTTGGCGGCGCGCTTGTTGGCGGCGCGCTCCTGACGGGCCTCCTGGCCGGCACCGGCGGCGCCAGCGCCCAGACGCCGAGCATCACGATGACATGCGCCGAGGCGGCCGCCCTCATCAATAAGCGGGGGTCGGCCGTGCTGGCCACCTCCCGCACGCTCTACGACCGCTATGTGCGCGACCGGAGCTTCTGCCTCTACGACCAGGACACCCGGCCGGAATGGGTGCCGACGAAGGACAATCCCCAGTGCTTCATCGGCTATTCGTGCTTCGAGCCGTTCCGGGGCGGAAGCCTCTCCCGCTGAGCACCGCCGGGGCATCGGCCCCGGCGGCCTCCGTCATGCCGGATCAGGCGATGCCGCGGGCCTTCAGCACGCCCTCGATCTCCTCGAGCACGCCCGCATCGTCGATGGTCGCCGGCACCGACCATTCGTCGTGGTCGGCGATCTTCTTCATGGTGCCGCGCAGGATCTTGCCCGAGCGCGTCTTGGGCAGACGGTTCACCGTCACCGCCAGCTTGAAGGCCGCCACCGGCCCGATGCGGTCGCGCACCAGGCCCACCAGCTCCTTCTCGATCACGTCGGGGGCGCGGCGCTCGCCGGCCTTCAGCACCACGAAGCCGCAGGGCACCTCGCCCTTCAGCTCGTCCTTGACGCCGATCACCGCGCATTCGGCCACGTCCGGATGGGAGGCCAGCACCTCCTCCATGCCGCCGGTGGACAGGCGGTGGCCGGCGACATTGATGATGTCGTCGGTGCGGCCCATGACGAAGACGTAGCCGTCATCGTCCAGGAAGCCGGCGTCGGAGGTCTTGTAGTAGCCGGGATAGTCGGCGAGGTAGCTCTCGGCGAAGCGGTCGTCCTGCTGCCACAGGGTGGGCAGGCAGCCGGGAGGCAGCGGCAGTTTCACCACGATGGAGCCCATGGTGCCCGCCGGAACCGGCTTGGCGGCCTCGTCCACGATCTCGACGTCATAGCCCGGCATGGGCACCGTGGGCGAACCGAGCTTGGTGGGCAGCAGGCCGAGGCCCACCGGATTGGCGGCGATGGCCCAGCCGGTCTCCGTCTGCCACCAGTGGTCCACCACCGGCACCTTGAGCTGCTGCTGCGCCCAGATCACCGTATCGGGATCGGCGCGCTCGCCGGCCAGGAACAGGGTGCGGAAGCGGGACAGGTCGCGGCCCTGCTTGAGCAGGCAGTCCGGATCCTCCTTCTTGATGGCGCGCAGAGCGGTGGGCGCGGTGAACAGCGCCACCACCTTGTGCTCCTCGATCACCCGCCAGAAGGCGCCCGGGTCGGGAGTGCCCACCGGCTTGCCTTCATAGACGAGGGTGGTCGCGCCCAGAATCAGCGGGCCGTAGACGATGTAGGAGTGCCCCACCACCCAGCCGATGTCGGAAGCGGTCCAGAACACCTCGCCGGGCGCGATGCCGTAGAGGTTCTTCATGCTCCAGTCGAGCGCGACCATGTAGCCGCCTGCGTCGCGCACGACGCCCTTGGGCTTGCCGGTCGTCCCGGACGTGTAGAGGATATAGAGCGGATCGGTGGCCGCCATGTCGACGCACGGCGCGCTCCTGCCGGCATCGGCGGTGGCCGCGCAAATGGTCGCCCAGTCCAGGTCCCGGCCCTCGGTCAGGGCGCCGGGCCCCTCGGGGCGCTGGAGCACGAGGCAGCGCTCCGGCTTCACCGCCGACATGGAGATGGCAAGGTCGAGGAGCGGCTTGTAGGCCACCACGCGGTTGGGCTCGATGCCGCACGAGGCGGCGAGGATCACCTTCGGCTCGGCGTCCTCGATGCGGGTGGCAAGCTCCTTCGCCGCGAACCCGCCGAACACCACCGAATGGATGGCGCCGATGCGGGCGCAGGCGAGCATGGCGCAGATCGCTTCCGGCACCATGGGCATGTAGACGAGCACCCGGTCGCCCTTGCCGACACCGAGGTCCTGAAGCACCGCGGCGAGCGTGCTCACCTCTTTCAGCATCTCGCCATAGGTCAGGGTGCGCTTGGCGCCGGTGACCGGGCTGTCATAGATCAGGGCCGCCTGGTCGCCGCGGCCGGCCGCCACGTGGCGGTCGAGGGCGTTATGGCAGATGTTGCCGACGGCATCGGGGAACCAGCGGCCATAGACGCCGGCCTCCGCGTCGAACACCTTTTCCGGCGCCTTCGACCATTCCAGGGATTTGGCCGCCGCGCCCCAGAAGGCGGAGGGATCCGCGCGCCAGCTGGCGTAGGCTTCAGCGTACCCGCTCGTTCCGACCTCGGACATGGACGCCTCCCATTCGACCGTCTGTTGGGCGAGGTTACTGCCGGTCGCCTATCCACGACGCAAGTTCGCACAATTGCGTAAGACATTGGTCGGGAAAAGACTTGGACCGCATCCCTGTCATGGTCCACTAAATTTACCGCAGAACCATCCCCGCAACCTCCCGGCCGGCTCCGGTGAGACTTTGGTCGCGCACACGCGAGATTGCGCCCGATCATCGGCCTCGGCTACGTTCGCGGCCCGAATACGACCGGAATCCCGGCGCGACGACAAGGTATGGACCAGGGGGGACCGATGGCCGGCAGCATCTATGACCTGCATCTCGACCGCAATCCCGCGAATTTCCAGCCGCTGACACCGCTCGGCTTCCTGGAGCGGGCCGCCGGCGTGTTCCCGGACCACACCGCCATCATCCATGGCGCGTTGCGCCGCAATTATCGCGATTTCTACGCCCGCAGCCGGCGGCTCGCCTCGGCCCTCGCCAAGCTCGGCGTCGGCAAGGGCGACACTGTCGCCGTGATGCTCCCCAACGCGCCGGCCATGCTGGAGGCCCACTACGGCGTGCCCATGACGGGCGCGATCCTCAACTCCCTCAACACCCGTCTCGACGCCGCCATCCTGGCCTTCACCATCGACCATGGCGAGGCCAAGGTGCTCATCACCGACCGGGAATTCTCCCCCGTGATGAAAGCGGCGCTGGCCATGGCGACCAAGAAGCCCGTGGTCATCGACTATGACGACCCGGAATTCACCGGCAAGGGCGAGCGCATCGGCACCATCGAATACGAGGACTTCCTGGCCACCGGCGATGCCGACTTCGCCTGGAAGACCCCGGACGACGAATGGGACGCCATCGCGCTCAACTATACCTCCGGCACCACCGGCGACCCCAAGGGCGTGGTCTATCACCATCGCGGGGCGCACCTGCTCGCGGTGGGCAATGTGGTCACCTGCAGCCTGGGCAAGCATCCGGTCTATCTGTGGACGCTCCCCATGTTCCACTGCAACGGCTGGTGCTTCCCCTGGTCCATCACGCTGGCGGCCGGCACCCATGTGTGCCTGCGGCAGGTGCGCGCCAAGCCCATCTTCGATGCCATCGCCGACCACAAGGTGACGCACATGTGCGGCGCCCCCATCGTCATGTCCACGCTGCTCAATACGCCGGAGGCCGA
The DNA here is from genome assembly GCF_030015065.1 of Xanthobacter autotrophicus. Lineage (GTDB taxonomy): Bacteria > Pseudomonadota > Alphaproteobacteria > Rhizobiales > Xanthobacteraceae > Xanthobacter > Xanthobacter autotrophicus_D. The sequence continues at coordinate 20,842 of NZ_JAIVFN010000005.1, read as the reverse complement.
CAAGCGGGCCCTGCCCCACAAGGTGGAGTTCATCACCGCCGCCGCGCCGCCGCCGGAGGCGGTGCTCGCCGCCATGCAGGAGGCGGGCTTCAACGTGGTGCACGTCTACGGCCTCACCGAGGTCTACGGCCCCTCCGTGGTTAACGAGTGGCATGCCGAATGGGACGCCCTGCCCGCCCAGGACCGCGCCATAAAGAAGGCGCGCCAGGGCGTGCGCTACGGCGCGCTCGAAGCCCTCGACGTGCTGGACCCGGACACCATGGTGCCGGTGCCCGCCGATGGCGAGACGCTGGGCGAGGTGATGTTCCGCGGCAATGTGGTGATGAAGGGCTACCTCAAGAATCCCACGGCCACCGACGCCGCGTTCGCCGGCGGCTGGTTCCATTCCGGCGACCTCGGGGTGAAGCATCCCGACGGCTATATCCAGCTGAAGGACCGCTCCAAGGACATCATCATCTCGGGCGGCGAGAACATCTCCTCCATCGAGGTGGAGGACGCCCTCTACAAGCACCCGGCGGTGAGCGCGGCGGCGGTGGTGGCCAAGCCCGACGAGAAGTGGGGCGAGACCCCGGTGGCCTTCGTGGAGCTGCGCGAGGGTGCGAGCGCGACGGCCGACGAGCTGATCGCCCATTGCCGGACCCATCTGGCCGCCTATAAGTGCCCGCGCCACATCGTCTTCGAGGAGATCCCGAAGACGTCGACCGGCAAGATCCAGAAATTCCGGCTGCGCGAGATGGCCAAGGAGGTCTGAGTGGACGTGAAGGACGCGAACGGCGCCATCCTCAAGGATGGCGACAACGTCACTCTCATCAAGGACCTCAAGGTGAAGGGCACGTCCGTCACCTTGAAGCGGGGCACGCTGGTGAAGGGCATCCGCCTCACCGACGATCCGGAGGAGATCGACTGCAAGGTCGAGAAGGTGAAGGGCCTCGTGCTGCGCACGGAGTTCGTGAAGAAGGCCTGAGCGCGTTCGCGCGCTTCATGGATTCAGGCGCTGGGTTATAGACAGAGTGATCAATCCTGTCTGTAACCCGCCTTCTGCCGCGCGCCCACTTCCCCTCCGGCACCTTTCCAATCGTTCATGCGGCGGCCATGGTGCGGTCATGCGCCAGCCGGCAAAGCTGCGCGCACTTGGTGTCATGAGAGGTTCTTCGTGCGCGCGCTTCTCACCCTCGTCGGCGACATCCGCCGGCTCGCCATGCCCTATTTCAGGAGCGAGGAGCGGTGGACCGCCATCGGCCTGCTCGCCGCCGTCATCGCCCTGGAACTTGCCTGGGTGTTCGCCACCGTGCTGCTTAACGAGTGGAACGTGGCCTTCTACAACGCCATCCAGGACAAGGACTTCCCGGCGTTCCAGACGCAGATCCTGATCTTCTGCGGCCTTGCCGCCGGTGCCATCGTGGTGGCGGTGTACCAGGTCTATCTCAAGCAAGGGCTGGAGATCCGCTGGCGGCGCTGGCTCACCAAGCGCTATCTTGATGCTTGGCTCTCCGATGACGTGCACTATCGCCTGCGCCTGTCGGGCGATAGTGCCGACAATCCGGACCAGCGCATTTCCGAGGACGTGCAGATCTTCGTCAACCGCACCATCGCGGTGGGCGTGGGGCTGCTGGGTACCATCGTCTCGCTGCTCTCTTTCAGCATCATCCTGTGGAATCTCTCCGGCCCGCTGGGGCTGACGCTGTTCGGGCACGAGATCCATATTCCCGGCTACCTGTTCTTCGCGGCGCTGATCTATGCGGCGGTGGGCACGCTCATCGCCCACCTCATCGGCCGGCCGCTGGTGAAGCTGAACTTCAACCAGCAGCGCTACGAAGCCGATTTCCGCGTCGATCTGGTGCGGGTGCGCGAGAATGGCGAGCAGATCGCCCTGCTCGCCGGCGCGCCGGCGGAGGATCGCAAGCTCGACGGCCGCTTCTCCCGCATCTTCGGCAATTTCGTCGATCTCATGAAGGCGCAGAAGCGCCTCACCTGGTTCACCGCCGGCTACAACCAGATCTCCACCATCTTCCCCTATGTGGTGGTCGCCCCCGCTTATTTCGCCGGCCAGATCCAGCTCGGGCAGCTGATGCAGACGGCGAGCGCCTTCTCCTCCGTGCAGGGCTCCTTCTCCTTCTTCATCTCCAGCTATGTCACCCTGGCCGAGTGGACCTCGGTGGTGAACCGGCTCACCGGCTTCGAGGCGGCCATCGCCAGGGCCCGCGTCGGTGCGGACGTACCGGCCTTCGGCTCGGCGCGCGCGGCCGGGTCCCACGGCCTCACCCTGCGCGACCTCGACGTGCGCCTGCCGGGCGGGGCTCCCCTCGTCCGCACGGATGAGATCGCCATCGGCCGGGGCGAACGGGTGCTCATCACCGGCCCGTCCGGCGCCGGCAAGACCACGCTGCTGCGCGCCATTGCCGGCATCTGGCCGTTCGGATCGGGCACGGTGCACCGGAACGACGCCCATCGCCTGCTGGTCCTGCCCCAGAAGCCCTACGTGCCCGTGGGCCGGCTCGATGTCGCCCTCACCTATCCGCACCCCGTGGACACGGTGCCCAGGATCCGCCTCACCGAGGTTCTCGACGCCGTCGGCCTGCCGGCCCTCGCCGCCCGGCTGGAAGAGGAGGCCCTGTGGCCCCACGTGCTCTCGCTCGGCGAGCAGCAGCGCCTCGCCATCGCCCGCGCGCTGCTGGACGCCCCCGACGTGCTGCTGCTGGACGAGGCCACCTCGGCCCTGGACGAGACCTCCGAGGCGGCGCTCTATGCCCTGCTCCGGGAGCGGCTGCCCGACACCGCCTTCGTCTCCATCGGCCACCGCTCCACCCTCGCCGACCTGCACGACCGGGTGCTGCACCTCCATGGTGAGGAGGCGCCCCGCACGCTGCGGCCTGCCTCGGCCCCCATGTTCCAAGCGACCTGAGACCGGGGCCGCTTGCTCCGGCGCACCCGCCTCCGGTAAGCCTTAAGGGAGCACCTGTTAAGGGAGCACCTGCGCCCCCTCTCCTGCCGCCGAGGTCCCTGCGTGAAGCCATCCGCGCCTGCCGATCCCCGCCGGACGCCGCGAGACGCCGTCTATTATGTCCTCGCCGCCGGGGCGGGGCTCGTGGTGGGCGCGGTGGGCGCGCTCTTCCACATGGCCGTGGATGGGCTCTCCCGATGGCCGGACCTGGTGCGCGCCCACCTCGACGGCCCCTTTCTCTACCTCGCCATGTCCGCGGTGGCGGCGATGATGGTGGCGGCGTCGGTGGCGCTGGTGCGCGCCTTCGCGCCCGAGGCGGCGGGGTCGGGCGTGCAGGAAATCGAAGGGGCACTGGAGGGCCTGCGGCCGGTGCGGTGGAAACGGGTGCTGCCGGTGAAGTTCGCGGGCGGCGTGCTGGCGCTGGGCTCGGGTCTCGTGGCCGGGCGGGAGGGGCCGACCATCCACATGGGCGCGGCTATCACCAAGGCCCTGTCGGACGCGGTCGGGCTCGACACAAGGGACACACGCGGCCTGCTCGCCGCCGGCGCGGCGGCCGGGCTCGCGGCCGCCTTCAACGCCCCGCTGGCCGCCATCCTGTTCGTGATCGAGGAGACGCGGCGCCAGTTTCCCTATGGCCTGCGCACCTATAGCGCCGTCATCCTGTGCTCGGCGGCGAGTGCGGTGATGGCCGAGGCCATCGGCGGAACCGGCCCGGACATGAAGCTCGACGTGCCGGAAATGCCGCTCCTGCTGCTGCCCGCCTTCCTGGCCCTGGGGGCAGTGCTGGGGGCGGTGGGTGTCGCCTTCAACCGGGCTCTGGTGGCGTCCCTGGATGGCGCGCGGATGCTGGCGCTGAAGGCCTCGCCCTATCTGTTGCCGGTGCTGGTGGGGGCGGCGGTGGGGCCGCTCATCCTGCTGCGGCCGGAGGCGACCTTCGGCGGCGAGACGCTGGCCGTCTCCCTGCCCGGCCTCGGCCTGCCGGCGCTGACGCTGGCGGGCATCGTGCTCATCCGCTTCGTCATGACCATGGCGAGCTACTCCACTGGAATCCCTGGCGGAATCTTCGCGCCGATCCTGGCGATGGCCACCGCCGCGGGGGTATTGTTCGCGACCCTGCTGGCGCTCGTGGTGCCGCTGCCTGCGGATGCGGTGGCGGCGTTCGGGATCGCCGCCATGGGCGGGCTGTTCTCCTCCACCGTGCGGGCACCACTGGTGGGCATGGTGCTGGTGGCCGAACTTACCGGCGCCTATGGCCTTCTCATTCCAGTGATTTTGACCTGTGTCACCGCCAATCTCGTGGCCGAGGCGCTGGGCGGCAAGCCCATCTACGAAGTGCTGCTCGACCGCACCCTGCGCCTCGCCGGAACCCCTCGCCCCGGCGGCCCCTTCCCCAATGAGGAACTGGGCGGCTGGGACGAGCGGGAGCGGCGGAGCAGGACCTAACCTTATATCAGATCAGGGTTATCCAGAGGCGGCCGCACCTCCTCCGGCGGCCCGCGCCGCCTGATGCGCCCCTCTTCCAGCACCACGATCTCATCCATCCGCGAAAGCCCGATCGGGCTGTGGGTGAGCAGCAGCAGCGCGCGGCCGCGGGCGGCATCCAATACCGCCGACATCACCTCATGGGCGGGTTTCGCATCCAGACCTTCAAGAGGTTCGTCGAGCATCAATATCGGCGCGTCCTTCATGAGCGTGCGCGCGAAAGCGAGGCGCCGCGCCTCTCCGCCGGACAGGCTGGCGCCGTGGGCACCGACGAAGGTGTCGAACTTCAACGGCTGCGCTTCGACAAAGCCCAGGATGCCCGCCGTGGCGCAGGCGGCGGCGCACCGCCCGGCCGGCGCATGGGGGTCCGCCACCCGCAGATTGTCGATCAGCGTGTCGGCGAACAGGTGGTCGTGCTGCTGGAGCACGGCGAGCCGCCGGCGCAGGGCGTCGGCCTCGATCCGCTCCACCGGGACGCCGCCATAGGTGATGACGCCCCGGTCCGGCGCGCGGAAGCGCAGGGCGAGGGCGACCAGGCTCGACTTGCCCGAGCCGCTCGAGCCCACCACCGCCACATGCCGGCCGGGCGCCAGCGTGAGGTCGATGTCCACCAGCGCCGGTCCCGCCGCGCCGGGATAGGTCAGGCCCACGCCGGCAAAAACCAGCGCCCCCTCGGCCGGGGCCGACGATGCTCCGGCCTCGTCCACCGGGGGAGCCCGGTCCACCAGGGCGAAGATGCGCCGGGCGCTGGCCAGCGTCGCCGGCAGGGCCTGCATGGCCAGCGGCAGGGGCGCCAGGGCATCGAACACGGCGAGGGCAGCCAGGGCCAGCATGGCCCAGTCGGACGCCCCCAGCGCGCCGCCGAGCACCGCCGGGGCGCCCATGAGCAGCACCCCGAGAAAGGCGACCTGCGCCACCAGCCCCACTCCGGAGGAGGCCGCGCCGGCAAGGCTGGCGAGGCGCTGCTCGTCGGCCAGCAAAGCGTCGCCCTGCGCCTCCAGCAGCAGGCGGTGGCGGCCTGAGGGATCGTAGATGGCGAGCTCGGCCGCGCCTTCCAGATGATCCACCAGCGCCGCCTCATAGGCCCCGGTCCCGGCGGCGAGGCGGCGCGAGGCGCCCGCGCCCAACCCATGCGCGAGCGCCGGCACCCCGGCCCCGGCGACGAGGGCCAGCCCGAGCAGCAGGAGCGCGATGGCGCCGTCATGGGCGGCCACGAACGCCGCCGCCACCGCGACCACCACAAGGGCCGCCAGCACCGGCGAGAGAATGCGCAGGAAGGCGAACTCCAGCCGGTCGATATCGGTGCGCAGGCGGGCGAGGAGATCGCCGGAGCGCTCCGCCTCCAGCGCCGCCGGGGCCAGCGGCACCAGCCGGGCGAAGAACCACGGCCGCAGCCGGGCGAGGAAGCGCAAAGTGGCGTCGTGGCCCACCAGCCTCTCGCCATGGCGCGCCGCCGTGCGGGCGAGGGCGAAGGCGCGGATGGCGGCGGAGGCGGTGAAGGGATTCATGGCCGCCCCGGCAGCGCCGGCCAGCGCCATGGCGGTGATGAACCAGCCCGAGGCGGCCATGAGCCCCACATGGGACAGACTCGCCGCCGCCGCCAGCAGCACGGCGAGCACCATCCAGCCCGCCAGGCCCGACACCCAGTCGAGGGGAAACACCGCCGCGAGGATGGCCAGCGGCAGCAGCACCGCCATGAGGGAAGCCGGCAGATAGCGCGTGTAATAGGGCTCCACCGCCCGGATGCCGGCGGAGAGCGCCGCCACCGTTTCCTCGGTGCGCAGGGCGGTGAGCCCGGCGGGGCCGAGGCGCGCCACATGGTCCAGCAGGTTCGACCGCAGCCGCGCCATCAAGGTGCACCTCCCCTTCTGAACCTGCATTTCTGAGGGCGCCGCCCACCCCACCGCCCGCAGCGCGACGGCGGCAAGGAAGGCGGCGATTTCGATGCCCGCCTCGGTCAGCGGCCGGTGGGCAAAGATCACCAGATCCACGAGGCGCGCCGCCAGCGCCGCCTGGGCGATGACGCACAGGCCGGCGACGAAGGCGAATCCATAGGCCAGGGACAGCTCGCGCCGCGCCGGAGCGCGCAGCTTGCCGAGGAAGGCGGACAGGCGCTTGTCGTCGCGCGCGATGGCTTCGCTCACGGCTGGTGGTCTCCCCCGCCCCGGTCGGCTCGCATGGCACGCCGCCGGGGCCGTGCCCAACGCGACAGGTTGGCGGACCGGGGCACATCCGCTTGATCGGCTGGCCGGTCTCCGGGACCCGCGATGGCGCGGCCGGGACCGGGCGCAGGCCATATGGTCCGGTCCATCCGGCCCGGCTCTGCTTCCGCCGGCGGCCGGCCTCAGGGCGCGGCGGAGCGCCAGCCGTCGGAAGTCAGCACAACAATATGGGGCGGGCGATCGCTCTCCACCGCATAGGCGAAGCCGGTGGGCGCCAGTTGCGTCCCGGCGGCCACCAGCAGGCGCCGCCCCCCGCGCGCGAAAACCGCCGGGGCGCCGGCCGGGAACAGCCTCACCGTGCGCGGATCGCCGGCGAGGCCCTCCCCCGTCGCCTTGAGCACCGCCTCCTTGCCGCACCACACGGCGAGGGCGGCGGCGGCGCGGGCCTCCTTCGGCGCGGCGCGCCAGGCGGCATGGTCGGCGGGATCGAACATGTCGCGGGCGATGTCCGTCCACACGTCGAGCGGGCGCGGGTCCTCCACGTCGACGCCGATGCGCCCGCCGCGCGCGAGGCCCACCGCCACCGCGTCGGCGCAATGGGCGAGGTTGAAGTCCAGGTCGCGATATTCCTCGCCCGCGCCGTCGAGCCGGGGCCGGCCGTTGAGGGCGCGCGTCACCGCCACCGCGGCCGGGGGACACCCCAGCACGGCGCCGAGCAGCAGGCGCGCGAGCCGCCAGGCGGCGCGGCGCGCGGCGCGGTCGTCCGCCTTCAGGAGGCGGGCGATGCGCGCCTCCTCCGCCTCGGGCAGGGCCAGGTCGAAGCCCGGCTGCAAGGCGAGATCCGCCACCCGCGCCAGCGCCACAAAGCTCTCCCCCGCGCCCAGCGGAGGGACGGGAAGGCCGGTGGTCTCCGAAAACGTTTTCAGAGCAGCGCGCGGCGAGGCTTTGAGGTGGATGTCCAAAGGCGTCGCCGATCCCGTTCAGACCACCGCGGCGCGGGCGGCCCGCCAGGCGGGGATGACCTTGGCCAGCAGGGCGAGCAGCCGCGCCTCCTGCTCGCGCACGAAGAAATGGCCGCCGGGCCACGTTTCCACCGCCAGCGGGCCGGTGATCAGCTCGGTCCAGGCGTGGAGGGTTTCGGGCGGGGTCGCCGCATCCTCGGTGCCGCCGAGGATGACCGCCGGCACCGGCAAGGCCGGACCCGGCTTGAAGGCGTAGGTGTCCACCATGCGGAAGTCGGCGCGCACCGCCGGCAGGGTCATGGCGAGCACGTCCGGCTGCGCCAGCACCTCCTTCGAGGTGCCGCCGATGGCCGCGAGTTCGGCCACCAGCTCGGCGTCGGTCATGGTGTGGCGGGCGCGGGGCGGGCCGTCGAGGTGCGGGGCGGCGCGGCCCGACAGCACCAGCCCGGCCACCCCCACCCCCTGCCGGGCGAGGGACCGCGCCACCTCGAAGGCCAGCAGCGCGCCCATGGAATGGCCGTAGAGCACCAGCGGCACGCTCCTCTGCGCCAGCGTGTCGGCGAGGTCGTCGGCCAGCGCCGCGATGTCGGTGGCGAACGGCGTGCCGTAGCGGGCGCCGCGCCCCGGCAGTTCCGGGCTGTCCACGGTGGCGATGCCGGAAAGGGTGACCTTCCAGGGTCGGAACAGCGCCGCCGAGGCGCCGGCATGGGGCAGGCAGACGAGGCGCATGGCTCAGCCCCTCCCGTCGCCGGAGATGCGGCGCATCACGGAACTGGCGTGTCGGATCATGTGCATGGCGTGCCCCTCGCCTTGAGATAAGCGTGAAAGGCGAGCCCGCTCAAGGGTCTTTGCTGCGTTGCGGCAGAATTTCCGCGCCGAAAGGGCAGCGTGCGTTACCTTGGTGCCGCCCTACCGTTTCCGGGGCGGTCAGGCCGGGCCGCGGACGGTGCGCACATTGGTGATCTGCAGTTCCTTCACCACCTGGTAGATCGGATCGGCCGAGGGCCGGATCAGCCCCTGGGAGGGCGCGCCCAGCTCCAGGATGATGAACACGCAGCCAGCGATGGCGGTGGCGCCGAGCAGCAGGAAGGCCATGACGGTGGCGTTCCTGGGCGCGAACAGTCCGAAGCTCGCGAACAGCAGCGACAGCCACGCCACCAGCATCACGAAGAACGGGCCGGGCATCACCATCCTGGACTTCTCCACCAGCGTCCAGCGGGCATCCACCATGTTCTCGATGAGGCTGATGGCGCGGGCCTGGATGTGCCGCTCGCGGTCGGTCTTCGGCTCGAGGCGCAGGACCTGGTCGTTGATGGCCTCGAGCTCGTGCAGGGTGGTCACGCCCACCTCGTCGGTGGGCGAGACGGGCTGGGACAGCTCGTCCGCCTTGTTGCGGGCATAGATGGCGAGGTCATCCCGGATTTCGGCGGTCTCGGCCCCGTAGCCGAGCAGCACGCGGTTGAGCTTGATGATGTCGGCGGCGAGCGCCTCGATGGCGGCGGTGCGCGCGCTGAAGGAGGTCGATGCGCTGTTCACCATCAGGCCCAGCACCAGGGCCGCCAGCGTGCCCACCACCGCCATGGACACGGACACGGCGGTGCCGGTCTCCCCGGTCAGGTGGTGCTCCGGCAGCTTGGGCGCCAGCCAGAGGCCGACGACAGCGCCCCCGCAGATGGCGAAGAGGGCGAGGAGGCTCGCCAGGATGGAACTCATGGGCTCGACTTCCTCACAGCGGTCCCGCGCGCGCCGGGGCAAGCCCGCACGAAGACGACGCATCACGCCAACGCGCGCCGCGCCCTGCTTTCAACCAGGGAGACTCGCGGCGAGCGGCGCCCTTATAGAGGACGCTGGAGCGCGATCCGAGCGAATTGAGTCGTGTCCCACCTTGAAACGAGGCGCGGTCTTGCTCCTTCTCCACCCGCACGCGGGAGAGGGAGCAAGACCGCGCCCGGTCGGAGCCGTCGGCTTTCAAACTGAGACCCACCGCGAATGGGACCGGTTTGCTCGGCGAATCGCCCTCTCATTTGAGATCGGCGCGCGTTCCGGACGCTGGGAAAGTGCGAAAGCGGAACGCCATCCGGGGGCGAAGCCTCACCCGGCGCAGCCGGCGGCGGCGAGGCGCTGGCGCCACTGCGCCACGCCTTCCCTGGTGAGATGGAGCCCGTCCACCGTCGCGACGGCGGCGGGCGCCGGCACCACGCTCGCCCCGGTCTCCTGCGCCAGCGTGCGGATGGTGGCGTTCTGCCGGGCGATGAAGTCGCGGTCGTGCAGGGGCACGTAGCCGGGATGGCCCGGATCCACCGGATTGACCTCCACCAGCACCAGCGAGCTCTTGGGGAAGAGGCCCAGCAGGGTGCGGTAGCGGGCGCGCCATTCGGCGATGTCCATGTGGCCGGGGCCGGTGTCGTTGATGCCGATGGCCACCACCACCCGCTTCGGTTCCATCAGCCGCAGCAGGACGGGCGCGCGCGCCAGCAGGTCGCCGATCCGGTCCCCCGGCACGGCGGCGTTGGTCACCTTCTCGCCGCACAGGCTCGCGGGCGCGGCCTGGTAGGTGATGCTGTCGCCGATGGCGAGCACCGGGCCGGCGGAGAACAGCGCCGAGCGATAGCCCTCCCAGGCGATGCGCGTGCGCATGGGCACACGATGCCACAGCACGGTGCCGACGGCGATGATCGCGCCGAGCGCCAGCACCGGCACCAGCAGGCGGCGCGCCCGCGCCCGGGCCCGCCCCGCGGCGGTCGCGGCGGGGGAGAGGGCGGTGTGGACCGAGGGTGGGTTCATGACGGTTGGCCTTTCAGGATTGCTTAGCAATGGTTGTGCCGCCCTGAAGCCCGTTCCCATCGGATGGCCCCCATCCGATGGGAACGGGCTCTGTCTTTCGTCCGCTCGTCTTTCGTTCATGCTCTGGAGCGCGATCCGAGCAAATTGATGCGATTTGCTCGGTGAATCGCCCTCTAAACTCAAGAAAGAGAACGCGATCCGATCAGCTTGCGACGCAGGCTGATCGGCACGTTCTCTAGTCCCGCGACAGCGCCGCCACCGGGTCGAGCCGCGCGGCGTTGCGGGCCGGCAGATAGCCGAAGGCCACCCCGATCAGGCTCGCGCACACCACGGCGGCGACGATGGAGGCCGCCGAATAGACCAGCTGGAAATTGGACCCGGTCAGCGCGAACACCGCGCCGAAGGCGAGCGCCAGCGCGATGCCGGCTATGCCGCCCACGAGGCAGACCAGCACCGCCTCGATGAGGAATTGCTGGAGGATGTCGGCCTGCCGCGCGCCCACCGCCATGCGCACGCCGATCTCGCCCACCCGCTCGGACACCGACACCAGCATGATGTTCATCACCCCGATGCCCCCCACCAGCAGCGAGATCACCGCGATGGCCGCGATCAGCGCCGTCATGGTCTGGGTGGTGGCGGTGATGGTCTTGCGGATGTCGTCGGTGTTGAGGATGAAGAAGTCCTTGGTGCCGTGGCGCTGGGTGAGGAAGCGCGTCACCTGCTGCTCGGCGAGGGCGACATCGGTGTCGTCGGCCACCCGCACGGTGATGGAGCGCAGCGACGTGCTGCCGAGGAAGCGGGCCTGCACCGTGGTGTAGGGCAGGTAGATGGAGAGGTTCTGGCTGCCGCCGAACCCGCCTTGCTGGGGCGCGGTGACGCCCACCACCCGACAGAACACCGTGCCCACCAGCATCACCTGGCCCAGCGGATCTGTGTCCTTGAACAGGGCCTTGCGGGTGTTCTCGTCGATCACCGCATCGAGGGCGAGGGCGCGCACGCTGCCGGCATCGAAGAAGCGGCCCTGGGCGAGCCTGGTGCCCCGGGCGGCGAAATAGCCCTCCCCCACCCCGTTCACCAGCGCGTTGGCCTCGATGGCGCCGAACCGCACCGTCTTCTGGGTCGAGACGGTGGGCGTCACCGCGGCCACGTAGTGCTGGCGCGCGAGCGCGTCGGCATCCGCCACCACCAGGGTGGTGATGCGGCCCGACCGGGTGTCCCCGAAGGTGCGGCCGGCGAAGATCTCCAGCGTGTTGGTGCCGAGGTTGGAGATGTTGGCCAGCACCCGCCGGCGCGAGCCCTCGCCCAGCGCCACCACGCACACCACCGAGGCGATGCCGATGATGATGCCGAGCATGGTCAGGAAGGTGCGCAGCCGGTGCGCGGCCATGGCGAGGAGCGCCATCAGGAACGCCTCCCTCAGGCGTCCGGCGAAGGCCTGCGCGCGGGCGGCGCGGGACGGTGACGCCTGGACCGGCCCCCGCGCCGGCCCAGGCGTCCGCCCTTCCGCCGGCCCGGGCGGGGAGCGCCCGGGGCGACTGGAACTGCCCGTTGCCGACCGGGGACGGTCGGCGACGATCTCGCCGTCGCGAATCTCGATGATGCGCTCCGCCCGCTCGGCCACGCTCATGTCGTGGGTCACGATGACGATGGTGCGGCCCTCGGCATGGAGCTCGTCGAGGATGCGCAGCACCTCGGCGCCGCTCCGGCTGTCCAGCGCCCCGGTGGGCTCGTCGGCGAGGATCACCTGCGCGCCGTTCATCAGGGCGCGGGCGATGGAGACCCGCTGCTGCTGGCCGCCCGAGAGCTGGCCCGGCCGGTGGGCGGTGCGGTCCGCCATGCCGAGCCGCGCCAGAAGGCCCTCGGCCCGCATCCGCCGCGCCTCGGCCTCGGCGCCGGCATAGATGGCGGGGATCTCCACATTGCCCAGCGCCGTGAGCTCCGAGAGCAGGTGGTAGCGCTGGAAGATGAAGCCGAAATGCTCCCGGCGCAGCGCGGCGAGGGCGTCGGGGTCGAGGTCCGAGGTCTCGGTGCCGGCGATGCGGTAGCTGCCGGCGGTGGGCCGGTCGAGGCAGCCGAGGATGTTCATGAGGGTGGACTTGCCGGAGCCCGAGGCGCCGACGATGGCCACCATCTCGCCCTCGGCGATGGTGAGGTTTATGTCCTTCAGCACCGTGATGGCGCCCTCGCCGGCCGGATAGGCGCGGCTGAGGCCGGACAGCTCGATGAGGGGCCGGGGGCTCGCGCGCGTCATCGGCTAGAGCCCCCCCATGGGCGGGCCGGGCATGCGCGAGGTGGTGGCGGCGCCCTGCACCCTCTCGCCCGTCACCACGCGCTCACCGTCCTTGAGTCCGGAGCGGATCTCGGCGGTGATCTTGTCGTTGAGGCCCACTTCCACCCGGCGGCGCGCCAGCGTCCCGTCGGCCCCCATCACGCGCACGCTGTCGCTGCTTCCATCCCGCTCCAGCGCCGTGGACGGCACGGTGAGCACGCCCTTCGCCTCGCCGAGGACGATGTGCACCTCCGCCGTCATGTAGGTGCGCAGCCGCCCATCCGGGTTCGGCACGTTGAACACGCCGATATAATAGATGGCCGAGGACGACGACGAGGTCGACGACGACGAGGAGGACGACGAGGTCGTGGTCGAGAAGCTGCTGTCGCTCTTGATGGATTCCGGCGCCGGCTCGATGAAGTCGAGCCGGCCCTCGTAGCGGCGCTCCGGCGCGCCGAGGATGGTGAACCACAGCGGCATGCCGGGCGCCACCTTCACGATGTCGGCTTCCGAGATTTCCGCCCGCACCGTCATCACCTCGAGGGCGCCGAGGATGACGATGGTGGGCGCCGACTGGGTGGCGTTCACCGTCTGGCCCTCCTGGGCCACGAGGGCGAGCACGGTGCCGTCCACGGGGGCGGTGATGCGGGTGTAGCCGAGATTGGCGCGGGCGGTCTCCACCGCGATGGCGGCCTCCACGATCTGCGCCTCCAGCGCCGCGAGCTGCGCGGCCGTCACCTTCACCTCCGCCTCAGCGGTCTCGAAGTCGGCCTGCGACACCGCCTTCTGCGCCACCATGGTGCGCTGGCGGGCCAGCGTCCGCTCGTTGAGCGCGAGGGTCGCCTCCTTCTCCGCCTTCTGGGCCCGGACATTGGCGAGGGCGGCCTCGGCGGTGCGCAGGGAGTTCTCCTGGGTGACGGAATCGATCAAGGCCACGAGATCGCCCGCCTTCACCTTCTGCCCCAGCCGCACCTTGACCGAGGTGATGCGGCCGGACGCCTGCGCGCCCACGGCCACCAGCCTCGAAGGCTTCAGCGTGCCGCTGGCGAGCACGGTCTCCGCCACGTCGCCGCGGGTGACGGGGGCGGTCATCAGGCCGCTGCCGGGGGCCGGCGCGCTGTAGACCGCATAAGCATAGGCCGCACCGGCGACGAGCGCCGCGAGCGCGCCCCAGCGCCACAGAAGGCGCCGCCGGGGCGCGGCGCGGTGGGTGGCGGCGGCGGGCGCCTCGAAGGGGGGAAGGGCGTTCATGTCCGTCCCCTCACTGGATCGCCGGCGCCGGCAGGCGCGCGAAATGGGGGCCGGTGTTCTGGTCCACCACCGCCGGGGTCGCGGTGTCCACCGCCCCGTCCCAGCCGCCGCCCAGCGCCTTGTTGAGGGCCACGTAATTGGTCGCCGTGGCGACCCGGCTCTCGATCAGCGCGGTCTCGGCCGCATAGAGGGAGCGCTCGGCGGTGAGCACGTCGAGGAAGCTCGACGACCCGCCCGCATAGAGCGCGCGGGAGAGCCGCGCCGCCTCGCGGTAGGCGGCGGCGGAGGCGGCGAGCCGTCCCGCCTTCAGGCGCTGCTTGGCGAGGGAGACCGCGGCATTCTCCACGTCCTCCAGCGCGGTGAGCACCGCGGCGCGATAGGCGAGGAAGGACTGGTCGCGCTCCGCCTCGGCGAGCTCCACCGCCGCCTTCAGCTGCCCGCCGGTGAAGATGGGCACCGTCAACGTCGGCCCGAACGACCAGCTGATGGAGGAGCCGCGCGCCAGGTCCCCCACCTGCGTGCCGGTGGTGTTCAGCTGGCCGGCGAGGCTGATGGAGGGATAGCGATTGGCCTCCGCCTGCCCCACCAGGGCGGTGGACTGGCCGAGCCGGCGCTCGGCGGCGCGCACGTCCGGACGGCTGGTGAGCACCTGGGCGGGAATGCCCTTCGGCACCGGCAGGCGCGGCGCCGGCACCGCCCGCACCCGCGCCATGCGCTGCACCAGCGCCGCCGGCTCCCGCCCGGTGAGCACGGACAGGCGATGGATGCTCTGGGCATAGGCGGCTTCCAGCTCCGGAATGTCCGCCTCGGTCGAGGCCGCCTGCCCGGCGGCGTTGGCGGCGTCCACGGCGGAGGCGCCGCCGGCATCCAGCTTGCGCTTGGTCAGCGCGGCGGTCTCGCGCTGGGCGCTCGCGGTGCGCCGGGCCAGCGCGATGCGCGCCTGATAACCCCGGGCGTCGATATAGTTGGTGGCCACGTCGCCCACGAGGGTGACGAGCGCGGCGTCGAGATCGTCCACGGCGGCATCCGAGCCGTAGGCGGCGGCCTCCACCCCGCGCCGGTTGGCGCCGAACAGGTCGATCTCCCAGCTGGCGTCCAGCCCGGCCTGATACTCGCCATAGGTGCTGGAGACGGTGACGTCGCCGCCCGCGCTCACATTGCCGCCATTGTCGCCACGGGTGGCGGAGGCGTTGCCGGTGACTTGCGGGAACAGGGCGCCCACCTGCTGGCGATAGGTGGCGCGGGCCGCGCGCACCTTGGCCTTGGCGGTCGCCACGTCGAGATTGCCGGCCACCGCCTCCTCCATCATGCCGTCGAGCACGCTGTCGCCCAGCCGCCGCCACCAGCGCTGCAGCTGCGGCGCGGCCTCGGCCACCGCGCCGCGCCCGCTGCCCCAGTGCTCGGGGACGGCGATGAGCGGCGTCTCGTAATCGGGTCCCACCGCGCAGCCCGACAGGACCAACGCGCCGAGCAGCCCGGCCATGGCCAGCGTCCCGCCCCGCCTCACCGGCATGCGCGCGCCTCCCGGCGCGCGGCGTCGTGGATGCGCCGCCCGGTGACGGTGGGGAGGAAGCAGGCAGACCAGAACATGGCGGCCATTGTCACTGCCGAGGTGACCGCAATAGGACCCCGGCGCGTCGTTTGTTTTCCCGCCCGTATCCGAATGTTTCCGGGCCGGCGGGGGAACGGGATGCGAAATCTGCACGCTGAAATCCTGCCTGCGGGCCTGAACGAACGGCCCGCCCGATGGTTTGGGCCAGGGACGGGACGGCGCCCGCCGGCGCGCCGGCGACCACGGGGTGCCGGCCCCCGATCCGAAGAGACGGACATGGCGATCATCCGCACCGGCTCGCCCGGTGGAGCGGCGGCATCGAGGACGGCAAGGGCGCCCCCGAACCGCGACGGGTCAGCCTCCGGATGCTTCGCCCATGTTCACAAGCCCCCCGGACCCGACCCGCCCAGGTTGATCAACCCAAGGGGACCGGCTTCCAGAGTAATTCATGGCTACACCGGAACAAAGACCTATGCCAATCCGCCCCGTTGACGCATGTTGTTGGCGCCACGGTGGACATACTTCTTTTCTAAACATTCTAAACTGCGTATCGCGCCAGATACGGCCCCTTCACGCGGCCGACTTTTCCCAGTCGGCGGCGTGGGGCACGGCGTCCGCGATCATGCGATAAGAGGCGAGGCGCTTCTCGTGGTCGAACACGTCGGAGACGATCATCACCTCGTCCACCCCCGTCTCGGCCACGAACGCCTCGATGCCGGCGCGCACCCGCTCCGGGCCGCCCACCACCGAGCGGGCGAGGAAGCGGGCGGCCTGCGCCTTCTCCATGGGGCTCCAGTAGGTCTCGATGTCGTCGATGGGCGGCTGGCTGAGGCCGCGGGCGCCGCGGAAGATGTCCGCCACCGACATCTGCTGGGTGGTGGCGAGCCGGCGAGCCTCCTCGTCGGTCTGGGCGGCGACCACGTTGAGGCCAGCCATGGCATAGGGCCGCGCGAGCTGCGCCGAGGGCTGGAAGCGGGCGCGATACAGATCCAGCGCCGGGATCAGGTCCGCCGGCGCGAAATGGGAAGCGAACGCATAGGGCAGGCCCAGCGCTGCCGCCAGCTGCGCGCCATAGGTGCTGGACCCGAGAATCCACAGGGGCACATTGGTGCCGGTGGCGGGCACGGCGAACAGGGACTGGCCCGGCTCGGCCGCGCCGAGATAGGCCTGAAGCTCGATCACGTCATTAGGGAAGTGGTCGGAATTGGTCAGCGAGCGGCGCAGCGCCCGCATGGTGTTCTGGTCGGTGCCCGGCGCGCGGCCGAGGCCGAGGTCAATGCGGCCGGGGAACAGGTGGGCCAGCGTGCCGAACTGCTCGGCGATGATCATGGGCGCATGGTTGGGCAGCATGATGCCCCCCGCCCCCACCCTGATGTGCCGGGAGCCCGCGGCCACATGGGCGATGACCACGGAGGTGGCGGCGCTGGCGATGCCCTGCATGTTGTGATGCTCGGCCACCCAGAAGCGGCGATAGCCCCACTCTTCCGCGTGGGCCGCCAGATCGCGGGCATTGTCGAGGGCCTCGCGGGGGCCGGACCCCTGCCGCACCCGCACCAGATCGAGAATGGAAAGCTGCACCATGTGACCCTGCCTTCAACCGCGCCGGAGCCAGCTCGGGCTCCGGAGTTCAGGAAAGAGAACGCGTCGTCCGGTCCGCTTGCGGCGCAGGCAGGCCGGCGCGTGCTCCTGTCGGATCGCCCCGCCCCTCAGATAGGGAGGCGGGCGCGGCGGTAAAAGGCGGGGGCGGGCCTCAATCGTCGGGGCCGGAAAACAACGCGGCCTCCGCGTGAAACAGCGCGGCGAGGAAATCGCGCACCGTGCGCACCGCCCTGTCGTCCGCGCTCAGGGGATTGGAGACGAGGAAGAGGTCCCGCGCCGGCGCGACCGCGCCCAGCTTCACCGGCACCAGCGCCCCGTCGGCCGCGCCGATGAAATGCGGCAGCAGGGCGATGCCGAGCCCCGCGCGCGCCGCCAGCGCCTGCGTCGCCTGGGTGTTGGCGCGCAGGGCGAGCCTCGCACGCGGGAACTGGCGGGCGAGGAAGCCGGCCTGGGGCAGGTGGGCATTGGCCTCGTCGAAGCCGACAAAGACGGGCGCCGCCCCGGCCGCGAGGCGCTGCGCCCAGGCCGGCGCGGCGTAATAGCCGAAGGCCACGCGCGCCATCCGCCGGGCGATCACGTCGCCATCGCCGGGCGAGCCCAGCCGCAGCGCGATGTCGGTCTCGTGGCGGGCGAGGCTCACCACGCGGCGGTCGGCGGCGATCTCGATGTCGATGGCGGGATGCGTTTCGGCCAGCGCCGCAAGGCGCGGCACCAGGAAGAGGTCGGCGAGGCTCGGCACCGCGCTGATGCGCACCAGCCCGCCCACCGGCTGCTCCGCCGCCGCGCCGGCGAGGCGGCGGGCCGCCTTCTCCATGGCATCGGCCGCTTCCAGCGCGCGGGCGCCGGCCGGGGTGAGGGCATAGCCGTCCGGCCGGCGCTCGAACAGCTTCTCCCCCAGCGCCTGTTCCATGGCGGCGACGCGCCGGGCCACGGTGGCGTGGTTGACGCCCAGCGCCCGCGCCGTGGCGGACAGGCTGCCGTGCCGCGCCAGCGCCGCGAAGAAGCGGGCGTCCTCCCAGTCGAACCCTGTGCGGAAATGATCGGCCATTGCGCAACAATAGCGGATTTTCGCGCAGACCGCGGGAGTCCATTGTCGCCGCGCGAAACAGGAGGCCCCCATGAACAGCACGATGAACAGCACGATGGACAGCACGATGGACAGCACGTCCGCCGACCTTTCCCTCACTTTGATCGGCGGCCCCACCGTGCTGATCGAGACCGGCGGCCTGCGCCTTATCACCGATCCCACCTTCGACCCGCCCCGGCTCTACCAGACCGCGCCGGTGCACTTCGAGAAGACCATCGGCCCCGCCCTCGATGCGGAGGCGGTGCTGCCGCTGGATGCGGTGCTGCTCAGCCACGACCAGCACCTCGACAATCTCGACCATGCCGGCCGCGCGCTGCTGCCGAAGGCGGGGGCCGTCTTCACCACGCAGGCCGGCGCCACGCGGCTCGGCGGCGAAACCATCGCGGGACTTGCCCCGTTCGAGACGGCCATCCTCGACGTGCCCGGCAAGGGCCGGCTGTTCGTCACCGCCGCCCCCGCCCGCCACGGCCCGCCGGGGATCGAGCCCATTTCCGGCGACGTGGTGGGCTTCCTCCTCGGCCGAGACGCGCCGGGGGACCTGCTCTACGTCACCGGCGACACGGTGTTCTATGACGGCGTGGCCGAGGTGGCGCGGCGGTTCTCGCCCAGGGTCGTCATCGTCTTCGCCGGCTCGGCGGAGCCGCGCGGCCGCTTCCACATGACCATGGACGCCAACGACGCGCTGGAAACCGCCGGCGCCTTTCCCGGCGCCACCCTGGTTGCCGCCCATACCGACGGCTGGGTGCATTTCAAGGAGAGCGCGGCGGACCTCGCCGCAGCCTTCGCCACCCTCGGCATCGCCCACCGCCTCGCGAGGCTGGAGCCGGGCCGCCCGAAAGTGTTCCCGGCCTGAACATCTGACCGGATCGCGCGTTCTCCATCTTCAGGCGAGGGGGCAATTCACCGGTCAGATTGACGCAATCTGACCGGATCGCACCCTGGACGCCCCACCGAAGCCAGACCCTGGCCATTCCATTGGCGCAGTTCCTGCTTATATGGCTTCGACGCCATGAAGATTCAGCATCTCACCCGCGAACTGATCGAATCCGGGGGCATCGACGCCATCGCGGCACGGGACGCCCCCGCCTTGCGCGTGCTCACCGACGCGGAGCGCGCCGCCTCGCTGCGCGCCACCCTGGACGCGCGCCCGGACGGGGACGCCTGGCTGTTCGCCTACGGCTCCCTGATCTGGAACCCCACGGTCCATGCGCTGGAGTGCCGGACCGGCCGCATCGAGGGCTGGCATCGCGCCTTCTGCCTCACCACCCTAATCGGGCGCGGCACGCCGGACAATCCGGGCCTGACCCTCGGCCTCGACGAGGGCGGCGCCTGCGCCGGGGTCGCCCTGCGCATCGACGAGGACATCCTGGAGCGCGAGCTCGCCATCCTGTGGCGGCGGGAGATGCTGTCGGGTGCCTATGTTCCGCGCTGGCTGGACGTTTTCGATGCAGATGGCGTGCGCTTCGGCAGCGCCATCTCCTTCACCATCAACCGGGCCAATTGCCAATATGCCGGCGGGCTGCCCCGCGCCGAGATCGTCCGCCGGCTCGCCAGCGCCTCAGGCGCCATCGGCTCGGCCGCGGAGTATCTGTTCCAGACCTGCGCCGGGCTCAGGGCCCACGGCATCCCCGACCCGGCGCTGGAGGCGCTGGCGGATGAGGTGGCCGCGGCCCGCGACGAGCGGATGGCGCGGGAGGGCTGACGCCCTCCGGCCTCACACCAGGGCGGTGGGCAAGGGCTCGCCGGAAAAATGCGCCACCAGATTGGCCAGCACCAGGTCGGCCATGGCCTGCCGGGTCTCAGTCGTCGCGCTCGCCATGTGGGGCGTGAGCACCACGTTAGGGAGGCCGAAGAAACCGTCGGGCACCCGCGGCTCGTCGGCAAACACGTCGAGGGCGGCGCCGCCGATGCGGCCTTCCTTCAGCGCCGCGAGCAGCGCCGCTTCATCCACCAGCGAGCCGCGCGCCACATTGACGATGACGCCCCCGGGCCCGATGGCGTCGATCACCGAACGGTCGATGACATTGCGGGTCTCTGCGGAAGCCGCCGCCGCCACCACGAACACGTCGCTGCGCGCCGCCAGCGCCTGGGGCGTCGCCTCGAACTCATAGGGCACGTCGAGCCTGGCGCGATCGCTGTAGGCGATCTGCGCGTCGAAGCCTTCCAGCCGGCGCGCGATGGCCCGCCCGATGCGGCCCAGCCCGAAGATGCCGAAGCGCCGCCGCGAGACCTTGGCGCCCAGCGCCAGATCCCCGCCCAGCCACTGGCCGGCGCGCACATAGGCATCGCCCTTCACGATCTGCCGCAGCAGCGCGATGGTGAGGCCGATGGCGAGATCCGCCACGTCCTCGGTGAGTACGTCCGGCGTGTTGGCGACGCGGATGCCCCGGCGCTTGGCCTCATTGAGGTCCACCTTGTCGAAGCCCACGCCGTTGATGGCGACGATCTCCAGCGCCGGCAGCTTCGCGCCGAGGTCCGGCGGCAGGCCGAGATGGCCGCCGGTGACGAAGCCGCGAACGGCAACCGCATGACGGGCGAGGAAGCCCTCGGGGTCCTTGTCCTCGAAGAAGCGGTGCACGGTGAAGCGCTCGGCCAGCGCCGCCTCAAGGCCCGGCATCAGCGGGCAATACTGGATGATCTGAGGTTTCATGCTGTGTCCTCGATGGGATGGGGCCGGGAGGTGCTCCGGCTTGAAAGACTGCTGCCGCGACCCGGCGCAAAGGGAACCCTCTCCCGCTTGCGAGGGAGGGCAG
>NZ_JAIVFN010000004.1 GCF_030015065.1 Xanthobacter autotrophicus | reverse complement strand
CCCTCGCCGCCCCCCTGCGCCCGCGCCCCGCGCCGCCGAGCGCGGCGGACCTCGCCCTCCTCGCCGAGCTGGAGCGCAAGGTGCTGTGGCTGGCGAGCTGGATGATCCACAACGCCAACCACCTGCGCCCGGGCACGGACGGGCTGAAGGTGGGCGGTCATCAGGCCTCCTCGGCTTCGCTGGCCGCCATCATGAGCGCGCTCTATTTCCACGTGCTGCGCCCGGAGGACCGGGTGGCGGTGAAGCCTCATGCCAGCCCCGTTTTCCATGCCATCCAATATCTGCTTGGCCGCCAGACCCGCGAGCGGCTGGAGCATTTCCGCGGCTTCAAAGGCGCCCAGTCCTACCCCTCCCGCACCAAGGACGCGGACGACGTGGATTTCTCCACCGGCTCTGTGGGCCTCGGCGTGGCGCAGACCCTGTTTGCCAGCCTCGCGCAGGATTATGTGCACGCCCACGGCCTCGCCGGCGGCCGGCCGAAGGGACGCATGATCGCCCTGGTGGGCGATGCGGAGCTGGACGAAGGCAACGTCTTCGAGTCCCTGCTGGAGGGCTGGAAGCACGAGGTGCGCAACACCTGGTGGATCATCGACTACAACCGCCAGAGCCTCGACGGCGTGGTGCGAGAGGGCCTCTACGAGCGCTTCACCGGCATCTTCGAGGCCATGGGCTGGCAGGTGGTCGTGCTCAAATACGGCACCCTGCAGCAGGCCGCCTTCGCCGAGCCGGGCGGCGCGGCGCTGAAAAGCTGGATCGACACCTGCCCCAATGCCGACTATGCCGCGCTCACCTTCCAGGGCGGTTCTGCCTGGCGCAAGCGGCTGATGGACGACCTTGGCGACCAGGGCGCGGTTTCCGCTCTCATCGCCCGGCGCTCGGATGCCGAGCTGTCCGCCCTCATGACCAATCTGGGCGGTCATGACATCGCCGCGCTCATCGCCGCCTTCGATGCCATCGACCATGACCGGCCGGTGGCCTTCCTGTGCTACACGGTGAAGGGCTTCGGCCTGCCGCTCGCCGGCCACAAGGACAACCATGCCGGCCTCATGACCCCCGCCCAGATGGAGGCCCTGCGCGCCGCCATGGGGGTGGGCGCCGGCCGCGAGTGGGAGCCGTTCGAGGGGCTGAGGCGTCCGGCGGCGGAGCTTGCCGCCTTCCTCGGCCGCGTGCCGTTCGCGCAGGGCGGCCCGCGCCGCTTCACAGCGCCGGCCCTGGCCGTGCCGGCGCTGGCGCCGCCGCCCAATCCGGTGATCTCCAACCAGGCGGGTTTCGGCCTCATCCTGCAGGACCTGGCCAAGGGCGAGAGCGCCTTGTCCGACCGGGTGGTGACCACCTCGCCGGATGTGACCGTCTCCACCAATCTGGGGCCGTGGGTGAACCGGCGCGGCCTGTTCGCCCACGCGGCGCTGGCGGACGTGTTCAAGCGCGAGCGCATCCCCTCCACCTTCGCCTGGGAGTTCTCGCCCAAGGGGCAGCATGTGGAGCTGGGCATCGCCGAGATGAACCTGTTCCTCACCCTCTCGGCCTTCGGCCTCGCCCATTCCCTGTTCGGGGCGCGCCTCGTGCCGGTGGGCACGCTCTATGATCCCTTCATCTGCCGCGGCCTCGATGCGCTGAACTATGCCTGCTACCAGGACGCCCGCTTCATCCTGGTGGCGACGCCCTCCGGCATCACGCTGGCGCCTGAGGGCGGGGCGCACCAGTCCATCTCCACCCCGCTCATCGGCATGGCACAGGACGGCCTCGCCGCCTTCGAGCCGGCCTTCGTGGATGAGCTGGCGGTACTGATGGAGTTTGCCTTCGACTATGTGCAGCGCGATGGCGAGGGGGCCGGCGACGAGCGCAACTGGCTGCGTGACGAGACCGGCGGCTCGGTCTATTTCCGCCTTTCCACCCGTCCGCTGGAGCAGCCCAAGCGGGTGTTGAGCGAGGCCCAGAAGCGCGGCATCGTCGACGGCGCCTACTGGCTGCGCGCGCCCGGCCCCAATTGCGAGGTGGTGGTGGCGGTGCAGGGCGCGGTGATGCCGGAGGCCGTCGCCGCGGTGGCTCTCATCGCCGAGGACCGGCGCGACGTGGGCCTTCTCGCCGTCACCTCGGCCGACCGGCTGAACGCCGGTTGGACCGCCGCCGCCCGCGCCCGCGAGCGCGGCTTTGCCGGGGCCACCAGCCATGTGGAGCGGCTGCTTGAGCCCTTGCCCCGCCATTGCGGCATCGTGAGCGTCATTGACGGCCATCCGGCAACGCTGGGCTGGCTGGGCGCGGTGGCGGGGCATCGGGTCCGGGCGCTGGGCGTGGAGCATTTCGGCCAGACCGGGACGCTTGCCGACCTCTATGCCCATTACGGCCTCGACACCGCCGCCATCGTCGCGGCCGCGCAGGCCATCTCGCCCGGCCGTCCGCTGCGCCACCTCAAGGCGGTGTGACGCCACGGCCGAGGAGCCCTGCTCACCGGCCGTGGCATGACCCGCACCGCGCCCGGGCGACCCCGGTCGCTGCCGGTCGAGGAGCGGGCGCCGCCTCACAAGGCGGAGCGTGGAGTGGGAGGACCGAGCGGGAGAAAAACGGAGCGGATGGTTTAGACGGCTTGTCGGCGGCTTTGTCGTCCGCTAGAAGCGCGGAACCACACTCACCAGCGCCTGCTGGTGCCGGGCCTCGCGGAGAGGTGGCAGAGTGGTCGAATGCACCGCACTCGAAATGCGGCATACGGGCAACCGTATCGGGGGTTCAAATCCCTCCCTCTCCGCCAGTTTTCAATGACGTGGTGCCGATGGTGCGGGCAAGTGCGAGAGCGCGCCTCCCCAGCAGTGCGCACCGTGGTCTCAGCTCTCACAAGCCCGGCGCGGCACAACGCCCTCCCCTCGATACCCCTTGCCGGGAGCGTCCGGCCCGCCATGCCGATTTGGCGCGCAATATGCCTGCGGCGGCTCAGACCCGGCGTCTTGGTCGGGTTTCCGACGTCGAACCATACAATGTCGAACCGTACAAGGAGCTCGTCTTGACCTCATTGCAGGAAACCCGCACCGTCGTGGCATTGGCGCCCGCGAAGGCTGGCGGACTGGCCGATCTGGGTGTGCCGGCGGTCGACGCCGCCGTGGTCAAGAAGGGGCGCGTGCACGAGTTCCTGCAACTTCTTGCGGACGGCACGATCGGTCGCCGCTTCCAGGATCTGCGCGTCATCGGGATCAAGACGGTCGAGGCCGGGGTGCCTTCCGCCAAGTTGTTCGTCCAGTTCGAGGTGTTCGGCGACAACACGGCGGCGCCGACAGGCGGGGTCGGCTTCGACGCGACCCTCCTTGCAGGCTCGCAGCAGCTGGTCAGCCTGTCCTCGAGCAGCCTGTTCCTGCCCTATGCCAACTTCTGGTACCCGAACCGTTTCGCGTTCGAGGTGCCCATGGCGGACTTCGATCAGGCCGACCGCCTGGAATTCGTCGCGAAGCCGGAGGAGGTTCGCGCTGTTGCATCGGGAGCGTGATCGAGGGAGGACCAGGGTCGCGCGCTGGCGGCATGACCGTTGACGCGAAGGGCGCGGACGACGCCGGACCCCGGTTGCCGCTCTCACCCCGGATGCACGGACGATACCGGCAATGCGCTTCCGCGCTTCCCTGAATTCCTCGCGGTGGTGGCTATCGCACCCACCATGGTCCCGGAGAGGTGGCGCTTGCAGGCTGGCAGGGTGTCCACGGTCGATATTGAGCGAAGGCATATGAGCTATCCCCTCGTCAAACGCGTGCCGCATCGGATGCTCGGCGACATGCTGCGGATGATGTTGAGCGACCTGTTGTATTTTGACCTGACCCTGGAAGAGGGCCGGACATTGTCGCGCGCCTTCACCGCAGTCGCCTATGACTGGCGGCGGACCGATTCCATCTATCTGAGCCCGGTCGGAAGCGATGCGGAATTCTCGGCCGCGGTCACGCAGGACGGCCTTCGTGTGGAAACGGCCGATGGAGGCCACCATTTGAATTGGGACGATGTGACGGAATTGGCCGAGCGGCTGGCCGTGGAGTGAGGCGGTGGCCTGACAGGTCTGCGGCCACACGAAAACCGAAGGGGTGGGGCAAGGGGGTGCTTGGGGATCAAGCCGGACCCCTGCGCAGGCATCCGCACGCGCGGCCCGCATCGCGGCGAGGGGGAAGCGCGCGGTCAGGCGCGCGCCGATCAGCCTGCATCGCAAGCTGATCGGATAACGCGCTCTCTGGCATCAAGCTGGAGGGCGAGGACGCCCGGGGGCGGGTCCGCCCACGACGGATCTGCTCAGCGTGACATGGAAGCCGGGCGTGACGACACGGTCGCCGCAGCCTTGCGGTCGTATTCGTCGGCCAGGGCGCGCAGGGCGGCCGGGCCGTCGCCCGAGAATGAGGGGCCGTGCATCAGGGCGAGGGTGCGCGGCGCGTGGCCTGCGAGACCGCGGATCGTCAGGCCCATGTCCGGGTTCAGGCTCGAATACCTGAAGATGTCCTCGGCGAGGATGGCGGGCCCCACGATGTCGCCGTCGGTCAAAGCGGGCCCGTCGCCGAGCTGGGTGAAGAGGTCGCCGCACAGCAGCGTCCCGGTCGACTCCTCGATCATCAGGCCGGCATCCCAGCCGTGGGGCGTATGGGGGGTGTCGATGTAGCGGACGCGCTTGCCGCGCCCGAGATCGACGACCTCGCCGTCCCCCAGGATGCGCGGCGGGCGATCCGCCATATCGGTCACCGACACGAGGCACCCGGTCTGGCCGTGGGCGAGCTCGGCGTTCGGTGCCGCCGCGAGCCACTCGTTCATGGCGCCGCATTCGTCGGCCTCGAAGTGCCCGAAGGAGATCCAGCGCAGGCGATCGAGGGGCACCAGACGACGCACGGCCTCGCAATAGAGCGGGAACATCTTCCTCAGGCCGGTGTGGAACAGCAGGGGGTCGTCGCCGAGAATGAGGAATTGGTTGAAGGTGAAGCCTGCGGGCGGGGCGATGTCCGGCACGAATACGCTGATGCGAAAGATGCCGTCGGCGATCTCGTCGGTGCGCGTTTCCATCATGGTCTCCTCGGTTGGGCGGCAACGCTTGACACGCCTGTTTCCTAGTGAGACAAATATCTCATAAAGAGCAAGTCGTATCAAGAGTGAGGATCGCCATGGCCCTGACCCCCGAAGTCATGGATCGCAAGATCGAGGAGCATTTCGGCTTCGAGGCGCGCGACGATATTGATGGTGTCCTGTCCACCCTCGCGCCCGATTGCGAGCATGATGTGGTGGGGTGGCCCGATGGCCCCTCCGTCGGCCACGCGCAGGCGCGCAAGTTCTATGAGGCGCTGTTCGCGGATCTGGCGGACAGCCGGACCGAATGCGTGCGCCGCCTCTACGGCGAGCATTTCCTGATCGACGAGACCCGCTGGAGCGGGCGGGCCGTGGGCAAGCCGTTCGGTCTTGAGGGCGGCGGGCGCGCGCTCTCGTTCCGGATGCTCCATGTGCTCGAGTTCACCGAAGCCGGCGACATCCGCCGCGAGCAGGTCTGGCTCGATTTCGGCGCCATCCTCAAGCAGCTCGGCTGAGGGGCGGCATGTCGACAGGCAAGTCCCCGGTCCGCAAG
This sequence comes from Xanthobacter autotrophicus, assembly GCF_030015065.1. Taxonomy (GTDB): domain Bacteria; phylum Pseudomonadota; class Alphaproteobacteria; order Rhizobiales; family Xanthobacteraceae; genus Xanthobacter; species Xanthobacter autotrophicus_D. Next base: position 102,646 of record NZ_JAIVFN010000004.1, on the reverse strand, counting down.
TCTCCCGCCAGGAAGTCTCCGGCCAGCAAGTCCCCGGCCCGGGCGAACCAGCACTACAGGACCCGCAAGGACCTGCTGGCGGCGGCGGCGGGCCTGATGAAGGACGGGCACAAGCCGTCTCTGGAGGAGGTGGCCGAGGCCGCGCGCGTGTCGCGTGCCACGGCCTACCGCTATTTCCCGAACCTGGAGGTTCTATTGGCGGAGGCCTCCGTCCACATCGCCGCCCCGGATGGGCCCGCTTTGTTCTCGGGCGATGCGTCACGCGACGTGGAAGCCCGGCTCCGCAAGGCCGAGGCAGCCCTCCACCGCGTGACCTACGACAACGAGCCGGCCATCCGGGTCATGCTTGCGTCCTTGCTCCTGGTGGAAACGCAGGGGGTGCCCATCCGCCAGAACCGCCGCCAGCAGCTGATCGAAGCGGCGCTCGCCCCGGCGCGTGGCCAGCTCGACACCCAGGCCTACGGGCGGCTGTGCGGGGCGCTTAGCCTGATCTTCGGGCCCGAGGCCATGATCGTCTTCGAGGACGTGCTGCGCGTCGACGAGGCGGTGGCGCAGGACGTGAAGGCCTGGGCCATCCATGCGCTGGTCCAGGCTGCGTTCGGCGCGCCTCCCGGGCCGAAGATGGCCGCGCGGAAGCCGGCGAGCCCATCAGCGCGATGAGAACCAAAGCAAGCCTACGGTAACGGAGGATACACCATGCGCACAAGCGTCATTGCCCTTGCCCTCATGCTGGTGGGGGTCCCCACCAGCAGCCATGCGGACGTGAAGCGGGGAGGATACCTGGCGACCATCATGGATTGCGGCGGCTGCCACACGCCGGGCTCCATGCTGGGCAAGCCCGACATGTCCCGGGTCGTGGCCGGTGGTGACGTGGGCTTCCAGATCCCCGATGCCGGCATCTTCTTCCCGCCCAACCTCACGCCCGATGACGAGACCGGCCTCGGGCGATGGTCCACGGCCGAGATCGTCCGGGCCATCACGAAGGGGGTGCGGCCGGACGGCCGGATGCTGGCGCCCATCATGCCGTGGCATTCCTACAGCAGGCTCACGCCCCAGGATGCCATGTCGCTCGCGCTCTACCTGAAGTCGCTGAAACCGATCTCGAACAAGGTGCCAGCCATAACCGGCCCGGGCGAAAAGCCTGCGGGGCTCTACATGACGGTCATCAGCCCCTGAAGCCTTTCCCGTTTCATGGCGTCGGGGAAGCGCTCTTCGGTATTGTGGTGACGCGTTTTCCTCACGCGGGCCGGGCCCACCACCTCGAACCACAACTCATTGATGTGGCGGATCCCGGCGCGCGAGATGGGTCGCCTTGTGCGGTCCATCAAAATTCCGCCCGAGCGCCCATGCTGATGTTCTCCTCAGTCCCGCCGGAAGCCGGTGGAGGTCAAGGTGAGGAGATCGCCATGTCCAAGAGCCTTCCGTCCCGTCGCGGTATCGTCACTGCTGCGGCGCTGGCAGTCGGCGCGCTGGTCCTGAACGCTCATCCACGCCGGGCCGAGTTTCCGGCTGTTCCAGGGTCTTTCCCAGACCCAGGGCGTGGATGCCCGGGACAAGCCCGGGCATGACGACGGCTCTTTTCCAGCGACATGCATAAGCCCGCCGGATTTTCCATACAGTCTCTCTAGAGCACGCGCCGATCTGCTTGCATCGCAAGCTGATCGGAGAACGCGTTCTCTTTCTTGCATTTAGAGGGCGATTCACCGAGCAAATTGATCCAATTTGCTCGGATCGCGCTCTAAGGAGCACGGGCCGATCAGCTTGCATCGTAGCTGATCGGGCAACGGCAGAACGGCCGCCGGGGCACCTCTCGCCGGCGTCCGTCATTCAGAACGCCGATGCTCGGGGCGCCCCGCGAGACCATGGAGCGCCCGCCCTCCGCGACGGCCGGTTGATCGGGATCCCGACAGTCGCCGTTGGATCAGGTCACGGCAGTCGTGCTATCAGGCCGGTCTGCTCGATTTGAGACGACGCCCCCAACCCCTTCCGATGGCTCCCGTTCGACGCCTGACGACACCACGAGATAGGCGGAACCAGCCGTGCCCTTCATGACGACGAACCCGGCGCTTGCCCGCGCCCTCGCCGAGCGGGACTACAACGACCCGACACCGGTGCAGATCGCCGTGCTGGCGCCCGAGGCTTCGGGACGCGACCTCCTCGTCTCGGCACAGACCGGCTCGGGCAAGACCGTGGCCTATGGCCTTGCGATGGCCGACACGCTGCTGGGCACGGATGAGCGCTTCGGGCCGGCGACCGCGCCGCAGGCGCTGGTGGTGGCGCCCACCCGGGAGCTTGCCCTCCAGGTCCAGCGCGAGTTCGAGTGGCTTTATGCGGCGACCGGCGCGCGCATCGTCTCCTGCGTCGGCGGCATGGACCCGCGCCAGGAGCAGCGCGCGCTCGGCCGGGGCGCCCACATGGTCGTCGGCACCCCCGGACGTCTGCGCGACCATCTGGAGCGGGGCCGGCTCGACATCTCCGGGCTGCGGGTGGTCGTGCTCGATGAAGCCGATGAGATGCTCGATCTCGGCTTTCGCGAGGACCTCCAGTTCATTCTCGACGCGACGCCGCCGGATCGGCGCAGCCTGCTGTTCTCCGCGACCCTGCCGCGGGGCATCACGGCCTTGGCCAAGCGCTACCAGCACGAGGCGCTGCGCATCGAGGTCGCGAGCGCCGAAGGCGGCCATGCCGACATCGAGTACCGGGCCATCCGCGTGGTGCCGAAGGAAATCGAGCACGCCGTCGTCAACCTGCTGCGCTTCTATGATGCGCCCTGCGCCATCGTGTTCTGCAACACGCGCGAAACCGTGCGGCACCTGCACGCGACGCTTCAGGAACGTCAGTTCTCCACGGTGGCGCTGTCCGGCGAGCTGAGCCAGAACGAGCGGAACGCCGCGCTCCAGGCGCTGCGGGACGGGCGGGCGCGGGTGTGCGTCGCCACCGACGTGGCGGCCCGCGGCATCGACCTGCCGAGCCTCGGCCTCGTGATCCATGCCGACCTGCCCAACGACGCCGAGAGCCTCCAGCACCGCAGCGGCCGCACCGGAAGGGCCGGCCGCAAGGGCGTCAGCGTGCTGCTGGTGCCGCCGTTCCGCCGCCGGCGAACCGAGGATCTGCTGCGCGGGCTGGGTGTCACCCCCGCCTGGTCGGGGCCGCCGACAGCTGACGAGATCCGCAGACTCGATCACGAGCGGATGCTGCGTGATCCTCTCCTGACCGACGAGCCGAGCGAGGAGGATGCCGCTGTCGCCCGCGCGCTGCTGGCGGAACAGTCGGCCGAGCATCTGGTCGCCGCGCTGGTGCGGCTCTATCGCGCCGGCCTGCCGGCTCCTGAGGAGGTCGCCGATCCCGGCGAGCCCCGCGGTGCCCGCGACCGCGCCGCGCAGCGCGGGCTCGACGGGCCGCCTGGCGCTGCCGGCGGGGCCTGGTTCAGCCTCAATATCGGTCGTCGCAACAAGGCGGACCCGCGCTGGCTGCTGCCGCTGATCTGCCGTCGCGGGAACGTGACGCGCGAGGATATCGGTGCCATCCGCATCTTCGACAATGAGACCGCATTCGAGGTCGCCACCGCCGCGCTCGACCGTTTCAGCACGGCCGCGCTGAAGCCGGACGGCTCCGAGGTGGTCATAGAGCGGCTTCCCGGCGGCCCCCCGGCGAGCCGTCCCGAGCGCTCCGGCCGGACCAAGGCGCCGCGCTGGACGCCGCAGCAGGACAAGCCGGCAAGGGGCAAGTCGTTCCGCGACAAACCTGCGCAGGACAAGTCGGCGCAGGACAGGTCGGGGTCCGAGACCCGGCGCGAGCCGAAGCCTCCCGGCCGTGGCGCCGGACCGCGCCCGCATCCGTCCGAGGGCCGGCCGGCCGGCAGGAAGCCCAGACGCCCCTGAGCGCTCCGCCCTTAAATCCGGGACCGGATGTGCTCCGGCCGAACGCAAGATGCGCGCGCCGGCGAGCCTTTCCGGGCCTCAGGAGTACCGGAGCGATCTGGAGGGGCCGCATGTGGCCGTGGTCGCCACATATGTCAACGGTTTCCACCACATTCGTATGTGGCATCAGAATGATAAGTTCTACGGAAAAGCGTGGATGGCCCAGTCGGCCGTCACCCCGGGCGACGCAACCGCGTTGCCTTCAGGCAACGCCCTCCCCGATCTTCTCGCTCGCTCGCTCCCTCCCGCATGCCGGGGCGGGAAGAGAAGGATCGTCGCGATCTTCCGCGTCACGCTCTGGCGTAAAATCGGCTGCGTTCGGATGGGGCTGAATCATTCCCACTCGATGGTCAATGGGTTTGAGTTGGTGTTGTAGTTATTGAGCTTTCCGCCCATGACCAATGTCGATACCAACTGCGATACCACCAGGGTAAGGCCGCTGGATTCGCGGATTCTCTACAGCAGTCATCCCGCCATAAGCGCATTCTACATCATAAACGAGCGTCGCGAGAATGCAGACTAAAAGAGCTTGAGCTTCGGAGGATGGCGGAGGCGCTCACCCAGCCCGCTGCGGCAGCGCCACCGGATACCACTCCAGAAAGAACGCCCACCGGCTATCGCTTCGTGCTCGCATCCTCGATGGCCTTCATCAGCGCAGCGTGCTCCCACTTCACAGACTTGCAGCCGTTCTGCTGGAACGCTGGCGGGACATTGGTCGGGGACTTGTCTCCCTTGTAGACGCCAATGACGCCCTTGCCGCGCTTGATGCTCTCCTCGATTTCCCAGTTCACCCATTTGCTGGAGGCCGCTTTATCGGAGAGATACACCACCGTTACCGAGCAGCGGTCGATCTTGTCGCGGATTTGGCGCTTGATGTAGTCGGCGTTGGCGCTATCGAACGGCTCCTTGACGGAATGGTCGTCGAACTGCAAATCGACCTTGTCATTCTTCGCCTGACCACGAAGCAGGTTCACTTCGTCTAAATCTTCATGGTTGAAGCTAATGAAAACGTGCCTGCTGGCGTCACCTTTCGCCTCAGATAGCTTCCGCTTTGCCTGTTCTTCAAGGCGCTTGATGTCATAGCTAGAAAGACCGCCGCCCGAGCCTCCACCCATGTCATTTCCCCTTGTCGAATTGAAACTCCAAGCAGGCGATGCACCGCCCGCAAGGTTCTGAATTGCCGGTATGGCACGAGTAGGTGCCCGTGATGCCCTTGGCCTGCGCCAGCCTGACCACATCAGCTTTGCTGAACTCGATCAATGGCGTGAGCACCTTGATCTGCTGCCCCATTGCTGCGGAGATGGTGGCTTCGGCCTGAGCCACAAATTGCCGTTTCTGGTCGGGGAACAGACTGAATTCCTCCGCCAGCAGGCCAATCGTCACCGATGATGCGCCTTGCTGATAGGCATACGCGCTGCCCATCAGCAAGAACATCAGGTTGCGGCCGGGCGTGAACGCATCGGCTTTAACATCGAGGTCTTGACGGGTCAGGCCAGATGCGATGACGCGCCCGAAACCCGATAAATCCATCCTCGTCGGCGCCGGAAGGCCCAAGGCATCGTGGACAAGCTTACAAGTTTCCCATTCCCTGCTGGCTGCCCGTTGACCGTAGTCAACGAACAGCGGGAATTGCTCTATACCTTCTTCCTTCGCCATCACGCTGACCAGCGTCGAATCAAGGCCACCGGAAACCAGGTTCACGAAGCTCATAGGAAAGCTTCCTTCTTGGCTACGCGCATCGTGAGCCAGGTTGCCAAATCGACGCAACCCATCGAATGGCCGAATTCAGCAGAAATCTCCCGAAATGTGTCCTCGATTTCCTCATAGAGCGAGAGGCGCCCCAACTTGCTGGGCGAGAGCGACAGGCCGCGCGCCAGTTCCAGATAGTCCAACACATGGACATCCAGAACGGCTAGGTCGGCGCAGTAGCCAACACGGCGTAGAAAGAGGCTGGCCTGTTTAGGGCCAAAGCCCCAAACGTGGTGCATCAGGGTCTCGCGGGCCTCCCTCGCATTCCGCGCATCGAATAAAAATCCACGGATCGTTTGGGATTGCCCATAAATTTCAACGATGGTCTTGGCCAGCAAGGACGCAAGTCGGTTCTTGAAGCGTGGCCGAACCCATCGTTGCGTCCCGTTGCGCGCAGGAACAGGCAGTGGATCGGATAGAGCCGCAACAACCTTTCGTTCAATAACCTGGACGCTTCGTCCGCGCGGTGCAGGCTGGAGCAACTTCTTTTCACGTAGCCGATCCGCCGTTGCTACCGCCATCTCGAAAACCATCTGGCTGCCGAAAATGCAGATCGCCGCTTCGTACAGAAATTCTTCTTCCGCCATCTGCTGCCAGTTCTGCGCCGCAGATGCATGTGTCTCGACCTCAAGACACATCGCGCGTATGGTCTGGTTGATGATGTCCACGGTCATGGCTGACTCCAGCCGGCAACATCGGCAACGTGGCGATGGGCGCGAGAAGGCAGATTGGATCGGCAGAATTCCGGCAAGCGATCCTGGCTCACCGCGTCGCGCAGTCTTCTCATCCAATCGGAGAAGAATTCCAGATTATGGGCCAACGCGCGCGCTTGAAACGACAGCTTGTCGTCATCACCCCACGCGGTCTGTCCGGCAAAGAAATCGGCCTGCGAAAGATGATAAAGCAGGCCAGATTCATGATCGACTACCGTCTGGCACCACTCCAACCCGTCGAAACTGTCGGCACCCATCGCCGAGTAAAGGGCGATGGAAATGGGGTTGCCAGTGCCCAGCAGGTGCAAAATGACGTAGCGCCCGAGTTCATTCAAGGCCGTCCGAATGGACTTTACGACACGGGCACGCTCCAGAACGCCGTCGCCCAACCTGCGTTCTGGAATCGCCAGCATCGTGACGCCAGTCTTGGCGGCGACAGCCGCGCACAGCGCCGGCAATTCACCGGCCGGGGCGTGGACGATGGGAATGATTTGGCAGCAACCCGCAGCGGCTTGATCCGCTTGCCAGCGTTCGGCGACCAAGGCAACGTGATCGTCCGCGTTGGCTGGTGGCTGTTGCTCATCGAAGCCGAAGGCCAGATCGCAAGGGAAATCGGCCAGAACCTTGTGAAAGTCTGCTTGCTTCCAATCTGCCTGCGCGTCCTTCCAGAAACTTTCATAGTTGCCGGAATCCATCAACGTGATGATGCCCGCCTGACGAGCAGCACTTAGTGCCTGTTGGGCCGACTGCGGCTGATCGACGCCTGCGAGATCGAAGGCCGATACCAGAAACTGGCCGTTCAGCCCGCCCAGAGACGATAGCAACTGTAAATAATCCAGCGGGCGTAGCGCCGTCTTCACCGAAGAAATGGATGGGAAGTACACGGGCAACGGCAACGACCGTGCTCCGATGGCCAGCTCAGTGGGGCGCGCGACAGGCATCACGCGCCCTCCGACTTCTGCACCGTGGCGGCGCGGCGGGTTTCATTGAACCAGTTGGCGTGTTCGGTCGAGACGTGCTCTTCGACCCTTTCAGCCAACGCAACTAGCCGCTCGGGTTCGGCTAAGCCCTTGTAGGGGCCTGCGGCAGAAAGGAAGAGGTATTTTTCGTGCTTGAGACGCTCTGCCGTTGCCCTGTAGCTGAACCAAAGAGTCGAATACTGATTCATCTGCTGAACAGCTTCCAGAACGGCAATCAAGACGCCGAAAGCTGATGCGGCCCATTTGGCGTACTCCGCAGGCAACAGACTCGTTGCTGGAATCAGTGCCGCAGACGCGAACTGTGCGATTTTCAAGCGTTTATACCACCCTTGGGCGTGCTGGCTCTTGCGATCATACCAGTTTAACTGATCGACGAGCCGGAACCATGCCGGGTGCGCCGCAACTGACTCAGGCGCCGGCGGCTCGGGATTAGCATTCTTCTTGTCGTCTGCCATGTCGTCACAAATCTCCTTTGAACGCCTTGCCAAGAATGCTCGAAAGCACGGCATCTAATTAGGCGGCGTCCTAGCTCAGCACAGGCTTCACCGCATTCTTTTGGCGGTCACGTATGGACTGAATCCAGTCTTCTAGCGCCTTGACCTCATTAAGCAGTTCATCAAGCGAAACGGCTTCGGGATTCAACGCCTGTGCTGACGAATGAAGGTCTTCGGACAGCCTCGATTGGGCCGCCATCACGTGCTTCACATCGTCCTCTGTGAGAATGCCGAGCTTGAACATCGAGGTCGGCTTGACCTTGTTGTCGAACCGTTCAAGGACGGGCCGGATATAGTCGGAGATTGCCTGTTCCCAGGCATCGCGCAACTGACCAATAGTGCCTTTGCGGAAGATGGTGCGTTGCGTATCCGTCAGCTTGTCAAAGCCGGGTTTTGCTGCTTTGAGAGATGACCGCAGGGCGTTGCACATCTCAAGTCCGGATTTCGCCTTGTCCGGCAACTCGTTTTCAATGTAGCCGGGCTTGTCCTGCTGCCGACGGACATTGCGAAACGCTATTGGCCGGTTTGCCTTTTCCGCTTCGCGGCGAAGTTCGTACAGGAACACGAGGTCATGCGTGAATACGACGACCTGGCGGTGTTCCGCTTCCTCCACCAGCCGCGACGCAACCGCGCCCCTGTGGATGTGGTCGAGCGATGACATTGGATCGTCGAAAACGATGCCGGAATAACGCTGTGCCGTGACCAGCTCGGCGAGGAACGCGGCGAGCGCGACGCAGCGGTGCTCGCCTTCGCTGAAGATCTCGCCGACCTTGGCGCTAGGATTCTCCACCAACGCAACACGAAAATACGACACCGCCTGCCGGTCTTTCTCCTTGCGAAGCTCGACCGGCATTCTGGCCAGTTTCAGTTTTCCGATCTCGCGCGCAAACCGACCGCGTAGCGCGTCCGTCACCATGCGATCCGAGAGTTCTTTGTTCTTATCGGTGATCGGCTTTTTGGCGGTGGCCTTGAGCGCGGTGTTGATTGACTCGATGTCCTTGAGGCGCGCGATATGTGCCTTGATGTCCGGGAGCAGCGGCGCAAGGGCGGCACGGTCCTTGAGTTCAAGGTATTCGGATTTCAGTTTCTTGTAGTCGTCGCTCTGCGTATCGGCGGAAAGCTGCGCGGCACGGGTTTTGAGATCGGCTGCGAGCGCCGTAAGTGCCTGGAGCGGATCAGCGCCAAGCGGCCTGGGCTCGCCGTATGCCCTGACCATTGCCCGAAGCCGCCAAAGCACCACGACAAAGGCCCGGCGGACTTGCTGGGCAAGCGCCGCATCGCCGATCTCGGTGGCGAGGAATTTGCCGGATTTCAGCACATCGCCATGGCGCAGCATCTGCCCTTTCAACTGCGTGAGCGCAGCATCCAGCTTCGCGCGCGCCGTCGCTTCATCAGCCTTCGTCGAGCTTTTTACAAACGACTCGAATGTCTGCTGGCGCACCATTGCGTCAGCTCCGAGGGGCTGCTGACAAAGCACGCAAAGCGTATCCGGTTCGCGCGAAGGGAATGTCTTGCCGGGATAGGCCACGGTGTCCGCATAGGTGCGGGCGGCCTCCCACAGTTTTTGCCAGGCGGCTTGGCCTACCTCGGGCAACGGCGATGCGCTGAATAGCTGTTGCGATGCTAACGACGCGGCTTCCACGGCATCGCCGTGGGTCTTTCGTAGTGTATTGATTTCCACGAACGCCGCCGCGCTCGTCGCGCCAATTAGGGTTTGAAGGGTCGTCCGGATGCGCTCCACTTCGCCGCGCTGGTTATCAAGCCGCGCCACAGCGCGCTTGGGGTCTTGAGTGAAGTCGGTTTCCAGCGTGGAGAGGCGGCCGGTTTCCTGATTGCTGAAGGCGGCGAGTTTATCAAGCTGCGGGATGTTGGATTTCGCGCTCAACCCGAAGACGTAGCTGCCGGCAGCCGTTTCCCTGCTCAGCGAGGGGTTTGAAATCGCAAGCGGAACCTGGCTCTTGAGCGTTGCGATCTTGCCGTCGAGCGCCGTTTTAATGCGGTCGGAAGCATCCGCCAGCGCCTCCAGCAACCGCATTGGCCGGGGGATATAGGCTACCTCGTTGGTGCTTTCGACATGGATGCTTGCGCTTCGGGAGTCGAAGATGCTGACCGATGGCAGGTCGCCGTGCGGCTCGCCGTCGGGCGTCCAATTGAATTGGTCGGTGTTCGCACCCCGCGTGAAACATATCTCTGCAGATTGCGGCGTGTCGGTCTTGTCTTCCAAATCCCTGTGGATCGCGAACTTCTCGTCCCGCGACCGACATGCGTGCTTCAGGACGCGGACATAGCCGGACTTTCCCGAACCGTTGTCGCCGTAAATCACCGTCAGCCCGGCAGGCTCAAAGGACAGCTCCTGCTGGCTGGCAAGCGCGTTGATGGCGGTTGGATTTTTGATCGAAACGAGGGAAATCGGCTCTGCGGCGCTGGTTTCAGCCACAATATGCGATTGTGCAATCGGCGTATGGGTGCGCGCCGGATCAAGGCAAAGCTCCGTAAGTTCCACAATCACCTGATCGTCGAGCGTTTCACCTGTGACCAAGCGCCGAAGGGCGTCTCTCTGCCACGCGGGGCGCTTCTCTGCCCACGTCACGAGGTCCGCGAGGGCGGCCTTTTCGGTCAGGGGCGCGGATGGCGTGGTCGCGACGCTCATGCCGCCCTGCTCCCCGTTGAGGTGTTTGAAGGCTTGCCGCCTTCAAGGAGAAAGCTGGAGCGTGTGGCCGCGTTAAGACAATCTGTCGCCGACGAAGCGGCGGCATTAAGCATCTTCTTCAGGTCTTCAAGCCTGTTACAGGCATTTACAAACCGCTGCTGAGTCTCAATGTTTTTTGGCACGGGTATTTTAATCTTGGATAGCTGTTCAAAATACAATCTGAACCGCACTGATCCCTTTGTTTTCAGATTTATTTCGTGACGACCCGCCTCACTTCTCAAATAGTGATATACATATTCAGGCAATAGGTCTGGCCCACAGTAAAAGACGACGTAATCAGGGCTTGTGATGCCTTGCTGCGTATCGTCTCGGACAACGCCGATAGACCCAATATTGATACGCATGGGGTTGTAGGCAAGGTAATGCGTCCGCAGCACCTTGTATCGTTCAGGCGACTTGCCGATAGCAGTCTTCGGATTGGTAATCCCTTCCTCGGCAGAGACGCCCAAGAGCGGCATTTCGGGTGAATAGTCCTCACCGATCCGCTCGTCCGATTCATAAGTGTGGCTGTCGAGCAATTCCCACGGCGATTGTCCTATCAATTCCGTGACCTGCGCCAGTTCGGCTTTGATGGCATCGGCCTCGTCGGCATACGAGCGCATTTGCGCAGCGAGGGTTTCAAGGTTTCCCCGGTCCGCCAAAGAATTGAGTTTTCGGCGGGGGTTTTTGATGTCGAGATTGAGATTTTCGTCGAGGTCGTCCCGCCGAACAAGCCAAGATGTATCTGTTTCCTGCCTCGACGCTATGAGCGTCTTGAGCGGCTCTATCCATTCGTAAAGCAAGGGCTTGGTCTTGCTGAGCGAGTAGCCGAGCGGAAGGGACGGTTCGCAGTAGAGGATTGATTGCGTTGGTTCGCCGCGCTCAAAAAATATGACGTTCGATTGTATGTCAGTGTATGGGGCAAAAACATTATGAGGCAGGCGCACTATCGCAGTGATATTGAAATCGCCAAGCAGCGTTTCGCGAATGCGCTTGGCAACACCTGGGGATGAAAGGCTGCCATGCGGCACGACCACGGCAGCCCGCGCCGGGCGACCGGCGGAAGTCGGCTGTCGCTTGAGCTTGCGCATGATGAGCTGGAGGAACAGCAGTGCCGTTTCCGCCGTCTGGCGGTCTTCTGGGAAATTGCCCTGGATGCCCTTCTCTTCCTCACCCCCGAAGGGCGGGTTGGTGAGGATCACATCAACACGCTCTTTCTCGCCGATCTCGGAGAGCTTGAAGCGCAGGGCGTTGCCGGGGTCGATCTGCGGCGCGTCCAGCCCGTGCAGCAGCAGGTTCATCTGGCAGAGCAGATAAGGCAGGGATTTGGGTTCGCAGCCGGCGATGGTGTCGTTTTGCAGGCGCTTGCGGTCGGCGACGGTCTTCACCTGCTTCTCAAGATGGTTGTACGCCTCCACCAGAAACCCGCCCGTGCCGCTGGCCGGATCGAGGACAGTCTCGCCGAGGCGAGGATCGGTGACTTCCACCATGAAGCGGACGACGGCGCGCGGCGTGTAGAACTCGCCGGAATCGCCCGCCGCATCGCGCATTTCGCGGAGCATGGATTCGTAGAGCGCGCCGAGGGTGTGCAACTCGTCCGACGACGTGAAATGAATCCCGCCTACCTTGTTGATAATGTCGCGCAGCAGATAACCGCTCTTCATGCGGTTATCGACACCCTTGAACACGGTGGCGATCACGTCGCGGCGGTTGTCGCCGTTGGAGCTTGAGAGAGAGCGCAGATAAGCGAACAGGCCGGGGCCTTTCGCTCCATCTGCGCGCACGGCCTCTTCGCTGTTGATGAAGGCCAGAAGCTCGTCGCCCGTGATGCCCTGCGGATTGGCGGCCCAGTCGCGCCAGCGATACGGGGCCTCAATGGCGGCCTTGAACTTCTTGCCGGATAGCGCGGTTTCCTCCTCACGCTGCTGCTCAAGGTCGTCGAGGAATTTAAGGAACATGATCCATGTCAGCAGAGGCAGACGGTCGAGGTCGCCGTTCAAGCCCTTGTCCTTGCGCATGATTTTGCGCGCGGAGTTCAGCAAACTCCCGAGCATCTGGGAGGTTGTCATCGGTGCGGCGTCAGCGCCGTTCTTTTTCTTAGTTCGTGCCATAGAGCAGTCCTTGCAGGTCGGTCACGGCCCGGCGAAGCTCATCGGGGCCACCGAACAGCTTGATGATTTCGGCGGGCTGGCCGTGAGTTGAGATGGGCGGAACCTTGAGCACGTCCGGCAAGACAAACTGCGCGTCGCCGTGCTCCGCGTATTTTTCCAGAAGCTCGTCGAGCACCTGACGCGCCTCGGGGGAGAACTTCTCGAAATAATCCTTGCGCTCGGCCTTGAGGCGCTGCGCCCGCTCGCGCCTTGTGCGAAGCGGCGCGTTGAAGGCCAGATGGCAAAGCAGGTCGAAGGGGTCGGCATCGGTCTGGCCGGTCTGTTCGGCCAGCACGTCGAAGTCGATCCCGCGCTCGGCCAGGGCGGCGATGATCTCGCTACGCTGGTCCGCGTCCGCCCACCGCCTGCGAAGCTCGGCGGAGGTCGGAGCCAATGACCGCACGCTTTCGGCGGCGTAGTCGGTGTACTTGACGACGCGAAGCTGCTTGCCGTTCGGATCAAGCTCGTGGACCAGATGGGCCACGACTTCGACCTGGCCGCCGTCGAAATAGAATTTGCGCGGCTCGCCGGTCGGCGGTTCGATCACGCCGGGTTCGCCTTCATCGGGCGGGGCGGGTTCCGGCTCCTGCCCTTCGGGGACGATTTCCGTCGTCGCGGTGGTTTCCCCGTCGTCGTTCACTTCTTCTTCCGTGATCCGGGCCGGATCGCCGTCGAAGTCCGGGTCGGCGAACATGCGGGTGGCCGAGCCGGTGTAGTCGAGGATGTTGAACCACAGCTTGCCGTAATCGTCGCGCAGGCGCGTCCCGCGCCCGATGATCTGCTTGAACTCGCTCATGGAGCCAACGACGCGCGCCAGAACGACATTCTTGCAGGTCGGCGCATCGACGCCGGTCGTCAGAAGCTGCGACGACGTGAGGATAACCGGCGTTTTGGTTTCGAGGTCCTGGAATTTGGACAGGTGGCCGCGCCCGATGGCGCCCTCGTCGGCGGTGACGCGCGCCACATAGTCGGGATACTGCGCCACAAGGTCGGCATTGAGGTTGACCAGCGCCTGCCGCATTTCCGAGGCGTGTTCCTGATCGACGCAGAACACGATGGTCTTGGCGAAACGGTCGGTCTTCTTGAGAAAGTCGGTCAGGTGGCGTGCGATGGCCTCCGTCCGGGCACGCAAGGCTATGGTCCGCTCGAAGTCCTTGGTCTGGTACTCGTCATCGGGGATCGTCCGGCCGAAGCGGTCAACCTCATCTCTGCTCGGCCGCCATCCGGCCGCGTCCCATTGTGTGACGACGCGATGAACACGATAAGGCGCGAGAAAGCCATCGTCGATGCCCTGCCGCAGGCTATATTCGTAGATCGGATTGCCGAAATAGAGGTAGGTGTCGCGGTTGTCCTCGCGCAGAGGCGTGGCCGTCATGCCAAGCTGGTAAGCGGGATTGAAATGATCAAGGATGACGCGCCATGAGCTGTCATCCCGCGCGCTTCCCCGGTGACATTCATCGACAATGATGAGGTCGAAGAAGTCCGGCGGATAGTCGCGAAAAAGCCCTACGCGGCGCTCGTCCTCTGCAAGCGCCTGATAGATGGCGAAATACATTTCCCGGCTTTTGACGATCTCGCCAGATTCGATCTTGTGGCGAGCATCCCCGAAAGGGGTGAAGGTCTTGTCCTTCGGATCGTCGATGAGGATGTTGCGATCCGCGAGAAACAGGATGCGCGGCTTGCGATACTCCCCAGTCCGGTTCCAGCGGCTCGACCAAAGCTTCCAGCAAATCTGGAAGGCAACTATGGTCTTGCCCGTTCCCGTCGCCATCGTGAGAAGCAGGCGCTTCCTCCCGGCGAGGATCGCTTCGACCGTCCGGTTGATGGCGATTTGCTGGTAGTACCGGGGCGGCTTGCCGCCGACCGTGTTGTAGGGAGCGATTAGGTGCTCCACCTGCTCGGGAGTGTCGATTCCGCTACCCGCCTGATAGCGCCGCCAAAGGCCGTCAGGCGTAGGGAAGTCGGCGACGCGCGTTTCCGTCCCCTTGAAATAGTCGATCTCGATGATCTCGGCGCCGTTGGTGGCGTAGGCGTATTTGAGCCCGAGGATTTCCGCATAGTCGCGGGCCTGCTGCACGGCATCAGTCGCGGATTTGTAACTGGCCTTTGCCTCGACTACGGCAAGCGGGAAGTCCCGCGTGTAGCGCAGCAGGTAGTCGACCCGCTTGGGCGGCTTGCGGACGAAACCCTTGCCTACGGGAATGACGCGGCCATCCGTGATGGTGCGCTGCTCGGCGATAGAATGAGGTTCGTTATCCCACCCCGCCGATTGCAGCTTGGGCACAACGATTTTTCGGCAGGTGTCGGCTTCGTTTGTCATGCGCCCCCGCTGCCACCCTGCTGTTCCTCAACCTTACGCTTTATCCAGTTTGCGATTTCCTGCCGCTGGAATCGCCACGATCCGCCGACCTTGAAGCCAGGAATCTTGCCTGCCGAGGCAAGCTTGTAGGCGGTCTTCTCATTGATCTTGAGAAGTTCCGCCATTTCCCGGATCGTCAGGATTTCGTCGTCCATGCGCCCATCGTGACACGTGGTTGAGGAAGTTTATAGAAGATCGGAGAAAATCAGGGAAGGTAGCGGTAGCTTCCCATCTTGGGGCAAGCCGCGCAGGTTGGGCTGGGGCTGCCGCAGCATCACGTTGAAGATTCCCCTCTGAAAGCGGCGTTTTAAGGATGGTCCGATGTAGGCGGCCACCTCATCGATCTTGAGGGATGGTTTGTCGGATTCGTGAAACGCTAAGAGAGGCTTGGCGAATCGCGAAAAGTACGAACTCGACATCGGTTTGCAAATCGACAAAAATGCCAAGCATGAATATGCGTTCTGGCGGTAAGCTAAACCGACTCCAGCAGGAGCTCCCGGAAGGGCTCCTGGCCGATGCCGCCTGGATGGAGGCCCACGGCTATTCATCGGCGCTGCGCAGCCAGTATGTTCGCGCGGGCTGGCTCGATAGCCCGGCCCGGCGGGTCTATCGCCGGTCGCGCACGCCACTCACCTGGCAGCAGGTGGCCGTCTCGCTCCAGACGGTTCTGGACCTTCCGCTGACCGTCGGCGGGCGTACCGCGCTCGAACAGCAGGGTTACGCCCACTACCTTTTGACAGTAGTGCGCGAGGTTCACCTCTACGGGCCGAAGCGGCCGCCGACCTGGCTGGCGGACCTGCCGCTCGACGTGACCTTTCATTGGCACAACAGCGTGCGGCTGTTTCCCGGCGGCTCCGACGCACCGCCCGAGTCAAACCCGGTCATGGTCAGCGCCGGCGGCCTGACCTTACCTGTCCGCTATTCCGGCAAGGAGCGGGCCATTCTCGAATTGCTCGACGAACTGCCCGAGCATGAAAGTTTTCATCAGGCCGACGCCTTGATGGAGGGGCTGAGCGATCTGAGCCCACGCCGTTTGCAAGCCCTACTTGAGGCTTGCGCCAGCGTGAAGGTGAAGCGGCTTTTTCTCTACTTCGCCGACCGCCACCGCCATGCGTGGCGATCCCGGCTCGATGTATCCCGCGTCGATCTGGGTTCGGGCAAGCGCGTCCTCGCTAAAGGCGGGAAGCTCGATCCGCGCTACAACATCACCGTGCCGTCCGATCTTGGAGATCCGTGAAGTTCATGGCCTTCCTGGACACATATCGGCAGCAGGTCGCCCTGCTCATTCGCGTCCTTCCTTTCGTAGCGGAGGAGCGGACTTTCGCGCTCAAGGGCGGCACCGCGATCAACCTGTTCGTGCGCGACATGCCGCGCCTCTCGGTGGACATCGACCTGACCTATCTGCCGGTCGAAGATCGGGCCGCATCGCTCGCGGCAATCAACGCCGCCATGATGAGGATCAAGGAACGGATCGAGCGGGCGATCCCTGTTGCGCGCGTCAATGCTTCACGTTCCGCCGACGAGAATATCGTCACCAAGCTGATCGTCCGGGCGAGCGGCGTGCAGATCAAGATCGAGGTGACGCCAGTGCTCCGTGGTGCGGTCTATGATCCCGTTGTAATGAGCGTGGTGCCCGTTGTCGAAGACGCCTTCGGCTTCGCCGAAATGCAGGTCGTGTCATTCGCCGACCTCTACGCGGGCAAGATCGTGGCGGCCTTCGACCGCCAGCACCCGCGCGATCTCTTCGACGTGCGCAGCCTCTTGGCAAACGAGGGCGTCGGCGACGAGTTGCGGCGCGCCTTTCTGGTCTACGTCATCAGTCACAACCGTCCGATGGCCGAAGTTCTCGCCCCGACCCGCAAACCGCTGGATGAGGAGTTTGCGCGCGGCTTCGCCGGCATGACTCAGGAGCCTGTCGCGCTTGCGGACCTTGATGCAGCGCGGGAAGCGATCATCGCCGCGATCGTGGCCGAAATGCCGGAAGACCATCGGCACTTCCTTGCCGGCTTCAAACGCGGCGAACCGGATTGGGCACTTCTCGGGATACCGGAAGCCCAGCATCTGCCCGCCGTCATGTGGAAGCAGCGCAACCTCGCCCAGTTGCCCGATGCCAAACGGCGCGAGCTGGCCGATGCGCTGGAAAAGGTGCTGTTCACATGAGCTACGTTTTTGAACTGCCGCTATTGCAGGCTATCAGTGATTGGCAGCGTGGCGGCGACGCCAGCCAGAACCGCAAGCGTGGCATTGCACTGAAAGCTGCCTGTGCAAGCCTTCCTCCAGAATATCGCTCCAGCGCGCTGTGCTGTTTCCGGCAGATCGCTTTGCCGAAGGGCGGTGTCTGGGACCTCATTGGGGAGGACAGATTGTCCGAAAAGATTTCCTCGTGGACCACATCCATCGAGGTAGCCAAAGCCTTCAAGGGCGGCGTTCCGCCGGAAGGTCAAGGTTATCAGGGAACGATCCTTTGCCTTCACCCGCCACCTTGCAGCGTCATCGTCAACCTGTCCAAGCTATACCGGAATCCTGCCTTCACTGAGGCGATAGAGCGGAACAGGAACGCGATCAACGGCTATAGCGATGGGGCTGGTCGCTGGAAAAATAGCCAATCTGAAGTAGTTCTGGAAATCGACGCTGTAACGCCCGAAGATATTTATTCGCTCGGCGGACACTCTTCCTCTCTGGACGAGCTTGTCGCGCAAGCTGCCGACCTCGTATATCGGCGCTCGTCAACTTTCGAGGAACAGCAGGCGCTACTTTTGCAAGCGGAACAGGTGGGCATTACCGCAGGTCCAAGATGGCTGAACGTGGACGCAACTCGGCGCGTCCTTGCAAAGACGAAACCGCAGGCCGAGCGGTTGAATGAGATCAAGCGACAGCAGGAAAAGACTGCTGAGTGACACAGGAACAATCACGTCAGCCACCGTCGAACCCCTGCTTTCCCTTCGCAGCCCACAGCGCCAGCGCCTTGTCGCGCTCTTCGCTTCGGAGCTTGTCGGCCATCCAGAGCAGTGCGCCGTAGATCATGGCGCGATCATCGCCGGTCAGGTCCACGATCCCGGCCTTAACCACGAGGCCGCCAAGCTCGATCAGATGCCGCGTCCGCCTGCGACGCTCGACCTGCCAGGTGCGCATATCATTCCGCGCCCGCGCTCCCTGATGCCGGTTGCGCGCCGCCCGGTTGCGGTTGAGCGCCACCAACGTCGAGCTCAGACGCTGATGCAGTTCGGCGTGCCCGCCCCTGAAAGAACGCGGCGCCACGCTTCGCCCATGCCTCCCTCTTTCCGGCGTCCTTGATTTCGGCCAGCACGATCAGCGCGCCCGCCAGTTCCTCGGCGCTAAGAGCGTCGGCTCCGGTCGAGATGACCAGTTCGCCAAGCTGCTGCACCTTGCGTGCTTTCAGGTCTCGCGCCTTGTCTTCCAGCGATTTCAGTTCTGCATCGAAGTCCCGTGGTTTGCGCATCGTCGTCTCCATAAGCTGTCGATGGAGCGATGATAGTTGAGCGCCTGCCGAAATGCTGTAAGGGTGACGGGACGGGCTGGAACGGCGCGATCAGTCCCGAGAAAATAGTTTCGAGGGCGCGCTTATACGTCGTTCCGACGCGCACTTCGCCGTGGTGATGTTCGGATCGCGATGGCGATTTATCATCTTCATGTCAAGGTCATCGGCCGCAGGGCCGGCTCCAGCGCGGTGGCGTCCGCCGCTTATCGCTCGGCCTCGCGGCTGCGCGACACGCGGATTGATCGCGTTCAGGACTTCTCGTCCAAGCGCGGTGTCGTGCACTCAGAGGTGTTGCTGCCCGACGGGGCGCCCGAGATGTGGCGCGACCGTGAGCGGCTGTGGAACGATGTCGAAGCCTTCGAGGTCAGGAAAGACGCGCAGCTCGCCCGCGAGGTCGAGTTCGCCCTGCCGCGCGAGATGAGCCAGGCACAGGGCATCGCGCTCGCGCGTGACTTCGTTGAGACGGAGTTCGTCGATCTCGGAATGGTCGCCGATCTCAATGTGCATTGGGATATTGGCGCGGACGGCATGGCGAAACCCCATGCCCATGTCATGCTCACCATGCGCTCGGTGGACGAGGATAGCTTCGGTCCGAAGGTGCGGGAGTGGAATGCGACCCAGATGGTCGAGCGCTGGCGCGAACGCTGGGCCGAACTCGCCAATGAGCGGCTGGCCGAGCTCGATATCGACGCGCGCATCGATCATCGCAGCCTGGAAGCGCAGGGCATCGCGCTGGAGCCGCAGAGCCAGATCGGCGCGCCCGCCCAGCGGATCGAAGCGGAAGGGATCGAGACAGCCGATCGGTCGGAGCTTCACCGGGAGATCGCGCGCGGCAATGGCGCGCGCATCATCGCCGATCCGGCACTGGCACTGGATGCGATCACCCATCAGCAATCGACTTTCACCCGGCGCGACATGGCGCGCTTCGCGCACCGCCACAGCGACGGGATCGAGCAGTTCAACGCGGTGATAGGCGCAATGGGCCGCGCGCCCGATCTCATCGAGCTCGGCAAGGACGGACGCGGCGAGGACCGCTTCACCACGCGTCAGATGATCGAGGCCGAGCAGCGTCTGCACAGGGCTGCCGGGCTCATGGCGGAGCGCGAGCGCCATGCCGTAAAGGATATAGAGAGGGAGGCGGCACTTCAGCGTGCTGAGCAGCGCGGCCTTGTTCTCTCCGGTGAGCAGTCTGACGCTCTGGCGCACATCACCGGCACGCGCGATCTCGGCATAGTCGTCGGTTATGCCGGGACGGGGAAGAGCGCCATGCTGGGTGTCGCGCGTGAGGCCTGGCAGGCGGCCGGCCTGGAGGTTCGCGGCGTCGCGCTGTCCGGCATCGCGGCGGAGAATCTGGAGAGCGGATCGGGCATCACGTCCCGCACCATTGCCAGCCTGGAACATGGCTGGAGCCAAGGCCGGGATCTGCTCACCTCACGCGATGTTCTGGTGATTGACGAGGCCGGCATGGTCGGCACGCGCCAGCTGGAGCGCGTGCTCTCCCATGCCGCTGACGTTGGCGCCAAGGTCGTGCTGGTTGGCGATCCGCAGCAACTGCAATCGATCGAGGCGGGCGCCGCCTTCCGCTCGCTTGTTGAGCGTCACGGCGGCGCCGAGATCGGCGAGGTGCGCCGCCAGCGCGCGGACTGGCAGCGCGACGCCACGCGCAATCTGGCGACCGGCCGGATCGGCGATGCGATTCATACCTATGAGAGGAACGGCATGGTCCATGCCGCTCAGACGCGGGAGCAGGCGCGGGGCGAGCTGATCGAACGTTGGGACCGTGGCCGGCAGGTCGCGCCTGATAGCAGTCGCATCATCCTCACCCACACCAATGAAGAGGTGCGCGCCCTCAACCAGGCCGCCCGCGAGCGGATGCGGGAGGCGGGCGATCTCGGCGAGGAGGTGCGCGTCACCGTCGAGCGCGGCGCGCGTTCCTTCGCCCGTGGCGACCGCGTGATGTTCCTACAGAACGAGCGCGGGCTCGGGGTGAAGAACGGCACGCTCGGCACCATCGAAGAGGTCAGCGCGCAGTCCATGTCCGTGCGTATTGATGATGGACGATCCGTCGCCTTTGACTTGAAGGACTACGACCGCATCGACCATGGCTATGCCGCCACCATCCACAAGGCGCAGGGCATGACCGTGGACCGCACCCATGTGCTCGCCACGCCCGGCATGGATGCCCATTCCAGCTATGTCGCGCTGTCGCGCCATCGTGACGGCATGGAGCTGCACTATGGCCGCGACGACTTCGCGGATGGCGACCGGCTGGTGCGCACCCTGTCGCGTGAACGGGCCAAGGACATGGCGTCGGACTATCCGCGCTCCGATCCGGCGCAGGACTATGCCGAGCGCCGCAGCATCACCTTCCGCCAGCGTGTCGTCGAGATGGTGCGCAAGGTCCCGGAAAAGCTGCGAGACCTCGTCGACACGCTCAGGCCGTCCGTAGACATTGCACAGGACGCACCAGCCCTGCGCGAGGAGCCAGGAAACAGAGTCAGGCCGATCGCCCAGGAGCCTCCCGAAGATCCGGAGGCGGTGCTGCGGCAGGCGCGAACCCGCGCGCTCGTCCGGCATGCCCGCGCGTGGGACGCGATCCTCTCTACGGCCGACGGGACCGGCCAGGGGACGCCCGAGCAGATTCGCGAACTCTCTGACGCCCGCAAGGCCTTCGAGGAGCTACGCCCTCATGGCTGGCGGGACGCGGAAGCGGCCTACGAGAAGAACCCGGAGCTGGTACACGAGGCGGCCGGCGGCAAGCTCAATCGCACCATTCGCGCCCTCCAGCTTGAAACGGAAATCCGCACCGATCCGGAGCGCCGCGCCGGTCAATTTGTCGAGCGCTGGAAGAAGCTCGACCAGCAGCGTCACCGCCAGTACAGCGACGGCGATTACTCCGGCTACAAGGCCACCCGCGTCCAGATGAGCGACATGGCGCGGAGCCTGGAGCGCGACCCGCAACTCGAATCCTTGCTCGCAGCTCGCAGGAAGGAACTCGGCATCAGCCTCGACACAGGCCGCAGTCTTGGTCGTGAACTGGCCCAGAGCCACGGCATCGATTTCGACCGCAGCCGTGGTCTTGGACTCTAGACCCATCCGATGTACCGCCGCCGATCCGCCAGAAAACACCGGCGTCGTTCCTCCTCTTGCCCGTCGGCGGCTCCATGCCTTGTCTTGGTCAGGCGCCATCAGGCGCGCCCAGCAGGAGGCAGCACCGCCATGCAGACACCAGAGCGCATCATCCGCCTCAAGACCGTCCTTACCCGCACCGGCCTGTCCCGTTCCACCATCTACCGCAAGATCGCCGAGGGCACTTTCCCCGCCCAACTGAAGATCAGCACAAATGGTGCCGGCTGGCGGGAATCCGACATCAACCGATGGGTTGCTGATCCGCCCCGATGGCGGGCCACCAATGACTGACAGAATGGACGGGGAAGCATCGCTCAGAGATCATCATCCAATTCGTCATCGTGAACCTCGGCGGCGCGCTGTTTTGCGTCGGCGATCAGATCCTTCGCGGATCGCCCGTCTACCCAAGCGTCGAGCATGTCAGCCCAGCACTGAAGCATGATCCTCCGCTCGGCGAGATAGCGGTTCACATTGTAGACGGCGGCGATCCGGTTCCGGGGCGCGTGGGCCAAGCTCATCTCGATCCAGCGATCATCGAACTTGGCGCGGTTCAGGCCGGTCGAGAATGTGCGACGGAGATCGTGAACGCCGAAGCTCTGAAAATCAGGATCAGTCTCCCGGATGCGCTCCACAACGGTGTCGATCACGCGGTTGAGGGTGGCATTGCTGATCGGCGTATCGCTGTCGTATCGGCCGGGGTGCAGGTATCGGCTGGTACCGAACATCGTGCGAAACACTGTCAGAATGTCGAGAGCCTGATCGCTCAGCGGGACCACATGCGCCTTGCCTGCCTTCATGCGCTCGGCCGGGATCGTCCAGCGTGCGGCGGCGAAGTCGATTTCCTTCCAAGTGGCGTCGATGAACTCCGACTTGCGGACGCCGGTCAGCAGGACAAACTTCACCGCCAAGCGTAGCGTGGGCGCGGCCGACACATGATCCAAGGCCGCCAGGACCGCGCGGACCTCGGAGGGCGAAAGGGCGCGCTCGCGCGGCTCAAAGGTGGCGATAGCGCTGGTGCGGATCGACTCGGCCGGATTGCTCACGTCCAGCCCGCTTCCCTGAGCATGACGGAACACCAGCAACACGACCTCGCGGACATGCACGGCGACGGCCGGCCCGCGCTTCTCCTTGACCTCGTCGCACAGATGTTTGAGGCGCTGCGGCGTCACTTCCCCGAGCTTGAGCTTCGACAACTCTCCCGCGATGGCGCGATCATAGACCGAGCGGCGCATGGCCAATGTGCTGTCAGCCAGTTTCTCGGCCCCTGACTTCGGATCGGCCTTATGCTTGAAATAGGCTTCCGCCCACCCACCGAACGTCAAAGCCTCGGCTGACGCGGTGCGCTTCTCTACCTTGGCTTTTGACGGCGACTCGCCCCTCTCGACCTGACGACGGGCGCGCGCCAGCAGCGACCTTGCCTCCGCAAGCGACACCTCCATGCCGTATTCCAGCGCGTCGGGCGCCCGTGTCAGCTTGCGCGCCGCCTCGGCGCTATATCGGCCGATGGTCAAGACCTCCTGCCGTCCGTTCACCCGATACTGATACCGGAACGAAATGACCCCGGTCGGGGTGACGGCCGCGTACATCCCGTCGCGGTCCGTCACCTTGTAGAGCTTGGCCCTCGGTTTGAGATTTTTCAGTTCTTTATCAGTGAGTTCGCTCATAAATCCGCATCCGGTCGGGGGGCGAACGGATACCATCAACAGGCGCTGTTGGTACCGGAAGCCCGTTTCTCGACCATCCTGCGCCATACCAACATCGGTACCAACAAAGTGGTCCGGCTGGGGTGAAACGCAGTGATACGGGGTAGGAAGAAAAATCGTTGTTAGCCAGAGGATTGGTTCGATCTTCGGCACGGCGCGGGATGGTCTGAAACCACCCTAGTTCACTCCCACTCGATTGTCTGAATCTCGCATAAGTGTTTGAAAACTCGATGGTAAGTACCCGGTCTGACGGCCATTCTCCGACTGTGAGGCCGTCAAAATGCTACGCTTTTGATTTCATTGAAAAAACTGCCAGAAAAAATATTTTCGCGGTTCCGGGATCTATCGAGGTCAATCGCCCCTCAGACCCGTTTTCTGCCTGCCCAGCGCAACTCCGGCGGCCGCCTGAAAGTACCGTCAGTCCTCCATAACAGGACTCAGTCTTCGGATCGAGTAGCCCGGGAACAGCAAAGGTGGCCAGCGCACGTCCGACGCCCCTAAACATAGAACTTGAACGGCTGTCGCTCTGCTCCCGTAGCGCTGCCCATAGTTAGCACTTCGCCGACCTTGTCCGCGAAACGAATGGTGACCGGCAACCCGTCGCTGAAATTGCAGGCGTTGTAATTGATTTTCGTGAGACCCAGTATGTCTGCCAGCACCGTCTCGATGGAGGGATAGTCACCGCTCGCGCGGAGCACGGTCACGAACAACGGGTTCGGCGTCTCGGGACCGATATAGGTATCGATGCGTGGCGCATACCCCGTGGTCCACAGATAAGCATCTTTGTCTCCGAGCTGGATCGCCGTGCCGCGCAGGCACGGATAATCGCCATCGCGGAAGAGCTTGATCTCGCCGTGCGTCGATTGGATACGCACGGCTACGATATTGGTGCCGTCGGGCGCGGCTTTGCTAAAGGCCTCCCATTCCGCGTCGTTGAACTTGGTTCGGCCGTGAATGAACAGCTCTTTTGGATAAATTCCGAAGCGTTGCTTGTAGGTATCCAGAACCGTCTTGATCAGGTTTTCGGCCGCCAGATCGCTGAGGTGAAACTCTCTGTTTTCAGTCCGCCACGGCCCGTTCGCCCCGCGAAAGACGACACCGTCTCCTTCGCTCAGGAACATCTGCGCCGCACAGCAGGCGTGATTGTCAGCGTGATTTGGAAGCAGCTTAAACACCAAGCCGACGTAGCAGACGCCTGGCCGCATACGGGCGATCTTCCACGGGGGTTCCGCCTGCGTTTTGTAGAACAGGCCTGTGGCCAAATTCCAAGCGACGGTGGCGGAATCCTGAGTGCCACGTTTCGGATATCCTGCCTTGTTCACGAACTCTTCAGGAGCAAGGGTTGTCTCGCGAACAAGCTGAGATGTCATGCCCAGCTTCAAAAGCTTCGCTTTGACCTGCCGGTGGAAGTCGGGAATGTCATCGAACACTGCTTCAAGCGTGTCATCAATAACACCGGCCAGTAGCGGAAGGTCGACGCGCCCCTTCTGGCGCCGGGACAATTCCCCCTTGAGAAGCTCGACCTTGCGGCGCTGACCCGCAACTGGGCGGCAGGTTTCGAAGACGATTTCCGGCACAACAAAGATCCAAACGTCTACCGCCCGCTCCTCATTTTTCGCGTGGCGTTCAATCGGGTTGATGAACAGCTTTGTTGTGGTGGCCACCGCCTCGTGATGGTTCTCGATCGCAATCGCAGCACGGATATCCGCAGGATCAATCTCGCATTTAATCATACCGCCGGGATCGGCGCGGATGCCGAAGGCCTCCTCGAGACCGGGAAAATCAGACAGATGAAGCCGGAACTCTTTGTCGCGCTGACCCCGAGGCGGAATTGCGACGGGATTGCTGATTGCATCGAGCCAGCGGCACAGGAGGTCTAGGCCATGTTTTGTACCAACCGCACCTATCGTAATCTGCGGACGATCAGGCTTTGACGCAGGCCCGTAAAGCGTAAGGCCGTCCTTCGGATGATCCGAAGCCTGCCCGTGCCCAAAACCCAGTGGTGGTTCCGGAATGTAGAGAACCGGAACGGATTTCTCGGAAAATTCGATCAAGCGTCCGCCTCCTCGAAGTGGCCGCCTAGCGTTGTGGGATCGGCTTCTTCCGCGTCCTCGCCCAGTCTGTTGGTCTGGCGCGCGGTTACAGGCGCTGTGAACTGGATCGGCATCGCATCGAGAGTAATGCTGCCGCCCGAGCCGACGGCAAGGTCGACATACGGACTGTCGCCAGCCAACAGCTCCATGAACGCCATCACACGCCCATGCCAAGCCTTGTTCCGCCAAGCTGAACAGATCGAACGCCGAAGGCGAAACTGAGTTTTGGGGTCTGGAATAGCGATCGGCTTGTTGTGCTCGCCGATGTCAGAAAACAGCACACGGCCCTTGAGCCGCATATGAGGGTAAGGGAAGAGGCTGGGAATTACGCTTACACCGTATTCCCAGATCTTCTTGCGGGCGACACCGCGTAGCATTGAATTGCGGCTCTGACCCTGGCGCCCCCATGAGACGCGCTTCTTGAGGCCCAGTCTTTTGTCGCCAACGTGGAAGGACAGTCCGCTTGAGAACGAATGCGCAAGAAGCCCTTGGCGGGCGCAATGCTTCTCCCATGCCTGGCGCAAGAGATTCATCATGATCGACCGGGCATCGCGGCTGTCGATCCCCGCGTCCGATGACCCGTTCTCGAGTAGATCGAGAACGTCGAAGTCACGCTCGGCGTGAAACGGCCCCACCCGCTCGAAATGTTCCGCCAGGTCCATTGGGCTGGCGAAGGTCAGGAAACCGTCGCCGAATTCCGCCATCGGGTATTCGAAGGACGCGCCGAGCTTACGCTGCAACGTCTCATTGGCACGATTGTTCGGCACCAGGTGATTGAGCTTGTCCGGCATCCTTAATATCCGGAGCCAATTGGACGTCAGGACCTCGGGAACCGCCTCGATCTCGACTGCGCGCCGACGCAGATGAGCGTACCATTCGGGCTGAATGATGCCGCCGCCAGCCTTGGGCACATGCTGCCTTTCGAGCGATTTGAGCAAGCTTTCCAGCCCCTTCGCCCATCCGCTCTCGAAGTCGACATACTGCAGGCCGCCGATGCCGAAGAGCTTTTGGAAGGCGCGCAGCTTCAACGGAATGATGAAGTTGGGATCCTGGAGTTGTTTCGTCAGGTCTTCCGCGATGGCGATCTCCTCGCGGACACCCCTTCTGGCGAGCGTCTCGTCGCTACAGCACAACAGCATCTTGAATGCACGAGTCTGAAGCGCCGCAGTAAGCTTGCCGCGCCATTCGTCCCCGGCATCAAGATCGAAAATGTCTGCGAAGACCTTGTAGCCGGCGGCTTCGAGCCGCGGCGCGAGCCACAACACAAACTGGTCATCACCAGGCGTCGCCTTGGAGATGAAAATCAGGTCGCGTTCAACAGGCCCGCCCCCGCTCATTTACTCGACCGCCTTGTCGATGAACCCGAGCGTATTGGCGTTTTCTACCAACGTCCGCACCTTCGCCCGGTCGAGCCCCGATGGAACTTCGGCGTCGATCTCTAGCTTCAGCTTCACCGAACTCCCCGGGATCGTCGTGAGCTGCTCGACGATCGCTTCGACAATCTGATGGATTTCGCGGGCTGGTCGTTCCGAAGAGATCATCACGCTGCCGGTGAAGCGAGTTGGCTTCCTCTCAGCAGGAGGAGGCTGGGGCGTAGCGCCGTCTGGCTGTGCCCCTGTTTCCGGCGACTTCTCGCCTGGGCCTTGCGTACCCCCGCCACTACCAGGCTGCACCGGAGCCGGTCGATGGGCCTCGGCCACAGCAGGCTTAACAATGACACTGTCGCTGTCGATCACGACTGCCGCGTTCGCGGCGCGCTCGATGGCAAGGCCCAGATAGATGTCCGACTTCTCGTCCCATCGCTCGGCATAAGCGAAGGGCCCCGGGATCATCCCGCTTACGGAGGCCTGCACGGCCTTGATCAGAACCTCTTGGTTCTTCAGACGCGGCAGGTAGATGTAGCGATTGAGATACTCCCGCAGATCCTTGAGCGAGAGATGCGGCTTGCCGTTCCAAATGTACTTCTGGAGGTCGCGATCGAGGCGCGTAGGCCCGAGCTCCGTGAGCAACCCTTCCTCCGCGACGAGCTTCTTGCTGGCCCGCGCCAGCAGCCCGTCCTGAGCCGGGATCTTGCCCGAGACCCATTCGACATCGGCTTGTGCGCTCTCCTGCGCCGGATAGTGAAGATAGCACCACGCCTCTTTCAGGCGTGTCTTCATCGTCTCGTTTGATTCAGCCAGCTTTGCCTTGGCCAGCGCGCTGTCGCTCTGCGTCAGGTTGAGCCGCTCGGTGTCGCGGACGATCTCGCCCCAAGCGAGTGACGCTCGCACCGCGTCTTTCAGATTATCGAGCTGGCGAGAATCCGCGGCGATGAAGACCAGCATGTTGCGATACACACGCGGCGTGCTGCCACGCTGCATCAGTATGTCCTTGGCTTCGACCAGCGCCTCGGAACCCTCGCGGCCATTATGCGGATGCGCGACGCCCAGCACGACTGCCCGCACGCCTCCAGCTTCGTCCGGCACTTCCGCTGACGAGGCCGGCGCCACCTGCACGGCGTCGAAGTGCCCACGATCTGCGAGGCTGTTCACATATTTGCTCAGCTCGGTGTCGATCGTCATCAGGACGAGCGCGGTCTCGATCTGTGCTGCCTTGTCGGCCGCGATGCGGTTGAGGCTCGCCGACATCGAGTACCAGTAGCGCCCGAGATCGGCGTGCATGAACTTGGCCTGGTTGGTCAGCCGTCGCAGCGCGTCGCCGAAGATCGCGGGCCGCTCACCTGGCTGCACGACGCCCAAGTTGATCTGCTTGTCGTCGAGACCGGTGTTCTGTTGCTGGTGCGTCGGTGCCGTGCCCATGAAGATCGCGCGCGCGACGCGCCGCGTCGCGGAATAGCGGTTCAGGTTTGGGGCCGACTGATCGATCTTGTAGGGCGTCGACGCGGTGCCATCCACATCACCGGCGATGATCGACTGCCAGGTCACGTCGAGATAGTGGAGCAACTCCGGTTCAACGCGCGGCGAACTAACCGCAACGCTGCCCGGCATGATCATCACTGACGGGTCGCCATTCATCCAGAGCTCGTGGATCGCCTGCGCCATCAGGCGCAGCACGCCGCGCGTTCGCTGGAACTTCTCCAGCGATCCCCAGCTCGTGTAGAGCTGGTCGAACAGCTCGGGGTGGATCGGATAGGCCTTCTCCAGCTTGCGCCGGTAATCCTCGTCGGCGCAGCCCTGCGGGAAGTCGTTGGCGTTCTCGCGATAGAGCTTGGCGAACTGCTTCAGCGTGTTGTCCCGGTGATGGAACTTGTCGCCGGAGATCTCCTTGAACAGCCGCCGCCGGACAATCTCATAGCTCTCCTCCTGGCTGGCGGGCCGCCATGAGGATTCCACGCGGCTGAAGGTCTGCTTGAGACGCGCGAGCGCCTCCTGACCGCCTTCGCCGCCGACCTCTATCTGCGACGCAGGCAAGGAGGCGACCAGCAATGTGCCGGGACTGGCCTTTACCGCTTCGGTGAGCGACTGGACGAACGACAGGTTCGCGTCGAACGAACCCGATGGCAGCCCTTCGACCCGATAGATCTGCCGCAGGTAGGCGACCCACTCGTCGATCAGGATCAGGCATGGGGCGTACTTCTTGAAGATCGTCTCGAGCAGGTGCGAGCCTGGCGCAATGCCGTTGGCATCATTCTCCGCAACCATGTCGAAAGCTTCGGCGCCGCCGAGCTGCCACGCCAGTTCACCCCAGGTCGTCCGGATCTTGCGGCCGCCCTCGGCATTGAGGACGTCCTGCGGCCCGCGTGAGGTGCCAACCAGCACCGCGCGCTTGATGTTCTTGGGCACGGTCAGCTCGTGCTTTTCGAGCAGCTGATCAAGGCCCGACAAGTCTTGAACCGGCGTCGGCCCCGCCATGTGGTAGAGGGCCAGCATCGAGTGCGTCTTGCCGCCGCCGAAGTTGGTTTGCAGTTCGACGACCGGATCGCCGCCGCTCCCCGACAGCCGCTTGGCCGCGCCGACCAGAAGCGCGCTCAGACCTTCGGTCAGATAGGTGCGGCTGAAGAACTGGCGCGGGTCACGATACTCGGCGGGCGCGCTGCCCGAATGCACCTTGGCGAGGTCGGCCGCGAACTCGGCCTGCTGGAATTCGCCGGTGGCGACATCCTGGTGCGGCTCGACCACCTCGCGCCACGGCAGCAAGCCCGCCACTGTCTCGACGGAGATTTCAAGACGCTGGGTCTTGCGCCGCTCCTCGTTGCGCTGAAGCTCGGTGAACTTCGTCCGCAGGATGGTGTCGCGCATCTTCGAGAGCTGCTCGGCAGTCTCGCCGGCGCTGATCGCCTCCATCAGACGGCGCATGGAATCGAGCGCGCGCTCCGCGTCGTCGTAGGTGAAGGTCTCGTTGTGCGAGAGCTTGTTGCGAACATCGCTCAGCTCATTCACCCAGGACCGCTCAGCGCGGCCGAGAACGGCGCGGAAGGCGTCGTTCCAGAAGCGGTCCATCGCGTTGAACAGCGCGGCCTGGTCCCAGCCGACCTCACCGTTGCTGTTGGGGCGCAGGCTGGGCAGCTTCTCCAGAACCTGGACCTGCCAATGCCCCTTCAGCGAGCTCTCCAGCCGCTTCTCAACGAACGGAATGAGGGCTGCGGGCAGCAGCTCCATGCCCTCGAAAACATACTGGCGCGTGCTCTTGGCCACTGTCCCGTTCCCCCTCAGATATCCAGGCGGATCTGACGATCCCCGCTCGTGTCGTGGATGGCCGCGGCCTGCCGCGTCAGCTCGGTCCAGTCGGCGATAAGGGCGTTGTAGGCCGTGGCCTCCTTCGCATCCTTCCGCTTATTGGCGCTGATGTCGTAGAGGCAGTAGGCAAGGTCTTTTACGGCCTCTGCCTTGGCGTCGATCTTCTTCAACAGCGCCGCGGTGTCATGCGAGATGCCGTCCTTCTCGTACTTGCGGACGAGGTGCTGAAGGCATTCCCAGACGGTCAGGTGACCGTCGCCCTCGGGCTCCCAATCACCATCCAGTTCGTCGCGCGGAAGGATGCGCACCTTGCCGGCAGCGCTCTCAATGATTCCGGCGTGCTTTACGCTCTCAACGGAGATACCCCGCGCGCGGGCGAGATTGTCAGCGGCACCATAATCACCCTTCGCCATGCCGTGCTGTTCAAACCAGGTGATCGCAAAACGGGTATCACCATCAAATTCGCCCTGTATGCCGCCGAGATATTCGTCGAGCTCACGATTGATGAGCTGCAGCGCTGCTTTCACGCTCATTGGGCTATCATCGGATTCCAGCACCGCCTTGTAGCGCGAAAACACACCCATGCCGGGACCGATGGCCGATTGAGGCATATCGGCAGGTGCGATGTTGGCCGCCTGAAGTTCGGCAATGGCCGGGGGCAGCTCGCGCTTTAGCGCGCGGATAAACTCGGCGCGCGTGATGACCTCAGCAGCGGCCTCCTTCTTTCGACAAACCAATACCACCGAATTGGCAAGGGCATTTGTGCCGGCGGCAACTGTCCTCGCTGCGCGCTCAGTCCGAACCGGCCATGTTCCAACAATGCAGTAGCCTGCCGAAATAACCGCTTGAAGAAATGTAGCCCATCCAGTCGATGAAAGACCCTCCTCTTCGATTTCGCTCTGCTTAAATGCATAGTAAATTGTTGTAGGGAATTCTGTGTCCGTTTGCCTAGCAAGACTAGAAATGGCAGCCGTCATTCCACGCAAGAAAAACTCTTCCGCTTCGTCGCGCCCCCCATGCCGATAAGGTGTAGCGACTAATTCCTCTGCTTTCGGTACTGTCAGTGTGCTCGAAATCTCTGGAAATACAGATTTGATATTTTTCCTCAACCAAACGTAAAAAAAATCAGACAAATCCGCATAGCCAATGTTGTCGTAATATGGAGGGTCCGTCGAAACTGCACAGTTAGGCACCGGAAAGCTCGATACTGCCGCATCCGCTTGAAAAACACTTCCGAACGCGGCTGGTAGTACGCCAGATAGCCCTCCCAAAACACTTTCACAAAACCCAGAAAAACTTGCCATCTTCCCGAATGGGTTTGTTTCAGCAAAATCCCAGCTCATGGGAACCGCTTGCCGAGCGAAAAGCTGCCGTATGTTCTGATTTGTTGAATTCCAGCCGCAAATACTGTTTCCATAGTCAGCGGACTTGTCCACGACGAAGGCCAAATACACGCTTACTGCCTCTGCATATGCAAATGCACCTGTACCTCCATTCCGAAGCGGGGTGGGGTCAGGAGAAAGCCCCGCGCTTAGCGCATCCACCTCAATTTGTGCGCGCGCCTCGTGCACCAAATCGCTGAAGGTGTTGAGCGCCACTAATTGGCGGTCAGTGAACAGGTCCCCGAATGTTTCCATCCCGTAGGCCGGCGGTGAAAACCATCGTGGATTATCCGGCTGACGCTGCTCAGGCCTCCAGTTTGGCTTGGCCGACAAAGCAATTGCTTCATGCTCCTCTGAGGGCTCTATGTATGCTCGCCCACGTTTGCCCTCGGCCACAATAGCAATAAGCCTCTGACCCATCTGTCCAGATTTGCCTGCGGAAGTAATATGCTTCGAGGTAATCGCAGTATCGGACAACTTGCATAGGAAATTTGCTCCGCGCCCAGCCTTTGTACCCTCCTTGGCAACCGCAATCTCCGAAGCGGTGCCCTTATGTCGGATGCGGTAAGTGATCATCTTTGTTTGCTTATCGACCACTGGCTCGACCCACACCTCTTTTCCAGATTTTGAACTCAGCAAGAAGCTTGAGGCGATTGGCACCTGCGAACCAGAAAAGGCAGGATCAGGACTCGGAACGGTTCGAGCCCAAATCCAGGCGACGACGGTGCCCTTGCCGCCACCATATTCCTTCGGCAAATCGACCTGCGGGTAGAGATGTCCGATCCGCTTCCACGCCTTCTCGCGCATCCATTCGCCGTAGTTCTTCACATCTTCGGCCAGCCCTTCTGCGTTCCGGTAAAACGACCG
This sequence comes from Xanthobacter autotrophicus, assembly GCF_030015065.1. Lineage (GTDB taxonomy): Bacteria > Pseudomonadota > Alphaproteobacteria > Rhizobiales > Xanthobacteraceae > Xanthobacter > Xanthobacter autotrophicus_D. The sequence continues at coordinate 70,243 of NZ_JAIVFN010000004.1, read as the reverse complement.
CTCCTTGATGCCGGGATGAATGGGGGGAAGATCCTTGAACTTCGGCGGAATTTCGATCATCGCCTTGCCGATCATCACCGCCACTGGATTTAGGTCAGACCCATAGGCGGGCAGGCCTAAGCGCTGCGCCTCAAGAGGGATCGACCCTCCACCCGAAAACGGATCGTAGACCGGCGGTAGCGAGCCGCCGCAACAGCGCCGGATTTCAGCGCGCGCGCGCTCTAGCACTTCCTCGTTGGTCGAATTCTCCCACAGAACGAGCTCTTCGATGATCTCGAAAAGGCGCTTGCGCTCAATGTCGGCTGCGCAATCCTCCAACGTCGGCTCGGGCGTGTCGGGCACATTTCCATGCGCGTCTGCCTTGCGCTCGCGCCAAGCCTTGAGGCGCACAGCGAGGTCCGCCTCCGCCCTCTCGCGGATCTTTGGATCGTCCAGCAGCTTCGCCGTATATCCCGACGGGTCGTCTACCAACTGGGAGAACAAGATTGCTCGACATGCAACCACCGGCCTCCTAGCCCACCATTGGTGGAGTGCCCGCGCGTGGCCTTTGAGAAACGGACTGCCCTTTTCCTTCGCCGACGCCGCGTTGATCGCCTCCAGCGGGATAGCGACCTCGATGAGCTTCTTCTTGTACTTATTGGTCGAGGTCATAGACGAGCCTGTATGTTGCGGGGTGAATGGTGATCTCGCCGCCATCGCGCAATGCGCGCAGGCGAGCGCCCGTCATTTCGACGGGTTCACCCTCAGGGTTGACGAGAATGAATGAGTAAGCGTCGGGCTTCTGGTCGAGCAGGCCCCAGACGTCGGCCTCGATCTGAAGCGGTTCACGCTCCAGGCAATGCTCTTTCGGATAGTAATGCCGCTGCACCTCACCGCCTGCCGAGCGACGCTCCCACGGGAAGCGTGCGCCGTTGGCGCGGCCGATCCAGCTGCCATCCGCATGGTAGAAGCGATCCTCGCCATCGGGCTTGTAGCCGAGCGCCAACGCGAAGCGGGCGATGACGCTGGGCCGCGCTGGCTTCTGCGGCGGGCGCGGACGGCTGACGGTCTCCGGCTCCAACAACCCGCCTTCGGCCTCCTGGGGCGGTGCCTCTGGTTCCGGCGGGTTCGTGGGATCCTCGTCCTCGGACAAGTCCTCGTCGATCACCGACCCGGCCTCGCCATCGTCCGACGCCGCTTGCTGAGAGTGCTCGGCCGGCTCATCGACCGCTTCGCCTCCGCCAGCGGCAGCCGCAGGCGGAACCTCCACCACAGGCGCGACCGTCGTCTGCTCTGGGCCAAGCGTGAAGTTCTCTTCGAGATAGTCCTTGATGTCAGCAGGCGACCGCTCGAACGCATAGGCCAGCGCGGCACGAATATCGGCGCTCAGGCCCTTGCCGATCTCTTCCGGCACGCGCTTGGCAAGCTTCGCCTTCGACAGCGGGCTGACGAACAGCTTGCCGTCCAGCCACAGAATATCCGTGAGCCGCGCCGTGCCAGCCGGCACGCCGTCCAGATAAGGGATCACTTCCAGCTTCGGGGCGGCGACCCAGCTGGTCGCCGCGATCGCCGCTGCGACCGTGCGCACGCGCTCGGTCTCGCCAGGGTCGGCCAGTTCGATCCGCGCAAGCTGCGTGCCGAAGGCCGTGAGCCAAGCGCGCCTGTCTTCCAGACCCGGAAACAGGGGAGGCTGGTTGAAGCGCTCCTCGACGAGATCGGACAATGCCTGAAGCGACGAAAATGGCGGATTGCGCACCGTTTCGGCCGAGAGCTGCCGGAAATCGGCTGTCTTGCGCTTCACCCAGTCGTGGAGATGCCCGTAGGTGAACAGGCTCTGCATGCTGAGCCCATAGGCGAGCGCGTCGGTTTCGACCCATTCGCCGGACAGGTTCACCCAATGCCGGCACTCTTCCCAGATGCGGGTCGGGTATCGGGACATGAGTGTCCGCACACGGCGCGCGTCATCAGGCGAGAGCGCCTTACCGGAGGGAAGCGCACCCAGCCATTGCAACGCCAGATCCGCTGACGGCCGCTCAGCAACGCCGATGCGGCGCCATAGGGTCAGATCAAGTACCGAGGCGCGGATGACCGCGGCGCCCGGGACATCCTCTTCGTCCCCGGCCAGGAAAACCCCGCCCGACGTCACCCAGGTGCCGTCCTGCGCGAGGATCAGCTTCTCTGCCTTGAACGCGTCCTTGATGCTCTGGGCGTCAGGCGTGGAAGCGGCATCGAGCATCTGGTCGAGGCGGCGATACCATTTCTCGACCTCATGGGCCGGCGCCTTGTCCGACTTCGCCAGCGCGCGCAGCCGGTCGAGCAATCGGCCTGGCCCGCTTGGCGAGCTGCGAACGCCGAGCAGATCGAGCAGCGGCCGCGTCGTCTCCCGATCAAGGAGACCGTGCACGAATGGCTCGACATCCATGAGTGATTCCGTCTCCGGCGTCCTCCGGAGCAGATCGGCAGGGACATGGATCATGTCGCGCGTATCGGGAAGGCAGGGCTTCGACCTGAGCTTCAGCAACCAGTCCGCCAGCAGCGGCTCTGACGTCAGCGATCGGGTCGATCCCGTGGTCGCGACCTGGGACAAGCGCGCACTTGATGCACGAGACCAGTAGCTGTCCCGCTGCTCCAAAATCCGCCCGGCGACCTTGGCCCAAATTTGTGGGTCGGACTTCGCCAGCGCCTCCCAGTGCCGCCAGTACTCGGCCGGGACATCCCAGTCCTCGACGACGAACTGGCTCGTCACATAGGGGTAATAGAGCGCTCCGCGCAGACCACGTTTTTTGGCCTCGGCGTCCACCTGCTGGCGCCCATAGACGTTTGTCCGCTTTGCGGTCAGCGGTGCGAAGGTCTGTAGTCCCGAACGGCCGGACGACACCCACCGCAGCCAATCCTCGCGCGAACAAGAGGTGAAGCTGGCCACATAATCGGGGTGCAGGAGCTGCGTCTGCCGTGCAGTCTCCGGCAACAGGTCTTCCAGGGTGCCGTCTTGGTCATACAGGATCGCTGTGGCGACCTGTCGAAGCTTCCGATCAGCGCAGGCATAGCGAAATGCTTCGCCCGCGGTCGCACCAAGCTTTGCCGCGATCTGGGCCAGTTGCACGCACTCGGCCAGCTTGATGCCGCTTGTTCCAAAGAAGTCGGCAGCGACCCGTTCGATCACCGCGTTGACGTCACTCGTGTCGTCGAGGCCGATTTTCTTGAGCACCGCAAAGGCGGCTTGGGTCGGGTCAGATCGGCCATCGCCGTCGCCCTTGTCCCGGCGTTGCTCCGCCAGAAAGCGGGTCCAGTTCTGATTGAGGACAATCAGATGCCCCGCGAGAAACTCCCAGTCATCATCGGACTGGAGCAGCTTCTTCTCCCCGAGCCGCACCACCTCAGACGCCGAATAGAGCACTTCCTTGCCCTGGACGGGAACGATGCGGAGTCGCTCCGGTTGATGGCTCTGCCATCCCGTCACCTCGGGCGCGATGTAAGTCCAAAGGTTCAGCAGATGCCGCCATGTGGACGGCCGAGGCAGGTGGCTTGTGCGGAGGCGAGCGAGAAGATCGCTCTTCGAAAACTCCTCGACCAGGTTCCAGTGAACCAGCTTGGTCCGGTCGGCGGCCGAGACATGCCGACACAAGGCTGGCCGCGACTTCTCATCCAACAGAGCCATCGCCTGCTCCGCCGGCCAGATATCGAAGATCGGCAGCGGGATCACGATCGCCGCGTCGGCGGCAACCAGCTTGCCCTCATCGGTCAGCAGGATCGGCCGGTCCTCGACCGCATCGGCGAACGCCAGCTCGACGATGGCCGCGCAAGAGCCCTCAAGTGTGCTTGCCTCTCGGTCAACGTCAGGCAGCAGGCCATAGGCCGCAGCTCGATCCAGAACACCGGTCTTGGTCTGTTCGAGCCATTCCACCATCGCCTTGGCCGCGAGTTCGCCGGCACGTTTCAGCAGCCAGCGGTTTGTCGGCGAGGTCTCGGGGTCCTTGATTTTAAGGCGGGCGGGATCCTGGATGAACGGAGCGTTGCAGGCGAACGGGAGCGGCGTCTCAACACCCGTTGGCAGCACGACATAAAGCCGGCCCTTTGCGCCCAAGACGATCTCGACCCGGCAGGGCGGGAAGTCGCCGCCGTCCTCGGCACCGAGCATCCGTTCCTTGCGGATCTCGTCGAGCGCATCAGCGGGGAACGCTTCTTCGGCCGACCGGACCAGGAGAAAGGCGTCATCGCCCTTGTCGTCCAGCGACATCCACTCGCTCTCGGCGACAGGGCCTGGTCCGAGGCTTTGCCAGTGGACCACCCGATCGCCAATCTGAAGACGCCGAATTTTCTTGAAGAACAGCAGCGAAACCGGGCTCTTCAGCCAGTCATCGAGGTTCTTCTCGACCTCGCGGCAGAGAAGTGGGTTGGCAATAGCCACTTCGACGCGCGTGACGCTCTGAGTCGTGCGGCGGCCGTCAATCCAATGCGGCTCGGTGAAGCGGTTCCGCTCGAAGGCAACAGACAATGTGGGGGTGAACAGCTCGACGCGATCGCCCAGGCTGAACGTGCTCTTAAAGCCGATCCCTCGGAACCCGATGGTGTGAAGCGCACGTTTGTTCGAGTAGCCGAAGCGGCAGATAGAGGCGAAGTGCGCTTCGACAAAGTCTTCGCCGTTGTGCTCGAACACGAAACGCTGGTCTTCGATCGAGACGCGCGCCTCGGTCGCGCCGGCATCGTCGGCATTCTGAAGCAGCTCGGACAGGATATGGCGCGGGCTCTGCACCTGCTTGAACAGTTGGTGCCACGGCCCGGCAAGCTCGGGGTCGGCCTCAAGCTGATTCCAGCGCTTCGACGCACCATCCCTGATCGGATGGAAGAAAGCCGGTGGCTCAGCCACGACAGGCGCGGATCGGCGGTCCGCACTCATGATGGCGGCACCGCACGTTCAAGCAGACGCCGCAGGTCAAACTGGATCGCTGTCTCCAGGAAGGACGGCTCGCGTTCAATAAGCGCGCCCCGCACATATCGCGGCTCGTGCGCAAACCCGCCATTGACGGCCACGACCGCGAGGATGAACTTTTCCGGCTCATGAAGGGAGGTGATGATCTCCTGCCGCGTGATCATCACGGAGTCCGCACCGTCGATCCGGCCCTTGACCTCGATAAAGCGAAGGTGTCCGGACTTCGGATTGTGGGAGGCGATGTCGTAGCCAATCTTTTGGGCGGACACGTCGAGCGGTTCGTGCCCAAGCGCTCGCTCCGCCGCCATCACAGCCTGCATGGCCGCGAGCTCGATCTCTTTCCGCGCCGCCGGATCTTCGGCAAAATGATTGGGTACCGTAGGGTTCTGCCGGGCTTTGAGCAGCCCGCGCGGAATGACGACCATGCCGCCGCGCACCCGCGGCGGCTGCGATGAAATAAACCGCTCCCGCTCGAGCTGATCCATCCGGCGCTTCTGCCGCTCCGCCAGATCCTCGGCGCGCCGCTGGGCGTTCTGCCAGCTGAGCCGCGTCTTCTTGCCGGCCTTCTCTTCTTCTTTCAGCTCGAAGGCCCGCGAGTCCCAGTAGTTGATTTCCTTCTTGAGGCGGGCACGTACCTCCTGCTCGACCTTCTCGATTTCAGGTATGCGCCGCGCCTTGACTTCGGCGACGTGTCCTTGCGCCAGCTCCACTGTGGCAAAGCGGATCGCGGTTTTCTCTAGCTCGGTGGTCAGCCAATCCTCATCAAGCAGGTCTCGAATCAGGTCGACTTCTTCTGGTGCGGCGGGCCGGAGATTGAGATGAGGCGCGATACCAGCGTTGCTGGCACTCCCGGCCTTGTCGATCGCGGCAAACTGCAAGCGCTGAGAAATGACATGCGGCTTGCCGCCGCTCGTCGTGCGGGCGTCCTGGACCGTGTGCTCCAGCAGGAAGACAGCGGACAGCGCGTCGCCAGTATCGGTTTCGTCCACCAGTATCGCGCCCTGGCGCATGATCTGCTCGTACTGCTCCCGGATGAGGCTGATCACAGCCTCCAGCAGCGGATGTCCCGGGCAGATGAACGCAGCGACCGGCTGTTGATTGATCTTGCTCTTCTCGAAGCAGACCCGCTCGTACTGCTTCTGGATAGGCGCGCCCGTGCCGATTTGGCGATCGCGCTCCCTGATCCGCACTGGAACGTGCGTGATTTCCCAGCGGCCCTCTTCACGGCGCTTCAAACGGCCGCCCAGATGCTGGAATGCCTCGACAAAGAAGCTCTGAATGTGGTGCGGCTGCAGGCGCAACGCTTCGGCGCGCTCCATCTCGAGCCGCAGCTCTTCGACCTTGGCCTGGGGCATGGTGTCGTTTGTGAGCGCGCGTCGACGCAGAAGTTCCAGCAGGTGCGTCTGGTCGACTGCGCCATCGACTTGGCGGAACAAGCGGGCCCTCACCTCCTCCTGTTCGCCATACTGGATGGCCTGGAAAAGAAGGTCTTTCAGCGCAGTCCCTTCGAAGAGCTCACCGAGCACATCATAGACGCGCCCACCCAGAGCCTCCCGCGCCGCCTCAAGCTTTTCGAGCAGACGCCCGTAGACCTCGCCCTCACGCGTGTCGGCCGCCACAAGATTCCAGAGGTGGCAAACTTCGGTCTGCCCGATTCGATGGATGCGGCCGAAGCGCTGCTCGATCTTGTTGGGGTTCCATGGAAGGTCGTAGTTGACCATCAAGTGGCCGCGCTGGAGGTTCACGCCTTCGCCCGCCGCATCGTTGGCGATGAGCACAAGCAAGTCCTTGTCCTGCATGAAGCGCTCGATCACTTTCCTCCGCTCCTCGCGCGACACACCACCATGGATGACGTCCACGGCTTCAGGGCTCCCAAGGCGCGCGCGCACTTTGTCGAGCAGGTAATGAAGCGTGTCCTTGGGCTCGGTGAAGATGATCAGCTTCCGGCGATTTCCGGCGGCGTCGATCATGAGATCGTCGTCGAGAATGCGGTTCAGCTGGGTCCACTTCGTATCGACACCGGAGCGAAGGACGCCGAGCGCCATCGACTCCAGCCCCTTGAGCGTGTCGACTTCGAGAGCCAGCTGCTCGACGGTCTCCGCCGTCGTCGCGCCAGTCGAAATCAGCTCTTCGAGCTCATCGATTTCGTCCTGTCCGTACTCGTCGATGTTGCCGAGAACATCGGAGCTCACCGACGGCTCGCCGATACCGGCACGCCGTCCCTTGGCCGCGAGCCTCGCTTCGCCCAGCTCGGTCTCGAGCCGTTCGCGGCGACGCTTCAGCGACTGATAGATGGCAGCCGGTGAGGAAGCGAGGCGACGCTGCAGGATCTGCAGGGCGAATCCGACATTATTGCGCTTCTTGCCATCTCCCTCAGCAAACCGCTGAACCCGGTTCATCTCGGTTCGCACATATTCGGTCACGGCGGCGTAGAGCGCAGCCTCGCCTTCCGAGAGTTGGTACTTGACCGTGCGGGCTCGGCGCTCGGGAAAGAGCGGCCGACCGTCGAACCTCAGCAGCTCTTCCTTCGTCAGGCGCCGCATCATGTCTTCCGTATCGGCATAATGGACGCCATCACGGAAACGCCCCTCGAACCGGTCGCCGTCGAGCAGCGCCATGAAGAGCTGAAAGTCCTCTTCCTTGCCGTTATGCGGCGTCGCCGACATGAGCAGCAGATGCCGGCAGACCTGGCCGAGCTTCTGACCAACCTGATATCGCCGCGTGTATTTGACCTCGCCACCGAAATAGGTTGCCGACATCCGGTGGGCTTCGTCGCAGATGACGAGGTCCCACTCGCGGGCGCTCATGAGCTTTTCTTGCAGGTCTTCGTTGCGGGCCAGAACGTCGAGGCGAACGATAAGTCGATCCCGGTCGTTGAACGGGTTCCCCGAGCGAGACGTCTCGATCATGTCCCGCGTCAGAATGTCGAACTCGAGATTGAACTTCTGACCCAGTTCATCTTGCCACTGTTCGACCAGGCTGCCGGGGGCGACCACGAGGCAACGCTCGAGGTCGCTCCGCGCGATGAGTTCCTTGATCAGCAAGCCCGCCATGATCGTCTTGCCGGCGCCGGGATCATCTGCGAGCAGAAATCGCAACGGCTGCCGCGGAAGCATCTCGCCATAGACTGCCGAAATCTGATGAGGCAGCGGATCGACGAGGCTGGTGTGGATGGCCAGATAAGGATCGAAAAAATGGGCAAGCTTGATGCGGTTGGCTTCGGTCACCAATCGAAGCAACGCACCATCCGCGTCGAACGACCAGGGCCGCCCGTCCTGCTCGACCTCGAGACGATGCTCGTCGTCCCTGTAGAGAACAGACTCCGCGACCGAGCCGTTGTGGTCGCGGTAGACGACATTGATCGCCTGATCTCCGATCCAGTCCACGGACACGATCTGCACGGGCTGCGCAGACGCGATGCCGCGGACGGAGGCGCCGTTCTTGATGCTTTCGAGCTTGGCGGTCATCAGCCGGCGCTCCCCCACAATATCGTCATATCAGAAGCTCCGCCTTGTTCAGCGCAGCCTCGGTTTCCTTGCGGTTTAGCGCGACAATATGCTGTGTGCGAGCACTCTGCTTGGCCGCATCGCCGAGCAGGCCAAGTCGCTTCAGAACATAGAAAAGCATCGCATACCGAACGGACAGCACACCATTGCCCTGGTCCAGCCCATAATCCTTGGCGACCACCTTCTTCTGACTTTCCGTTAAATCCGGATGGGGTCCAATGACTACATCGAAGAAGTTGTTCCAGAGCCAATCTTGCTCGCCGGTCGCCCCGGGCTTGCCCTTACCCCGCACCTCGAGGATCCGTGGGAGCAGGAAGTCCTTGAACCTGTTCTCGAGGTGGCAATAGGCGCGCACGTGCCATCGGAAGCCGTCAAAACCGAAGGCATGCGGTGTAATTCGACGCCAGATGGGATCTGGCCGAACCTTGTTCATCGACTGATAGAAGATTTCCACCGATCCGCTCTCGCGCACTGCGTCGAGCACAAGGCGCAAGACCTGGATGTCGATGTCCCGTTTTGGGGTCAGCGCCACATCCGCATTCGGCAGCGTGGAGATCCAAGAATCGTGGGTCGGCACCGCGCCTTCGGCGACTGACCGAAGCTGCGCAAGATAGACATACGGATCGGGTTCAAGAAAACGCAGGACGAACTTGTCTGCCGCTACATAACGCTTCTCCCGCGTATCGTAGTCCATGTTTCCCGGCGCGCGCTCTTGATAGAGGGCCAGGTCCTTCGACGCCTGGGGCACTGACACGCCAAAAAATTCCACGAGGTCGGCACGATTGATCGACCCTTCCCAGAACAACCGGAACTCGACGAACTCGAGACGGCGCTCCACCCCCCACTTCAACGCCGCTGCGGTCACTTTCATCGCATTCCATCTCCGCCCGAACATGGGCATCAAAACTATATGGACACTGGCGCCTGATGCGTGTAATTATTAGTCCCATCAGGGCGGCTGGTCAATGGTCAATGAGGCCCAAATTTCGGGAGCAAGCGATGCCAAAACGCAGATCCAATGGCGAGGTCACCGGCAAGCGGGCGGCCAGCGCAGCAGCGAAAGTTCTGCGCGACCCGAAGAGCAGCAAGGCCGCCAAGACTGCCGCAGCCTCGGCGCTGACGCAGCGCTCGAACCGTAAGTGATCTCTGGGAGGAGAGCGGTCATGGCAGTCGCAAATCGTTCTACCCTGGTCGTTCACGGCCGTCTCGCCATGCGGGAGCACCGGCTGGCGGCTGGCCGGGATCGTCGTCACGGCCTCCAGATCATGTCGTTTGAACAGGCCGCTGTCCGGCTAGCTGGAGGCTTCGCTCGTCCTATCGACGACGAGAGCCTGCGTGCGGCCATCCAGGCGGCCTTGCCTGCCACGCCGATAGGTGAGCTGGAGAGCATCAAGGCTCTGCCCGGCATGATCGACGCGGCGGCCGACACGCTCCACAAAGCCTGGCGCGCGGGCATCGATCTTGCCGCATGCGCGGCCGATCATCCGCGTCTCGCCGCCATCGCGCGCCTGGAAGCGGCCGTCCTCGACCAGCTTCCGCCCGGCATGATGCGGCCTCTCGACATCGCTACCGCCGCAACCGCCCGTATCGGTCATGCCCCGGCAGTCCTAGGCCCGTTGGAGATCGTCGGCCTTACCGAACTCTCGCCCTGTTGGCGGCCGCTGCTCCAGGCACTCACCGCCCATATCCCCGTGCGATGGACGGCCGGCCCGAGGAGCGTTCCCGCATGGCTGGAGGGCACCGGAGTCACAGTCGCGCGCGCACCGGCGCATGCGCCGGGAATCAGTGCCGCCAGCGCAGCGACGGCCTATCACGAGGCCATTGAGGCGATGCGCTGGGCGCGCAGCCTGCTCGCGTCGGGCGTCCCGGCTTCGGAGATCGCCATCGCAACCGCCTCGCCCGCCGACTATGATGATTATTTCCTGGCCCTGCGCGCCGACGCCAACATCGACTTTCACTTCGTCCATGGCATCCGCACCGTCGCCACCCGCGAGGGTCAGGCGGCTGCGGCGTTGGCTGACATCGTGGTTCGCGGTCTGTCGCAGTCGCGGCTGCGCCGCCTCGCGGCGCTCTGCCGGGACAGCGGGCCGTTCGAGACCCTGCCCGAAGGCTGGCTGCGGGTGCTGCCGACAGATGCGCCGCTCTCGACGCCGAGCGCCTGGAACCAGCTGCTGGCCCGGCTGACGCCGGAAGACTGGCCCGACGGCGCCGACCATGTTCCGGCGCTGCGCACGGCGGTCGAGACCCTTGTGAAAGGATCGGAGGCCGCCAGCGAGATCGGAGAAGCCTTCCTTACGGGCCGCGCGCTCGCGATCTGGCGCAAGGCTCTGCTCGGTGGCCCCGCCGCTTCGATCGACGCCACGCTGGAAACCCTGAAGCAGGACGACGGACTGGAAGCATGTGTCTGCGTTGCCTGGATGCCCGCCAGCGCGCTCGCGGCGTCGCCCCGCCGCTTCGTGCGGCTCCTCGGGCTTAATTCCTCGCGCTGGCCGCGGGGGATCGCCGAAGACCGGCTGATCCCGGACCACATCATCCCGACTCCGGTGCTCGACCCGCTGCCGGTCAACCTCGCCGACCGCCGCGACTTCGAGACGATCCTCGCCACAACGGCCGACACCGTCGTTCTGTCGCGCGCCCGGCGCGACAGCGACGGGCGTCTCCTGGGTCGCAGCCCTCTGCTCGCCGGGCGTGGCGACGAAACCTATCTGCGCCGCAACGCGACGCCGGCGCACGCCTTTAGCGAAACAGACCGCCTCATGGCCCGGCCCCAGGAGTTCGCAGCCGATCCGCAAGCGGTCGGTGCGCAGGGCTGCTGGCGCGACTGGCTGCGAGCCGAGATTACTCCCCATGACGGGCTGGTGCGGGCAGATCATCCGCTCGTTCTCGCCATCCTCGGCCGCACCCAGTCGGCCAGCTCGCTGCGCCGCCTGCTACGCAATCCGCTGAGTTTCGTGTGGGTCTATGCATTCGGATGGCGCGAACCGCAGAGCAGCGCCGAACCGCTCGTGCTCGACGCGCTCGGGATCGGCGATCTCGTTCATTTGGTTCTCGACCGCGCCTTGCGCGACCTCGAAACCGGAGACGGTCTCGCCTCCGCCGACGCCGAGACCATCGAGGTCGCGGTGGCGCGGGCCGCGCAAGCCGTCGCCGCCGATTGGGAAAGCGAGCGACCGGTTCCGCCGGCCGTCATCTGGAGCCGCACGCTCGACGACGCTCGCGTTATGGCGGGCCGCGCCTTGTCATATGGTGATGAAGTCCTGCCGGGCGCACGCTCCTACGGAGAGGTTCCCTTCGGCGGCTCGGAGCCAAAATCCGACGCAAAAACGCCTTGGGATACAAGCGCGCCGGTCACGATCCCGGACACGGGCTTCAAGATCGCTGGCTACATCGACCGGCTCGACATCTCAGGCGACGGCAAGCGCGCGCTTGTGCGGGACTACAAGACCGGGCGGCCGCCACGCGGCGACATCCGCCTCAATGGCGGACGCGAGCTTCAGCGCTGTCTGTATGCCTTCGCGGTAAAGGCGCTGCTCGGCGAGGATGTCGCCATCAGCGCCTCGCTGCTCTACCCCCGCGAGCCGGTGGATCTTCAGCTCGACGATCCCGAAGCCGTTCTGGCGGAGATCAAAGGCTATCTGCGCGCGGCACGGTCGAGTCTCGCCAGAGGCGCGGCCCTGCCTGGCCCGGACACCGGCGGCGACTATGACGACCTCGCCTTCGCCCTGCCGGCCAACGCCAGCGCCACCTATTGCAAACGCAAAATGACGGCAGCCACGGAGCGGCTTGGCGAAGTCGCTCGGGTCTGGGAGGCGGAATGATGAGCAGCGTGTCCAAAGTGCTGAAGGACGACGGCGCGCGCCGCGATGCGATCAGCCTGCATGATCGCTCGATACTGGTCGAGGCCGGCGCGGGTTCGGGCAAGACCGCCGTCATGGCCGGCCGCATCGCCGCGATGCTGGCCGAAGGCGTCGCGCCGCGTTCCATCGCCGCCGTCACCTTCACCGAACTCGCTGCGAGCGAGCTGCTGTCGCGCGTCCGCGAGTTCGTCGCCGACCTCTCGGCCGGCGCGATCGCGACCGATCTGCGCGTGGCGTTCCCCAATGGGCTGACCCAGGCCCATCGAAGCAATCTAGCCGCCGCCAGCGCGGCGATCGACGAAATCACCTGCTCGACAATCCATGGCTTCTGCCAGCGCCTCATCAAGCCCTATCCGGCGGAGGCCAACATTGATCCCGGCGCAGGGGTCATGGATCGCAACCAGGCCGATCTTACCTTCCTAGAGATTGTCGATGGCTGGCTGCGCGAACGCCTGTCCGGCGGCCAGGAAGGCATCCTGGCCGAGATGGTGCTGCACAGCCCCGGCGAAACCGTGGCGCTCATCCATAAGATCGCCGAAAATCTGCGCCGCCGCCCAACGCTCTCGGCTCCGACTGTTTCCCCGATTGAGGGCCACCTGACGGCGTTCCGGCAGGCCGCTGCGGATTTCGAAGGCTTCATGGATGGTTTGGCGACGGCCGAGCCGGAAACGGTGACGATCGTCGAGCGGCTGGCCGAGATGGCGACCGCCTTGGCCAACGGTCCCGATCCCGCAACGCCTGCGCGCCTCGTCCACCTCCTGACCTTGCGGCCACATCCGGACCTTTGCACCAAGGCCGGGGCCTTTGCCTCCTATCGCAAGAAGGGCAAATGGGCCGCTGCCGCCAAGCAGGCCGGTCTCTCCAAGGCCGATGGCGACCGGCTGAACGACGGTGCCGAGACCCACTACACCGCCTGCTGCGATGCTTGGGTCGCGTTGGTGCAGTCCGCCGCCGGCCACGCTCTGGCGGCGCTGATCGATGAAGCGCGCCCGATCCTGCAACGCTATCGCGACCACAAGCGCGCCAGCGCCCAGCTCGATTTTGACGACCTGATTTTTGCCGCGCGCGACTTGCTGCGCGACCATGATGCCGTGCGCCGGGCACTGGGACAGCGTTTTGCCCATGTCCTCGTCGACGAATTCCAGGACACCGATCCCCTGCAAACCGAAATCTTCTGGCGGCTGTGCGGCGAACCGGCAGATGGCGATGACGACTGGACCCGCTTCACCATCCGGCCGGGCGCGCTCTTCCTGGTGGGCGACCCCAAGCAGGCGATCTATCGCTTCCGGGGCGCCGATGTCGGCGCCTATGTGCAGGCGCGCGACGCATTCCGCGCCCAGGACCCCGGCAGCCTCCTGTCGATCTCTACCAACTTCCGTTCCTGCGCCTCTATCCTTACCTTCGTCAACGAGCGCTTCGAAGCCGTGCTCTCCGACGATGGACAGCCGGGTTTCACCGCTCTCGACCCGTTCCATGACGATCGCGACGGCCTGTGCGTGGCGGCCCTCGACATCGCCGTGGCTGACGAAAACGGCAAGGCCAGCGCCGAACAGCAGCGCGATGCCGAGGCCGATGCCATCGCCGAGCTGTGCGCCCGGCTGATCGAAAGCCACCCCATCATTGACCGTCGCAGCGGCATGGAGCGTCCCTGCCAACCGGGCGACATTGCCTTGCTGGCGCCGACCGGTGCAGAGCTGTGGCGCTACGAGGAGGCATTGGAGCGTCGCGGTATCCCCGTGGCAACGCAGGCCGGCAAGGGGCTGTTCCGCCGCCAGGAGATCCAGGATCTGATCGCGTTGACCCGTGTTCTGGCTGATCGCCGTGACACGCTGGCGCTCGGCGCGCTGCTGCGCGGGCCTCTGGTCGGCCTTACTGAAGAAGAATTGCTGGATATCATCTGGGCGCTTCCACGTTCGGAGGAAGAGCCGGATCGGATTCCGCGCCTGGATCTCAGCATCGATCCGGCCGTCATCGCCCACCCGCTCGCGCGCGAGATCATTGAGCGGCTGCAATCGCTCTCCCGGCGCAGCAACAGCACGACGCCGCATGCACTGCTCTCGCAGGCCGTGGACGTGATGCGCGTCCGTCCGCTCCTCCTTGAACGTCATCGCGGCCAGGCCGAGCGCGCACTCGCCAATGTCGATCTCTATCTCAGCCTGTCGACTGGTTACGCAGTGCGCGGCCTGCGCGCCTTTGCCGAGGCGATGGCAGCTGCGTGGTCTGACGAGGCCCGTGCTGTCGAGGGACGGCCCGACGCGCAGGAAGAAGCGGTGGCGCTCTTCACCATGCACGCTGCCAAGGGGCTGGAATGGCCGATCGTCATTCCGGTCAACACCATGACCAGCGTCATGGCGCCCGACAGCGCCGTCATCGACCGCCAGCGCGAGACCTTCTATTGCCCGGTCCTCGGCGTCGCGCCCGAAGGCTACGAAACCGCGCGTCAGGCGGAAAAGGAGGAGCTGGACCGCGAACGCATCCGGCTCTGGTATGTCGCGGCCACCCGCGCTCGCGAACTCCTCGTCCTTCCCCGGCTCGACGTCACGCCGTCGAAATCGGCCTGGATCGGTCTCGTCGATCTGTCGCTCGCCGGCCTGCCAGGCCTGGACGTCTCTCACCTGCCTGCCGGCATCACGGCCGGAGGTGCAGGCGCGGGCAACATGCAGACGCGCGCCAGCTTCGCCGCCGAAGCCGAAGCCATCGCGGCCGCGCAGACGCGGTTGACCTGGCTTGCGCCCAGTCGCGATGAAAGCACCGCCGGGACCGTGTTGCGAGAAGAAGAAGCCGCGCTCTGGACGGGGGCGGCCGACGAGCAGCCTCCCGAACTAGAAGCCGCGGTTCTCGTGCAGGGCGGCCGCGAACGCGGGCTGATCCTCCATAAGCTCATGGAAGAGGTACTGACCGGCGAAACCCCAGAGACGGAGGCTGCCCTAATCGAGCGAGCAGCCGACCTTATCCGTGCTCTCGGTCAGTCTCCGGTCGCCGACCCGGCGACGGGACTGTCGGCTGATGAACTAGCTGAATGTGTCGTGCGGACGCTGGCCCTGCCCGACATCGCGGCCCTGCGACCGGGTCTGCTGGCGGAATTTCCCGTTTATTCTGCGCAGGCAGCCGACGGCGTGGAAACCGCAAAGGCCGGGATCGCCGACGCCCTGACCCTTACGACCGAGGGCCGCCCCGCCGTCGTTGTTGACTGGAAGAGCGATGTGACGCCGGCGCCGGGGACACTCGATCACTATCGCGCGCAGGTGCGAGCCTATCTCGACATGACCGGCGCCGAGCGCGGACTGATCGTGCTGATGACCTCCGGTTCCGTCATTCCCGTCCTGCCGACGAAGCCGACCGAGAGCGAGGCAGCCTGAGCCCATGTCATCTCTTGCCTGGATCGATTTCGATGAAGCTGAGCGGCAGCGTGCGCAACGCATCATGGCGCTCTTTCAGGAGCGCGAGACCCGCGACGAGCTGGGGCTGGGGGCGATCCGCGATTCCATCGCCGATCACCTCTTTCCGGGTACGAGCACGATCCAGACGCGCCTGCGATACATGCTGTTCATCCCCTGGCTCTATCGGGCGCTGGAGAAACGCGAAGTCCCCGAAGCGCAGCTCCGCGCCGAGGCGCGCGACACCGAAATCCGGCTTGCCGACGCCTTGAAAGCCGGCGGCGAGTCCAACGGCATTATCGGCCGCGATGCGGGACCGCGGCTCCAGCGGCTGCCGAGTTCCGTCTATTGGGCCGGGCTCGGCGCGTGGGGCATCCGGGTCTTTCCCGGCTCGCTCGACAGCTTGTTCGTCACCTTACGGGGCCGTGGCCGTTCGCGCGGCGCATCCGGCGGCGAAGACGCCCTGGCCGGCGCGCAGGCGCCCGCCGTCTGGAATCCGGCCTTGCCGCAGATGCCCGGCGACCTGCTCGAACGCGCCATCTTCCGCCTGACCACGGACGAGGCGCAATTCCTGATCGATCGCCTGGTCGCCAGCCAGCCCACCGCGCTACTCACGATGCTCGCGCGCGAAGGAAGCGACGCGGACTGCGACTATATCTGGACGCATCCCCATCTGTCGGCGTTTCCACCTGCCGCGCGCCGCCTAGTCCAGCATGGGGAAATCTTCTCCCATGTGATGCACGGCGCAGCGTTGCTCTACAACCTCGCGCTCAGTGAACTGCGCCAGCGCGACGACTGGATCGACAACTATCGCGGTCGGCTTGACGCCTGGAGCGACGAACTCGATGCTAGCGCCGTCCGCGCGTGGTCGCTCGATGATTTCTGGAGCGTCGTGGAGCACCCGGCGCACGCCGTCCGACCGGCCGCCAAGCGCTTCGTGACCGAGTGGCGTGAGCTGGTTCTTGCCGGGACGGAGCAGGTGCTATCAGCACCCACGGCGCGGCATCTCGTCGAGGAGCGAGAACGCCGGCTCAAGACCAGCCAGTCCCGCTACGCCAATCACGCTGTCCGCGACCGCTGGACCGGCGCATCGGGCGCCGACCGCCTCAGCTTCCGCTGGGCGCAAGCCAAATCCCACCTGCGGGACCTCGCCCATGCTGAATAGGCGCAGCCTCGATCCCGAACAGCGAACGCTCTACGGTGCCAATCTTCAGCCACCGGCGGGCTACGTCTTCGACGCGGCGGTCGCTACGACCTTCTCGCTCGACTTCGAGACCACGCTCGCCGTGCCGGTCAGTCTGGCGCTCTTCGCCGCCGAGAACCGCGACGACATTCTCTCTCACCCTCTGGCGCTGCTGGAAGGGGCCGAGCGCATCGCCGGCCGCCTCGTCGTCTTTACCGACGCCGGCCATATCCAGGCGAGCGCCCGGCCGCATTCTCGCCTTTGCTCTTTGCTCGAACGCATCATCGTCGAGGTCGCCGCCCCTCAAGGCGGGGCCTTCCATCCCAAGATGTGGGCGCTACGCTTCACGCCGCTTCGGCCCGAAGACCCGGCGCGCCTGCGCCTGCTCATCCTCTCCCGAAACCTGACGCGCGACCGCTCCTGGGATATTGCCGCCACCCTCGACGGCGTGATCACCAAGCAGCCCAAAGCCGTCAACCGCCCGGTCGCCGACTTCCTTCGCCAGCTCCCGAACCTCGCGACCGCCGGTGCTCCCGACGGAACGAAGACTCTCGTCGATGAACTGGCCGAAGACATGCGGCGCGCCGAATGGAGTCTACCCGAGCCGTTCCAGAGTGTCTCCTTCGCGGTCAACGGCCTCGGCGGCAAGCCATGGCGCCCGGAACCCTGCGCTCGGCTGGGCGTGGTGTCACCGTTCTGCGACGATCAGACCCTGTCGATGCTCGCTGGCCTAGCCAGCGCCGAAAAGCCCATTTTCATCGGGCGATCCGACGAACTCGCTCAGGTGCCCGGCGTCACGTTGGATGGCTTTGCCCGCGTGGCCGTGCTCGACGAGATGGCTGCCACGGAAGATGGCGAAGAGGAGGACGCGACGGCCCTGCAAGGGCTCCACGCCAAGGCGTTCATCGCCGAGCGCGGCTGGGACACCGCGATCACCGTCGGCTCAGGAAACGCCACCCGGCCGGCGCTGCTGACCGGCAGCAATGTCGAGATCTTCACGACCCTGACCGGCAAGCGGTCGCAGGTCGGAAGCGTCGAGGAAATCCTTGGCGACAAAGGATTCGGCCGGCTGACGCGGCCGTTCGTCCGCGACGAGACGAGCGCCGCCGATGCCGCACAACGAGCCGCCGAGGCGCGTTTGGACCAGGCCCGGCGCGAGATTTGCCGCAGCGGCCTCAAGCTCTGTTGCGAGCGTGGCGAGCCCGCCGCCGATGGCTCGCCAGTCTGGCAGGTCTGGCTGGTCCCGTCCGAACCGCTTCCGCTTGCCGGGGTCGGCGTCTTGCGTGTTTGGCCGATCACGCGGGGCGAAGGGCATGCACGCGATGTGCTGGAGCCGCTTCGGCAGGGACAACCCGCCGACCTTGGCGCAATGCCCTTGGTCGACCTCACGCGCTTCCTCGCTTGTCACCTGACGGACGAGACGGAAGACGTCTCGATCCTGTTCAGCACCGGGCTCATGATGGAGGGACTGCCGGCCGAGCGTCACGCAGCCATCCTGCGCTGGGTGATCGACAGCAAGGACGCCTTCTTCCGCTATCTCCGTCTGCTCCTCTCCGAATTGGGCGATCCCTTCGCAGCGGCCCTTGCAGCGCAGGACGGTGCGGGTCAGGGCGCCTGGCGCGTGGCAAGCGATGACGCGCCGATCCTCGAGGAGATGGTTCGGGCCTTCTGCCGGGGCGGCGACCAGCTCCGCGCCATCGAACGGCTGATCGCGCGCCTAGAAGCCGGCGACGGCGTCGATACCGATCTGATTCCGGCTGAGTTCCGCGCGCTCTGGAACACCTTCCGAATTGCGCTCGCCACCCAGGATGCCGCGCATGCCGAATAAACGGTTCCGCGCCGATGCGGCGCTCGCTCCTCTCAAGGCATTTCAGCGGCGCACCGTCGATTATGTCTTCGATCGGCTCTATGGCCAGGACGATCCAGTCCGCCAGTTCCTGGTCGCCGACGAAGTCGGCCTTGGTAAAACGATGGTGGCGCGCGGGGTCATCGCCCGCATGATCGAGCACCTGTGGGACACCACCAAACGGATCGACATCCTCTACATCTGCTCGAACCAGGCGATCGCCGCCCAGAACCTCAACCGCTTGAACGTCCTTGGGCGGCGCGAGCTGGCCTTGCCAACCCGCATGACCCTCGTTCCCCTGCAACTGCGCGACCAGGTGGGCCTCGACGCCAACAAGGTGAACTTCATCAGCCTGACGCCGGGCACGACCTTCGATCTGCGCTCCGCGACGGGCGTGACCCAGGAACGCGCTCTGCTGTGCCATCTCCTGCGCGATCTCGTGACGCGCCCGCGGGGCCTGCACAACCTGTTGCAGGTCACAGCCGGCATCGACGGCTGGAACCGCGCCGTGGACAATCTCACCCTCGAAGGCGTCGACAAGCGTATCATCGAGCGCTTCCGCCGCGACGTGCAGGCGGATCGCGACCTCTTCGAGGAACTCGAACGGGTTTGCGAACTCTTCCCGCGCCGCCGGGACGCCTATCCCCCGGAGATGACACAGCCCCGCAACAGCCTGGTCGCCCGACTCCGCGCCAAACTGTCCCATGCCTGCGTGGACGCGCTGCAACCCGACCTCATCATCATGGACGAGTTCCAGCGGTTTCGGGATCTGCTGCACGGCGACAGCGACGCGGCAATCCTCGCGCGCGAACTGTTCGACTATTCAGGAGGCGACGGGCACGCCGCCCGCACCCTGCTTCTCTCCGCCACGCCCTATCGGATGCTCACGCTCGCCGGCGACGAGCCAGACGAAGGCGATCACTATCAGGACTTCCTGGAGACACTGAGTTTCCTCTACGGCCGGGAAAAGGGGCCGGAGGTTACGGCCACGCTGGCGCGAGAAATGCGCGCCTTCCGTGGTCTCCTGCATGCCCTGCCGCAGTCACACGCCTCAGCGGTCGAGACCCGCCAGACCATCGAACGGCGCCTGCGCCGGGTGATCGCGCGAACCGAACGGGTCGCGTCCACGGTCGAGCGCGACTCCATGATGAGCGAGCCCGCCGTCACAGTCTCGGTCGCGCCCGCCGACCTCGCGCAGGCATCGGCCGTTTCCCAGGTGGCGCGCACGCTCGATGCCCCCGAGATCATCGAATACTGGAAATCCTCGCCCTACCTGCTCAACTTCATGCGCCACTACAGCCTGAAACGGCTGCTGGAAGACCAGGCCAACGCTCCTTCGGCCGCGCTCCGCACCGCAATCCAGGCGGCTCGACCGGCCATGCTCGATCACGACGCCATCGACGCCTACGCGCCGCTGGACCCTGCCAATGGCCGTATGCGCGCGATCATGGACGACATCTTCGGCCTGCACCTCGAACAAAATCTCTGGCTGCCTGCCGCTATGCCCTACTACGGCGACCCGAGATCCGGGGCGCCGCTGACCAAGGCGCTGATATTTTCGTCCTGGTCCATGGTGCCCGACGCGGTCGCAGCCCTCCTGTCCTACGAAGCCGAACGGCGAATGGGTGTCGGCGAATCCGGCCGACGCTATTTCGAGCAGCATCGCCTGCGCCCCTTGCAGTTTCGGCAGGATCACGGTCGGCTCGCGGGTCTGCGCGCGCTGCTGCTGATCTATCCTTCGCCATCTCTGGCCGAACTGGCCGATCCGCTGGCAGTGTTCAGCGAAACCGAGACCGCCTTGTCGCTGGAGGGAATGCGCGCCGCTGTCGGCGACCGCCTCAAGCCAGCCATCGGTGCTTTGCAGGAGGGAGCGGTATCGCATCAAGACGCGAACAGCGCCGAGTGGGCCGCCCCTGCCGTGATCGATGACCTGCTGGGCGTGCGGTCCCGCGCGTGGCTGGAGATGCCCCACGGCATGCGCGCGCTGGCGCGCGAAGACGCCTTCCACGATCATGTCGCCGAACTGGCCACAGCGGTGAAGACGCGCGACATTGGCGCTACGTCCGCTGATCTATCGGATCTGCTGGTTGACGTCGCGCTCGGCAGTCCGGCCATATGCGCGCTTCGCGCTCTCAAACGGATCGCTCCCGAGTTGGCTTGGGACGACCCGCGCATGCTCAGCGCCGCCGCCGAAGTCGCCTGGTCGTTCCGCACGCTGTTCAATCAGCACGACGCGGTCGCCCTGCTGCGGCGGGATACCGACGATCACTACTGGCGCCGCGTGCTGGTCTATTGCGCCCAGCACAATCTTCAGGCCGTCCTTGACGAATACGCCCACTACCTCGTCGACGCCGAAGGTCTTGGCGCCCGTCCGGCCGATGAGCGCGCAATCGGTGTCGCTCGCGCCATGGCCCAGGCCCTGGCAATCCGCCCGTCACAGATCGACGTCGATGACGTGCATGTCGATGGAGAGGCCCTCGCCATCAGCAAATTCCAGATGCGCGGACGCTTCGCGATGCGGCTCGCCGACTACAAGGACGAAGACGGCGCCGTCGCGCGGCTCGGAGGCGTGCGCGATGCGTTCAACTCACCGTTCCGGCCGTTTGTTCTCGCCACCACGTCGGTCGGCCAGGAAGGGCTGGATTTCCATCCCTACTGCTATCGCGTCTATCACTGGAACCTGCCGGGCAACCCGGTGGACCTCGAACAGCGCGAAGGCCGCGTACACCGCTTCAAAGGCCACGCGGTGCGCCTCAACCTCGCCGAGCGCCAAGCTGCTGTGGTCCGGGGAAGTGGGAAAGCTCCTGACGATCCGTGGAAGCTGATGTTTGAACGCGCGCGATCTGAAGCGCCGATCGACAGCGATATCATCCCATACTGGATCTACGAAGGTTCCGTGCGGATCGAACGGCGAGTGCCGATGTTGCCGTTCAGTCGGGAGGTTTCGCGTCTAGCCTGGCTGAAACGCAGTCTCACCGTTTATCGTCTGGCATTCGGACAGCCACGCCAGGATGATCTACTTGACTACCTGCAAAATCTGGCGGGCGAGGGCATGGAAGCCAGTCTGCTCAGCGACTTGCAAATCCGCCTCGAGCCCGAGCTTTCTGATAAGTCAGGAAGATAGCCGAGCAGAAGCGGCTGTCGACAATCACACATTATCCACCGATTTCCGCGCCATGCCGCCTTAGCTGCTTCATGAACGCGGTGATGCACGTCTGAAGCCCCTCTCGCGTCATTGGGTCGGCGCTTCGGAAACCACATTTTCTTCAAGACCGGTGATCCTGAGGCCATCCGAAGGGTCGGCAGATTTGTAGTCAACACCCCGCCGATTGGTTTCGTCAGCGGCGTGATATGGGAACCGAGGGAAAAGCCTTCCCCTGCTGCTGAGCTATTTCTCAGCCGACCCCTTCTGCGGAAAGCTCCCCGCAACGACCCCGAGAGTGAGAGTGCAGGCTGGCTGTGCCGTGACGGGTTGAAGGCTGGGAGAGAGGCTTCCGGCGCCCGTCGCGGAGACCCGCGATGTCGAAACGTGATCCACGCAGCCGGCCGAGCGCCGACCGGACGAGCCTGTATGACGAAATCACCGGCAAGATCCTGGCCGAACTGGAGGCCGGACGGTTGCCCTGGGTCCAGCCCTGGGGGACGGCCGCGGCCAAGGCGCCGCTCGCCATGCCGACCAACGCCGCAACCGGGCGCGGCTACTCGGGGATCAATGTGCTGATCCTCTGGGGCGCGGTGATCTCGCACGGCTTCCCGAGCCAAGGCTGGCTGACCTTCCGCCAGGCCCTGTCGCTTGGCGGCAATGTCCGCAAGGGCGAGCGCGGCACCACCGTCGTCTATGCCGACCGCTTCGTGCCGGACGATGAACGCCGTCGTGCGCGAGAGACCGGCGACGAGGCACAGGCGATCCCGTTCCTGAAGCGCTTCACGGTCTTCAACGTCGCTCAGTGTGCCGGCCTGCCTGAGGACCTCGTTGCCGCCGTGCCGGCGCCCGAACTTGGGCTGATCGAGCCCACGGTCGACGCGCTGATCCGGGCCAGCGGGATCGACTTTCGCATCGGCGGCGACCGGGCCTACTACGCGCCGGCACCTGACTATGTGATGGTGCCGCCGCCCCAAGCCTTCTTCGAGCCCATCAACTGGCATCGCACGGCGCTACATGAATGCGCCCATGCCAGCGGCGCGGCCCATCGGCTGGGACGCGATCTCACAGGATCGTTCGGCTCCAAGAAATACGCGTTCGAGGAACTGGTTGCCGAGATCGCCTCGGCCTTCTGCTGCACCGCCCTCGGCATCGCCCCGACCGTCCGCCACGCCGACTACATCGGATCCTGGGCCGAGGTCATGCGCGAGGACAATCGCGCCATCGTCCGTGCAGCCAGTCAGGCAAGCAAGGCAGCGGACTGGTTGCTGGCCTTCGCCCCAAACGCCGGAGAACCGGGTCAGGCAATTGCCACCACCCCCGAGGCCGCACGCCAGGCGGCATGACCCACTCGCATACGCTCCAAGCATCGGCGCAGTCCCGTCTTTCCGGCTCTACGGCGTTCCGGCTATCCGGAAGCGATGAGAGGAAGAGGGCTGCGCCGATTTTCGTGACGGGTTGGAGGTCGGGAGAGAGGCTCCCGGCCGCCCGTCGCGGAGACCTGTCATGGCCACTGCCATTCAGAAGATCATCCTCTCGCCATCGCGCGACATCCCCTTCAACAAGCTCTCGCTCTCGCAGGCGAACGTCAGGCGCATCAAAGCCGGTGTGTCTATCGAGGAACTCGCCGAGGACATCGCGCGCCGCGGTCTCCTGCAGAGCCTCAACGTCCGTCCTATCATCGATGCCGATGGCGCAGAGACCGGCCTGTACGAGATCCCGGCCGGTGGGCGTCGCTACCGGGCGCTCGAGCGTCTGGTGAAGCAGAAGCGCCTCGCCAAGACAGCCGCAGTGCCGTGCGTGGTGCGCGATCCCGCGACGCCGATTCTGGCCGAAGACGACTCCCTGGCAGAGAACCTTCAGCGTGCTCCGCTCCACCCGCTCGATCAGTTCCGGGCGTTCCAGGCGCTGCGCGACAAGGGCCAGTCCGAGGAAGACATTGCCGCGGCCTTCTTCACTTCCGCTCATGTGGTGAAGCAGCGTCTGCGCCTTGCCGGCGTCTCGCCGAGGCTTCTCGACGTCTATGCCGAGGACGGCATGACGCTGGAGCAGCTGATGGCCTTCACGGTCAGCGCCGACCATCCGAGGCAGGAACAGGTCTGGGAGACGATCGCAGGCTCCTGGTCCAAGGAGCCCTATCAGATCCGCCGCATGCTGACCGAGAAGACGGTGCGCGCGTCGGACCGCCGCGCCATGTTCGTCGGGCTCGATGCCTATGAAGCCGCTGGCGGCACGGTCCTGCGCGATCTCTTCCAACAGGACGATGGCGGCTGGCTCGCCGATGTCGCCCTGCTCGATACCCTGGTTGCCGCCAAGCTGAAGACAGAGGCTAAGGCCATCGCGGCCGAAGGTTGGAAGTGGATCGAGGTCGCTGCCGACTTCCCCTACGGTCACACCCACGGTCTGCGCCAGATCGAGGGTGTCGCCGCCGAACGATCGGCTGACGAGCAGGCGACGATCGACGCGCTCAACGCTGAGTATCAGCGGCTCGAAGCCGAGTATGAAGGTGCGGACGAATTGCCAGACGATGTCGATGCGCGGCTCGGCGAGATCGAGGCCCTGCTGGATGAGCTCGACACCCGGCCGGTGATCTTTGATCCCTGCGATATCACGCGTGCTGGCGTCTTCGTGAGCATCGGCGCGGACGGCAGGCTCGTGGTCGACCGCGGCTATGTTCGCCCGGACGACGAGGCGCCCCTCGTCCTGCCCGATGACGAGACCGATGACGCTACGGCGGCCACCAGCGCCCAAGCCGGCGAACCCGGACCGAGCGGCACGTCCCGCACCGTCATCACGGTCGGCGGGCAGCCGATCGAAAGCGAGGACGACGAGGACGACGTGATCAAGCCGTTGCCCGAGCGCCTGGTGATCGAACTGACCGCCCATCGCACGCTCGCGCTGCGCGACGCCGTGGCGAGCAACCCACAGATCGCGCTGACGGCGCTGCTGCACAAGCTCGTCATCGACACATTCCAGCGCACCAGCACTGGCGGCGGATGCCTCGAAGCGTCCGTGCGACACGTCTTCTTCCCCGCGCAGGCCGCCGACCTCAAGGACAGCCCCTCCGCATGCGCGATCGCGGAGCGTCACGACGCCTGGAAGGCCGATTTTCCGCAGGGCGATCAGGCGCTCTGGGACTGGCTGTCGGCACTCGACGATGCGAGCCGACTCGCGCTGCTCGCTCATTGCGTGAGCTTCGGCGTCAACGCGCTTTACGAGAAGCCGAACCCCTACGGCGGGAACGGCGTGTCCCAGCACGGGCTCGAACGCCGTCTCACCCAGGCCGACCGGCTCGCGCGGGCGACTGGTCTCGACATGGTGGAGGCCGGATGGCGTCCTTCGGTCGACAGTTATCTCGGCCGGGTGCCGAAGCGTCGCATCGTCGAGGCCGTGCGTGAGGGCGCGGGAGACCGGGCGGCGCAGCTCATCGAGCATCTGAAGAAAGCTGAAATGGCCAAGGAAGCCGAACGACTTCTCGCCGACGCCCGGTGGCTGCCCGAGCCGCTGCGGCTCGCCGACACGGACATATCCTCCGAACCGGCCGAACCCGAAGCTGAGGCAAGGTCCGTGGATCTGCCGGCGTTCCTCTCAGGCGACGAGGAACCTTCGGACGAAGATACCGAGCCGCTCCCGGCCATCGCAGCCGAGTAGCCGATCCAGGCGGGACCGCTCCGGTGGTCCCGCATCTTTCCTCAGACGCCCCTTCCATAAGCCCAGTCGCCGCGCCGGGCTTTTTCATTTTCGTGGGAGACTGTCATGGCAGACTATTTCACGCACTTCTCGTGCCTGCTCGACGTCGGCACAGCTCAGAACGCCGCGCGCGCACTCGATCTCTACAATGCCCTGTCCGAAGCGGGCGCGTCGGAAGAACCGCCGTCGGAGGGCTTCCTTGTCTCCATCCAGCCGGAGCACGGCGGCTCGCAGCTCTGGCTACGGGATGACGTCTCCGGCGATCCCGAACGGCTGATCCAGTTCGTGAAACTCTGCGCGGCGGAATTCAGCCTCAAGGGCCGTTGGGGCTTCCAATACGCCAATACCTGCTCGCGGCCCCGGCTCAATGGGTTTGGCGGCGGTGCGCACGTCCTCGACCTCGGCACGGGTGAGACCCTCGGATGGATCGACACCGATGGCTGGCTCGCCGCCGCGGTGGATGGAGGTAATCCCGATGCCTGAGATCATCGAAACCACCGTCTATCGCCTCGACGAACTCTCCGCTGCGGCGAAGGACGCCGCGCGCGGATGGTACCGCGACGGCAGCTTCGATTATGACTGGTTCGAGTTCGCCTATGACGACTTCGAACGCATTTGCATGATCCTCGGCATCAGCCTCAGGAGGCGCCCTGTCCGGCTGTTCGGCGGTAGCACCCGCTCGAAACCCTGCATCTGGTTTTCGGGCTTCTGGAGCCAGGGCGACGGAGCCTGCTTCGAGGGCGACTACCGACACGCGAGATCCGCCGCCGGCCGCATCCGGGCCTATGCACCGACGGATACCGCGCTTCACCGGATCGCCGATACCCTCCAGGCCGTTCAGCGGCGCAACTTCTACCAGCTCCGAGCCACGATGACCCACCGGGGGCGCTACTATCACGAGCATTGCATGGCCATCATGGTCGATCGCGACAGTCCCGTAGGTCAGGACATGACCGCCGATGCAGAAGATGCCGTCTCGGAAGCGCTCCGCGATCTGGCCCGCTGGCTCTACCGCCAGCTCGAACGGGAATACGAGCATCTGACCTCGGACGAGGTGGTCGACGAGGCGATTGCGGCGAACGGCTACACCTTCACCGAAGCGGGCCGGCGCTTCGGCTGATTCAGCCTACCGCTCGCACGTCGAGAGGCAGAGGGGGCCGGGACGGGTTTGAGCCCGGACGGTCGAGAGAGAGCGGCCGAGGGCTCGCCCTGTTCCCGCTCTCCTCGAGGTCTTCCCCATGCACGATCGTTCCGCACCATGCGCGCAAGAACATAGGCCGGCGTCTCATCTGCCACGCGTCGACCGAATGGCGGCCCTGCTCGATGCCGCCCGATCCATCCTCGTCCATCTCGAAGCCGGCCAACGTGTCGACGCCACCCTGCTTCGTGACGCGATGGGAGCGAGCTTCAACGCGAGCGACGCTGCCGGAGCCTGGGACTGGAAACTGGCCTACGACGCCTGCGAGGCAGCAACCGTTCTTTTCCTTCGGAAATACGGCAAAGCGCTTTTGCAAAAAGCCGGCTCTCCGGCCGCTGCCCTGCCGCTGGTCGCAAAAGTCGCCGGTCTGCTTCCCACGCACACGCGCCGCTCCCTCGAAAGCGAGACGTTCCAGCAATTCTCGACGCCCATCCCGCTCGGATTCATCGCGTCGCGCGCGGCCGCTTTTACACCTGCCGACCGTGTGCTCGAACCGTCCGCCGGGACCGGTTTGCTCGCCATTCTGTCCGAGATTGCGGGCGCTAGTTTGATCCTCAACGAACTGGCGGAAACCCGCGCCAGCCTCCTCTCCTCCCTCTTCCCGGCGGTCGCAGTCACGCGCTTCGACGCAGCGCAGATCGACGATCATCTGCACCCGGCCGTGGTCCCGTCGGTCGTGCTGATGAACCCGCCATTCTCGGCGATGGCGAACGTCTCCGGTCGCATGGCCGACGCAGCGCTGCGACACATCGCATCCGCGCTCGCCCGCCTCGCCGAGGGCGGGCGCTTGGTGGCCATCACCGGCGCCAATGTCAGCCCGGAGCATCCAGCCTGGCGCGACGCGTTCATTCGACTGCAGGAGCGCGGACGCGTCGTATTCACCGCGAGCATCGACGGCGCCGTCTACGCCAAGCACGGCACAACCATCGAGACGCGGCTCACCGTCTTCGACAAGCTGCCAGCAGACGATCCGGCCCGGTTTCCCGCATCACAGGGTCAAGCACCCGACACGCAGACGCTTATGGGCTGGGTCACGGAACACGTTCCCCCACGGCTCACATTGGCGGGTTTGGTCGCCCTGCCGGCGCCGTCGGCGATGGCGCCGAAGCAGGTTGCCTGTCCGATTGCGCGCGGCACCGCGAACGCGCCGCAGAGGTCGTCACTCGAGGAGCCGGTTTACCTGGACCTCGCCTATGAGACCCTCGACTGGAAGCCGGCCGAAGATGGTCGGCTGACCGACGCCATCTACGAGAAATACGGACTTCAGACGATCCGCATTCCCGGCTCTCAGGCCCATCCGACCAAGCTCGTGCAATCGGCGGCCATGGCGTCGGTCGCGCCGCCCAAGCCAAGCTATCGTCCACGCGTGCCTGAACGGCTCATCAACGAGGGCGTACTGTCGGATGCGCAGCTCGAAACCGTGATCTATGCCGGCGAGGCGCATATGGGCTTCCTCAGCGGCGCCTGGACTGTCGACGCGACGTTCGATGTCGTCTCTGCCGCACCTGACGAGGCGGCATCCGCCGTCCGCTTCCGGCGCGGTTTCATGCTCGGCGACGGCACGGGCGCGGGCA
This sequence comes from Xanthobacter autotrophicus, assembly GCF_030015065.1. Lineage (GTDB taxonomy): Bacteria > Pseudomonadota > Alphaproteobacteria > Rhizobiales > Xanthobacteraceae > Xanthobacter > Xanthobacter autotrophicus_D. The sequence continues at coordinate 41,961 of NZ_JAIVFN010000004.1, read as the reverse complement.
AGGGGCGCCAGTCCGCCGCCATAATCCTCGACAACTGGCTGCACGGTCGGCGCAAGGCCGTCTGGATCTCGAAGTCGGACAAGCTGATCGAGGATGCGCAGCGCGACTGGTCGGCCCTGGGCATGGAGCGCCTGCTGGTGACGCCGCTCTCCCGCTTCCCGCAGGGACGGCCGATCACACTGCCGGAAGGCGTCCTATTCACCACCTATGCCACGCTGCGGTCCGATGAGAAGGCCGACAAGGTTTCGCGCGTCCGCCAGATCGTCGATTGGTTGGGCTCCGATTTCGACGGGGTGATCATCTTCGACGAGAGCCATGCCATGCAAAACGCCGGCGGCGGAAAGGGAGAACGAGGCGATGTCGCTCCGTCGCAGCAGGGCCGTGCCGGCTTGCGGCTCCAGCACGCCCTCCCCGGCGCTCGAATCGTCTACGTCTCGGCGACAGGCGCCACCACCGTCCACAATCTCGCCTATGCCCAGCGTCTCGGCCTGTGGGGCGGCGAGGATTTCCCGTTCGCCACCAGGGCCGAATTCGTCGCTGCCATCGAGGCCGGCGGTGTTGCAGCGATGGAGGTGCTGGCCCGCGATCTTCGCGCCCTCGGCCTCTATACCGCCAGATCCCTGTCCTATGACGGGGTCGAGTACGAGCTGGTTGAGCACGCGCTCACCGACGAGCAACGCCGCATCTATGACGCCTATGCTGGCGCGTTCTCGATCATCCACAACAACCTCGATGCGGCGATGCGCGCCGCGAACATCACCAGCGAGACCGGCACGCTCAACCCGCGCGCCAAATCTGCCGCCCGTTCGGCCTTCGAAAGCACCAAGCAGCGCTTCTTCGGGCACCTGCTGACCTCGATGAAGACCCCAACGCTGATCCGCTCGATCCAGCGCGATCTCGATGACGGGCACGCGGCTGTCGTCCAGATCGTCTCCACCGGCGAGGCACTGATGGAGCGGCGACTGGCCGAGGTGCCGACCGAGGAATGGAACGACGTGCGCGTCGACATCACGCCGCGCGAATATGTGCTGTCTTACCTTCAACACTCCTTCCCGGTGCAGCTCTACGAGCCGTTCACCGACGCGGATGGCAATCTCTCTTCGCGACCTGTCACCCGCGACGGCCAGCCCGTCGAAAGCCGTGAAGCGGTCGCCCGGCGTGACCGGCTGATCGAGAAACTCGCAAGCCTGCCGCCGGTGCCTGGCGCGCTCGATCAGATCGTCCAGCGCTTCGGAGTGGACTTGGTTGCCGAGGTGACCGGGCGATCGCGGCGCATCATCCGCAAAGGTGATCGGCTCATGGTCGAGAACCGTCCGGGCTCCGCTAACCTCGCCGAGACCGCTGCCTTCATGGATGATGCCAAGCGCATCCTCGTGTTTAGTGATGCTGGCGGCACCGGGCGCAGCTATCACGCCGATCTCGCGGCGCGTAACCAGCGCCTTCGCATCCACTATCTCCTCGAGCCGGGCTGGAAAGCCGACGCCGCCATTCAGGGCCTTGGTCGCACCAACCGCACCAACCAGGCGCAGCCGCCGCTGTTTCGTCCGATCGCAACCGACGTGAAAGCCGAGAAGCGCTTCCTGTCGACCATTGCCCGCCGGCTCGACACGCTCGGGGCAATCACCCGCGGCCAGCGCCAGACCGGCGGACAGGGCCTCTTCAGACCCGAGGACAATCTCGAAAGCCCGCACGCGCGCGACGCGCTGCGCCAACTTTACCTGCTGATCGTTCGCGGCAAGGTCGATGGCTGCCCGCTCCAGCTCTTCGAGAGCGCCACCGGCCTCAGCCTGATGGACGACACGGGCATCCGCGACGAGCTGCCGCCGATCACGACCTTTCTCAATAGGTTGCTGGCGCTGACGATCGACCTGCAGGGCATATTGTTCACCGCCTTCGAGCAGCTTCTCAATGCCCGGATTGCCGGAGCACTGGCCAGCGGCACCTATGACATCGGGCTGGAAACGCTGAAGGCCGAAAGCTTCGTCGTCACCGACCGGCACACCATCTACACGCATCCCGCCACTGGCGCGGAAACCCGCTTGCTGACGATCACCCAGCGCGAGCGCAACCGGCCCCTGTCGCTCGACCAAGCCTTCGAGCTTCTCGCCGATCCACGTGCAGCTCTGCTGATCAACGAGCGATCCGCCAGGGCGGCGGTTCAGGTGCCTGCCCCGAGCATCATGCTGGATGATGGCGAAATCGAACGCCGGGTGCGCTTGCTCCGGCCGATGGAACATCACCATGCATCGCTGGCGTCGATGGCGGAAAGCCATTGGCGGGCGGCCGATCGCGAGGTCTTCGCGGCGGCGTGGCAGCGCGAACTGAGGCAGATCCCCGAGTTCACCGACAGCACGATCCATGTCGTCGCCGGGCTCCTGCTCCCGATCTGGAAGCGTCTCCCGGATGAGTGCACGCGTGTCTATCGCCTCCAGACGGACGACGGTGAACGCATCATCGGGCGACGCGTGTCTCCAGCCTGGGCGGCCAACGCACTCGCGATCGGAGCGCCCACGCTGACGGCTGCCGATGCCTTTGCAGCCTTGGTGGCAGGCAGCACCGTCCTCGACCTCACCGAGGGCCTCCAGCTTCATCGCGCTCGGGTGATGGGCATCCACCGCATCGAGCTATCGGGCTTCTCCGAAACGATGCGCGATCGCCTCCGGTCCTACGGCCTGTTCCACGAGATCATCTCCTGGAAGCTCAGGATGTTCGTTCCCACCGACGCGACCGGCGTGGCCGTTCTTGCCAAGGTGATGGAGCGCTATCCGGTCACGCGGATCTCTGAACGGGAGGCCGCGTGATGGCCAGCTTGGACGCATCCGATCTTGCGGCCCGCCTCGCCGGCCAAGCCGAAGCCGTGTGCCGGCACTATTTGTCCAACGGCACAAGGCAGGGAGGCTACTGGCTGGTAGGCGACGTTCGCAACACGCCGGGCCGCTCAATGTTCGTGCGGCTCAAGGGGCCGCAGACGGGTAAGGGCGCCGCCGGCAAGTGGACCGACGCCGCCACCGGCGAGCATGGCGATCTGCTCGATGTCATTCGCGAAACCTGCGGCCTTCCCGACTTCAAGCAGGTCGCCGAGGAGGCGCGGCGCTTCTTGAGCCTCCCGCATCCAGAGCCCGCACGAGAGTCGCGGCGGGCTAGGACGTCCTTGGCGCCAATGGGTTCACCAGAAGCGGCGAGGCGTCTCTTCGCGATGGCACAGCCTATCAGCCGTACACTCGGCGAGACGTATCTGCGCAGACGCGGCATTACGTATTTGCACGAAACCGGATCGCTGCGCTTTCATCCCCGCTGCTTCTTCCGCCCCGATGAGCATTCCCCGACCGAGATCTGGCCGGCGATCATCGCAGCCGTCACGGATCTCAATGGCGAGCTCACCGGCGCACAGCGGACCTGGCTCGACCCCGACGGCTTCAACGAAGCTACATTAGGCAAGGCGCCAGTCGACGCACCGAGACGGGCGATGGGCAATCTCCTCGGGTCTGCCGTGCGCTTCGGACTGCCGGGCTCGGTGATGGCGGCCGGCGAAGGCGTCGAGACCATGCTGTCGCTGCGCTGCGCCCTGCCGACCATGCCAATGGCAGCTGCGCTGTCGGCGGCGCATCTCGCCGCTATCCAGTTCCCCGACACCCTGCACCGGTTGTATGTCGCGCGTGATGACGATCCCGCCGGCGATGCGGCGATGATGACCTTGATGACCCGCGCGGAGGAAGCGGGCATCGAGGCGGTCATCCTGTCTCCGACGCTTGGCGACTTCAATGAAGACCTCCGGCTGCTAGGACTCGCAGCGCTCCGGGCGGCCATCCGTGTCCAGATCGCGCCCCAGGACGTCGCACGCTTCATGGAGCATGCAGCCTAACCGGGATGGAGGCAGGCGGTTGTTGGTCGAGCACTTCGTACAAAGCCCGCATCTGGGATCACCATTGCGCCAGAGGACTGCGCCCCGGCCTTCCAGAGGGCGATCGGCCATCAGACGGTCCGCCCGGGCAACCTTGTGGCCGACTATTTTCCGGCGGCCCGCTCCACCCCACGCGGTCAAGCCGCGCGGGGACCCCGGCTCGGGCCTTTCCATCGCGAGACAAAATAGCCGGCCCCGGCGGTCCTTCGCTCACGCTGCGGCCCCTCGCTTCGCTCCGGGTGCCAGTCCAGCCCGTCCGACGGCTTCGTCGCCATGAAGGCCGCGGCGGTCGCGGTCCAGCGAACGGAGCTTCCCATGAGCGAACATGACGAATTTGAGCCCGACCACATCTCCTCTCCAACCGATCATGTCCTGACTGAGCTTCAGCTTTATGGCTTCCACCCTCGCGAGGATGAACCCGATCCGCGGCCTATCCCAGAAGATCGCATGATCGCCGGCGCCGTCGCCGACATCTTCGACGCGCTGATAGCCACCATGGCCGATACCGGCCTCGACGCAGATCTCGACGACCTGCTGTGGTCAACGGTCAACACCTTCCACCGCGCCGTCGAACGGGTCGAACGCACACTCGACGACAACGAGCAGGCGCAGAAGCAGGGGCAGCGCGAACAGGATGGCTCCGAGGTGAAGGCCGTGCAGCTCGAAGCGCTGATCTCCACCGGACAGCGGCTCATCGAACGCCGCGACGCCCTCGAACTCTTTCGTGACACCGGCGCCGACCTTTACCGGAAAACGACCGGCTCGAACTGGTCTCCCCGCCACGGCTCACGCGTCAACCATCGACAGCTCACCTCTGCGATGATCGACAGCCGCGACTTCATCGCCGCCCGCAAACGCGCCGATCGAGAGGTGCTGCTGCCCGCCGGACCGAAGATCGCGCTGACCGGCGGGCTCGACTTCAACGACCATCAACTGATCTGGGCCAAGCTCGACCAGGTCCGCATGAAGCATCCCGACATGGTGCTGATGCACGGCAAATCTCCGAAAGGGGCCGAGAAAATCGCCGCCCGCTGGGCCGACCACCGCGGCGTCGCGCAGATCGGTTTTGCCCCCGACTGGACCAGGCACGGCCGTTCAGCACCGTTTAAGCGCAACGATCAGATGCTGGACGTGCTGCCGATCGGGGTCATCGTCTTCCCCGGCACCGGCATCCAGGACAACCTGGCCGACAAGGCGAAGAAGCTCGGCATCCCTGTCTGGAGATTCGGCGGCGCGTGAGCGCCGCCTATCCCAAATCGACTTTCCAGAACTTCAGAACATTCTCGACCTCAGTCTTCGGATAGTGAAGCAAATTGGCACTGGCGAGAGCGGACCGAATCTTCGACTTTCGCTTTTCGATTTCGCGTTCGATGCGCGGCGTGAACGGCGCGGTCCCCGGAGGCAAGACGCCTCGCCGATCCGCGTTGGGCCAACTCTTCGGGTAGTCGGGAGGTGTCCAGCCAGATCGCACCTGTTCAGCCTGTTCGGCGACCGCCTCGTGCTCGCATGCCCATCCGTACAGATGGAAAGCGCATACGCGCAGCATGGCTTTGATTTCAGGAAGTGTGTCGGTGAAGCCCTTCAGCGACGTGGGCAGCCACACCATGTTCGCGACACAGGAGAAATAGCGTGGATCCTGCACCACGCTGCTGCCCTGCGCGAACGATGGATCGTCGTAACCCCAGATGTGACAGACGGTCCAGTTTTTCGGCCTTGGAGACGCTACGTCGAGCGCGGCGACAAGGGCGTTCAGCGCAGCCACATTTCCTTCGAACTTTTCCGCCGTGACGCCGGTCAGCTTGCGCGTGTTCGTGTATCGCCGCGCCCACCCGGCATCAAAGAGCGGCCGACCGCGCGCAGTGTGCGGTGCCCAGACCGGCAGCGCGCGAAACGTGTCGGGATGTACCCAACGTGCCGTCCGCTCGATGAGTTCGACGATGGCAGGAATATCCGACCTCAAGGCCTCGTTGCCATCCGGCACATGGAAACCGCTTGCCATTTTCCTCCCAGACGAAGTTGTCGCCTCGTATGCGCGAGACGTCCGTTTGAGGTCTTGGCGGCAAGGCTGTTGAGAACATCACAGCTACCATTTCAGACCGGCCGACACACCCCCGCTTATCTGCGCTGATCCTTGGTCAGACTGATCGCTTAACGCCATCAACCCGTAAAGGGTCGGCTATGCGAGCATGCCGCCGCTTCGGCTGCGCCTGCGCGGTGATTGCAGCGCTCAGTCCGACACTTCGGGCGCCTGTCAGCGGGGGATGGTCCTCCGCTCGGAACAGGAGCCGGACCGATGTCCCTCGACGCCGCTTATGCCTTCGCAAACAGCCTCGCTGGCACCCTGATGGTCGCCATCATCATCTTCCGAGCGGGCGACGGCACGCTGTCTGTCACTCCCTGCAACGAGTTTGACGGCGATGCCGAGGTCGTGGCCGAGATCGATCCGTTCGACGTCTGACGTCTGGCCGAACAGCTTCGCGGGCGGAGATCGGTTCGATTTCCGCTCCCGAAGCACGTCGAATTTCGCTATACTCTGCAATGCGCCTTGGTGGTGGTGGTTGGCGCACCCGTCAGACCTATTCTCACGGAGGCCACCACCATGATCGTCTTCGCCATTCTCGGTTCGCTTGCCGCCATCGGCGTGCTTTGCTGGCTTTTGTTCACGCTTGCCGTCTTTGCGCTTCCAGCTTTCATCGGCGTCAGCGCGGGGATCTGGGCGCATGAGACCGGCGCTGGCCTGCTCGGTGCCATCGTCATCGGCGCCGTTGGCGCCGGTATCGCACTCGGCGTCGGCCAGCTTCTGCTCGCCATCCTGCGGCCGGCCTGGCTGAAAATCCTCGTCGCTTTGGCTTTCGTCGCGCCCGCAGCCATCGCGGGCTTTCACGCGACGCATGGCATCGTGAAGCACACCATGCCGTCGGAAACCTGGCAGCTCGTGTTCTCGGTCATCGGGGCGATTGCCGTTGCGGTCACGACCTTCATCCGCGTGACGTCACTTACCCCGCCAGGATCGACCAGCCGGGGCGTTGCCAATGCCTGAATGCCGAACTGACCGAAGAGCCGGACCAGAAAGCGGACGTGCGCCACGCACCAACCGTCGACCGACCTGATGTGGGATCGGGCGAAAGGGCGCACGTCAGCGCGCAACCTGTCATGGCGCAGGGCTCGCTGATCGTCTGATCCCAGGCTGCTCATTCGCCGACTGACCAAACGCAGGCTGATGGGCGGAACCGTCAGGCGCTCCTCATCAGCAGGACGAGACGTGTCAGCTCAGCGCTCAGAAACGCCGATCGCGTAAGCCGCGCGTGCCAATTCGGCCGATGCCCTGCGCCGCCACGTCATCCCCTCGGGATCTTGCCAGATCGAGCGCACCCGAGCGGCCTCTTCAATGGCCTGATCTGGCCGAAGACCGGCTCACGCCTCGCTCGCCAATGGCGCAACAGCGGCGTCACAACTTTCTTCCCCTGCCGGCTGCGCCGTCATTCCTCGCGGGACAAGAAAGTTCCTCCTTTGCTGTCAGGCCCCAAGCCTACCCCAGCGAACTGGGGCCCCGAGGCTGGGGTGCGCCGCCGAGCGTCTCCGGCCCGCCGATCGCCATCGAGGCCGCAATGGTGCGGGCTCGAGACTTCAGATCGAGGAGAAATGACATGGCCACCATCGGCACCTTCAAGAAGACCGGCACGAACGAGTTCACCGGCGAGATCGTCACCCTGAGCGTTCAGGCCAAGAACGTCCGAATCGTCCCCGAGACCCGGGCCACCGGCGAGAACGCCCCCAGCCACCGCGTCCTGGTCGGTCGCGCCGAGATCGGCGCCGCCTGGTCCAAGCGCTCCAACGAGGGCCGCGACTATCTTGGTCTCAAGCTGGACGACCCGAGCTTCAACGCCCCGATCTACGCCAACCTGTTCGACGACGAGGACGGCGAAGCTTTCAGCCTCATCTGGTCCCGCCCCAGCCGCCGCAACGGCGACTGAGGCTCCGGCGACGCCCCGTCCGGTCGATCCGGACGGGGCCTTCGTCGACCAAAGCATCCGAATCAGGTTGCGGCCTGAACTACTCGAGCGACCGCAATAGACGCTCTTCAGTCTGGCCCGAGAAGCCAAGAACGACTATTATAGTCGTAGTTCTGGCGTGCGCTGAGGTCCGAGTGGAGGTGATCATGCATGATCACCGCCCGACTGTCGCGGGCCGCACGCGCGCTGCTGGGTTGGACACAGGAGACGCTCGCTGACGAAGCCCGTGTATCACTGACCGCGCTCAAGCGCCTCGAGTCGGAGAGCGACTTGAAGGTCTACGAGAGCACGCGCGATCAGGTGCGCCGGGCATTTGAAGCGCATGGCATCGTCCTCTTGCAGTCCGACCAAGGTGAAGGGGTGATGCTCGTCCATGGCCGAAAAGCCGCCAGCGACATGCGGAAGAGAAACTAGCGCCGTTCCACGACGGCCAACCCGCGTTGCGAGCCAGCAGCCATACCAGTTGCCGTCGAAGTCGGGCTTGGTTAACGCCATGCCGACACGCAGGGGCTCTGTGATTCCAGGTGGGGCGTCGTGACCAAGGCAGACTTCCTCGAACGGCCGCCGGAGAGCGCGTCGGTCACCGACTATGATCGGGCGCACATGACGCTCTACCTCCGTCTCCTTGATGCCGCGTCGGACGGCGCTGCTTGGGAAGAAGCCGTGTCAATCCTGTTCGGCATAGACCCGGCCGCCGAACCGGAGCGGGCCCGCCGCATCCATGACAGCCATCTCGATCGTGCCAAATGGATGACCCAGCACGGCTACCGCGAGCTCGCACATGAGCACCCGCGTCGTTGATGCGGGGGTGATGCCGCGGCGGCATCGCCCGTTTCCATTTCTCCGGCTTCCGCTTGCGCTTGCGTGGCGGAATCCTGCGCAGCGAAGCTGCTGCAGGTTTGCTGGCGGAGGATTCATGACCCCCGACATCTCGCACTGGCGATCATCCGAGCGCTACGAATACGTCGAAGGCCTCGTCTCGCCCGAACTCGCCTGGGAATGGCTGCGCCGGAACGAAGACTATCAGCGCGACTTCGAGGCCGCTCAGCTGGAACCGAACGCCGACACCGCAGCAACCGAGGCGACGAGGTCTCGATGGGGGCTGCGATTTCCTGTTGTCGCCGGCCCTCGACGCCAAAGAGGCCGCGCCCATCTGGGCACCCACCGTGAACACCGGCGTCGTACTACTGACCGCACCGCCCACCATCCTTCCGAAGGACGAGACGTCACAATCCATTGACGCGCAGGCGCCCGGCCAGTCAGACGCGCAAGGCTCCCACTTCGTCCACACCCTCACGAATGGCGAACGGCTTCAGATCGTGCGTCTCGGCGGATTAGGCGCAGACGAAGGCACGGCGGCCGTCATCCCGCTCGGCCCCGAAGGCTTCGATCGGCTCGAGGCCGTAGCCCGTCTCCTGAGTTCGCTCCATGGCCGCTCGATTCCTGCCGACACGCGGCTGACCAAGCAGCAGCGTCAACGTGCTCGACGGATGTTGCAGGCCGTCGACGGTCGTCTCAGCGGCGCCAGCTACCGCGAGATCGCGGCGGCACTGTTCGGCGCACGCGACCTCGCCGATGAACCCTGGAAAACATCCTCGCGCCGGTTCGCCACCATGGACCTCGTGCGCGGCGGCCTCGCCATGATCGCCGGCGGCTATCGACGCCTGCTGAGCCATCGCCGTCGACGCTAGCACGCCTCGTGTGGGGATTTGCTCCCGCCAGCTTCCCACTCCCTCCGCAACTTCGCGGTCCGCCAGGGTAGCCGCCAACCGCCGCTGTCCCCCTGCGGCTCTCGCGCAACCTCGGAGGCCCGATCATGTCACCCAATGGCGCCGGCGTGCCGCAACGCTTTCTCCGCACGCCTGAAGCGGCCCGCTTTCTCGGTCTCTCGGATCGCACGCTCGAGAAGCACCGGACCTACGGCACCGGTCCCGCCTATCGCAAGCTTGGCGGGCGCGTCGTCTACGCGCTCGAGGACCTGAAAGCGTGGGCTGACCGCGGGTTTGTCACCTCGACGTCCGATCCGCGCGGGAGTGTCCTTCCCGCCAAGCGCCATGCCGCCGTCACGCCTGCCTTCGGCGGCGGCCAAGCCCGCTGAGCCGTCCGACATGTCCCCGCGGCAGCGCCCCCTCTCCTTGAGCGAACGATCGCGGCTCGACCCGTTCGTCGTCGCCTCCGGCGACGCCAGTCCGCGCGACCAGCGCGATCTGATGGAGCGGCCCTTCTTCTCGCTCGCCAAGGCCAAGCGTACCTCACCGATCCACTACCAAGCCGGCGACATCCGCGTCGAAGTCTTCGCGGTCCCCGAGCATGGCATGGCGACCATCTGGGATGCCGACATCCTGATCTGGGCCGCGAGCCAGATCGTCGAGGCCGCAAACCTCGGCTTCCAAACGTCACGCTTCCTGCGCTTCACGCCGTATCAACTCCTGACCGCCATCGGGCGCCAGACGGGATCGCGCGACTATCGGCTCCTCAAGGGCGCTCTGGCGCGCCTTCAGTCGACGGTCATCCGCACCACGATCCGCAACGGCGAGCATTGGCGGCGTCAGCAATTCTCCTGGATCAACGAGTGGGGGGAATGCACGACGCGCGACGGCCGCGTAGAGGGCATGGAGTTCGTCCTGCCCGACTGGCTCTATCGGGGCGTCATTGACCGCTCGCTCGTCCTCGCCATCGATCCCGCCTATTTCCGACTGACCGGCGGCATCGAGCGCTGGCTCTATAGGGTCGCCCGGAAGCATGCCGGCCGTCAGCCAGCGGGCTGGACCTTCGAAATCGCGCACCTGCACGCCAAATCGGGCAGCCAGGCGCGTGTTTCCGACTTCGCCATCGACATCCGTCGCATCGTCGCCCGCCAGCCGCTGCCCGGCTATCGCTTGGCTCTGGAGCGCACCGGTCGTCAGGAACGCCTGCACATCCGCCCCATCAACTTGTCCACAGGCCCTGTGGATGGTGTTGTGGATGCGATCGGGACTTCGGGCGCAAATGGTATCGGGATTTCGGGCGTTGCCGGCTCGGGACTTCGGGCGCGGAAATCGCAACTAACCCTCTGGCCTGAAACGGCGATTCCGAGCCTTAACTTAGAATCTAACAACGAATCTAACTTCTTGTTGGAGCGGGGCGACGGTGGAAAACCACCCCGCGGCCGACGGAGCGCGCGGTCATGATCGTCGCGTTGCTCAACCAGAAAGGCGGCGTTGGCAAAACGACGCTCGCCCTTCATCTCGCCGGCGAATGGGCCAGCCGCGATCAACGCGTCATGCTCATCGACGCCGATCCGCAGGGTTCTTCACTCGACTGGTCCGAAGCCCGCGCCCGTGAAGGCCTGCCCCGCCGGTTCGCCGTCATCGGACTGGCGCGTGACACCTTGCACCGCGAAGCGCCCGAACTGGCGCGCGGCGCCGATCATGTGGTGATCGATGGGCCGCCGCGCGTCGCCGGCCTCATGCGCTCGGCCCTGCTTGCCGCCGATCTCATCCTGATCCCGGTTCAGCCGTCGCCCTTCGACGGATGGGCGTCGGCCGAGATGCTGGCATTGCTCCGCGAAGCACGCCTGTTCCGCCCGTCGCTTGTCGCGCGTTTCGTGCTCAACCGCTGCGGCGCGCGCACCGTCATCGCACGCGAAACCGCCAAGGCGCTCGCTGAACACGATCCGCCGGTGCTGGCGAGCGCCATCGGCCAACGCGTCGGCTTCGCGGATGCAGCGCAATCGGGCCGCCTGATCTCCGAACTCGATGGCCAGCGCGCCGGTGCGCGCGAGATCGCAGCGCTTTGCGCCGAAGTTGGAAGGCTCGCACCATGACCAGGCGCAGCTTCGCCGCGCGGCCCGGCAACCCGGACACCTGGATCAAGGCCGCCGACGATCCGCGCGGCCGCAGGGCTGACGCCATCGCCTACACCGCGCGCCTCACGATCGACGTCACGCCGGACCTGCGCGGCCGGATCAAGGTCACCGCGTTCCAGCGCGGCCAAACCGTCGCGGACATGCTGCGCGAGCTCCTCGCGGGCGCGTTTCCTGCCGAGGGGGACGCGCCATGAGCGCACCGGCAATTCATGGCGCAGCGGGCGTTCGGCCGTCATCACCTCCCGGTCGGCTCACCGAGGTCGAACTGGTTTGGCGCGAGAAGCAGATCGAGCACTGGATCCGCTTCGGCCATGCGGTCCACGAACAGATCCTCGACCGACGGCGCCGCGTCCTCAGCTTCCCCGCCGGGGCTGTCTTCGCCTTCGTCCGCTGGGCATCGAATGGCTTTGGCACCGTCGTCTCGCGCATCGACATCCTGCGCGCCGTCAGCGCGGGCGAAGGCTATCAGACGCTACCCTCGGTGCGGCCCGGTGGTGAAATCCTGCTGCAAACGAGCGGCTGGCCGAGCGTCGAGCAGGTGCTGCTTCTGATCGACGCGATCGAAGCGCTCGACATCGATCCCGCCGAAGCTGCGCCTGACTATTGGTGCCATGTCCATAACCGGCTCGCCGTCGGGCACGCCCCGCGATCCTACTGCCGACAGCAGCACCGCGCCTGGCGCTTGCGACAGAGGGCCGAGCCATGACGCGCGCCGGCTACCTGCTGACGGCCACGGGCGCCGCGCTCCTGCTGATCACGCCGGCCATGGTGCACGTTGCACCGCGGCTCGTCTGGAACGCATCGGCCAGCGTCCCGGTCGGTCTCTACGAGATCGGCCCGGCGACATCGCTCGAAGTCACCGACCTTGTCGCGGTCAATGCGCCGGAGCCGCTTGCCGCATTCCTCGCGGACCGGGGCTATCTGCCACGCGGCGTGCCGCTCTTGAAGCGCGTTGCCGCACTTCCCGGGCAAACGGTCTGCCGTTCGGGCGCTGACATCACCGTCGACGGAATCACAGTCGGCAATGCGCTCGACCGCGACCGTCTGGGACGCACGCTGCCTATGTGGAGAGGCTGCCACCCGATCGGCGCGAGCGAACTCTTCCTCATGAACATCGGCGTCCGGGACAGCCTGGACGGCCGCTACTTCGGGCCTCTCGCCGTCAACACCGTGATCGGCCGGGCCACGCCTCTCTACACCGACGAAGACGGCGACGGTCGCTTCGTCTGGCGCGCGCCGACGCGGTGACGGCGCAGCCATGACCTGTTCCACCGCATCGCCAAGGAGGTTGCCATGAGCCTGATCGGACAATTCACCCGCACCAAGAACGGCTATGGTGGCCGCATTCGCACACTCGCCCTCGACGCCGCTCTGGTGCTCGTGCCGGCGGAGCACTCCGACGCCGAGAACGCGCCCGACTATCGCGTTCACCTCGGCGATGATGCCGATGGGCCGGAAGTGGGGGCGGGATGGAAGCGCACCGGCGAGAAGGCCGGCGAATATGTGTCGTTGCAGCTCGACGATCCGACCTTCGCGCAGCCATTCCGAGCCAACCTGTTCCAGTCGGCCGACGACAAATCAGCATGGGGTCTCTACTGGAACCGGCCGACCAAGCGCAGCGAGCGGGACTGATCGATGCGCGTCTCCCGTCGCCAGCCCGCTGCCGGAGCGAAAGGGGCCGCCCGCCGACTGCCCTTCCTTCTCCTTTCCGGCCTGGCCTTTGCCGGCGCGATGCCCGCGCCGTCTCTGGCGCAGACCTCGGTCATCGAGCGACCCGCGGCAGGCTCGGCTTACACACGAGCGGTCGCCGAGGCAGCGCAGCGGTTCGGCATTCCCGAACGCTGGATCTGGGCAGTCATGCGCGTCGAGAGCGGCGGTCGTGTCCGCGCGGTCTCACCCAAAGGCGCGATGGGACTCATGCAGGTCATGCCCGCGACCTGGGCGGATCTGCGGGCGCGCCACGGTCTGGGGGCCGATCCCTTTGACCCGCGCGACAACATCCTTGCTGGCGCAGCCTATCTGCGCGAAATGCACGATCGCTACGGCGCGCCGGGCTTCCTCGCGGCCTACAATGCCGGCCCCGGGCGCTACGATGACTATCTCTCGGCTGGCCGCGCGCTGCCCGCCGAGACCATCGCCTACGTGGCCGCGATCGCGCCGTTGATCGGCAGTGAGCCGCTCGCTGCCGGCGTCGCTGTCGCGACCGTCGACCCGCTTGCGTGGACTCGGTCTCCATTGTTTGTCGCGCGCTCCGACGGCAGCGTTGCAGCAGAACGATCGCAGCCCGACCGTCAAAGGAACGGCAGCCGAACGGCAGATCCGCAGCAGCCCCCGATCGCCGGTTCGACGCAAACGGCAGGCATCTTCGTGACCCGCGCAGATGATGGGGGGCGCCCATGACCAGAATCGCACTCCGGCGCGGTGTAGCGATCTCCCGGAAAGAGGCGGCATCGGGCGGTTGGGGCGAGGCAGACACGACCAACAGACGGCGAGATAAAAGCGGCTCGCCACTCGCGTGCAAGCCATTGCTTTCGCATGGCTTTTCACGTGCCGGTCGGTCGGGGGCAGTGCTGGTTCCGGCTATTTTCCACGCTATTTCAAGGACATTGCCGGCACTGTCCTGCGTTTGGCCCGCCGGAGGCCGGCGATGAGCGACGGCGACAGCGACTTCCGAGTCCGGCCAGGCCGGATCGGTTCGACGCGGGCGCCGAAGCCCAAGAGCTTCATCAACCAAGTCCTGCGCGCCGCCAAGCGCTCGGGGCATGTCGGCACCGGCGGCGGTCCGGGTCGCAAGGCGTCCGGCTATGGCCGTTCGAGCTTCGGGCGCGGACGGATTGCCTTCAGCCGCGCGCGGCTTTTCAGCTCGTCGCGCCGCGTCGTCGTCAAGGCGCGGATCGCCCGCCACCAGGGCCGGGCCTTTCGGTCTGCGCCGCTCAATGCTCACCTCTCTTATCTCAAGCGCGACGGCGTCACGCGCGACGGTGAAAAGGCCGTGATGTTCGATGCCGACAGCGACCGCGCCGATGACGCTGGTTTCGCCGCGCGCTCGAAGGACGACCGGCACCATTTCCGCTTCATCATCTCGCCCGAGGACGCCGGCGAGATGACGGATCTGCGCGCCTTCACGCGCGACCTCGCGCGCCAAATGGAAGCCGACCTCGGGACCCGGCTCGATTGGGTCGCGGTCGATCACTGGAACACCGACAATCCCCACGTCCACCTGCTGGTGCGAGGCGTTGACGCCCAGGGCGCCGACCTCGTCATCTCACGCGACTACATCAGCCGCGGCTTGCGATCCCGGGCCGAGGATCTCGTGTCGATCGAACTCGGCCCGAAGCCGGAGCACGAGATCAAGACGGCGCTCGAGCGCGAAATCACGGCCGAGCGCTGGACGCGCCTCGATGTCGAGATTCGCATCGCCGCCGACGAGACCGGCTTCATCGATCTTCGTCCCGAGCAATCCGGTGCCGGTGATCCCCAGACCCGCCGGCTCATGATCGGCCGACTCCAGCACCTGGAGAAGATGGGCCTCGCGTCATCCGCCAGCCCCGGCGAGTGGATGGTCGGCCTCGACGCCGAACGCCAGTTGCGCGACCTCGGGCTTCGCGGGGACATCATCAAGACCATGCACCGCGCCTTCGCCGAGCGTGGTGAGGATCGCGCTGTCGCCGACTATGTCATCGAAGGGGGGAGCGGACAGGCGCCGATCATCGGGCGGCTGGTCGATCGCGGCCTGCACGACGAGCTGACGGGCGAAGCCTATGCGGTGATCGACGGCACCGACGGCCGCGCCCACCATGTCCGGTTCCGCGGTGTCGAAGCCTTCGAGCATGCGCCTGCGATCGGCGGCATCGTGGAAGTTCGGCGCTTTGGCCGATCCGATGAGCCGCGCCCGACGCTTGTTCTCGCTCCCCGGTCAGACCTCGAACTCGGTCAGCAGATCAAGGCGCCGGGGGCCACCTGGCTGGACCATCGGCTCGTGGAAGCGGATCCCATGCCGCTGTCGATGGGAGGCTTTGGGCGGGAAGTGCGCGACGCCCTGCAGGCACGGGCCGAGCATCTCGCCGACCAAGGCCTCGGTCGCCGCCAAGGCCAGCGGATCATCCTGCAACGCGACCTCCTCGCCACGCTGCGGCGGCGCGAACTGGATGCGGTCGGGGCGCACCTCTCCGCCGAGACCGGTCTGGCGCACTTGAAGCCGGCCGCCGGTGATCAGGTCGCGGGCATCTACCGCCAGCGTCTCGACCTCTCCTCCGGCCGGTTCGCGATGATCGACAACGGCCTCGGCTTCCAGCTCGTACCCTGGTCCCGCGAGATCGAACGCAAGCTCGGCCAGCATGTCGCTGGCGCCGTGAAGGACGGCGGCGGCATCGAATGGGGCCTCGGCCGCAAGCGCGGGCTCGCCCTCTAGCCAGCAAGGAAGAAAGGACCGCCGCCGATGTCCGCGACGAAAATCCTCTGGGGCCAGATCACCACCGTGTTCCTCATCGTGCTGCTCACGACCTGGGGCGCGACCCAATGGACCGCCTGGCGGCTCGGCTTTCAGGCTCAGCTCGGCACGCCGTGGTTCGAGCTGGCGGGTTGGCCAATCTACTACCCGCCTGCTTTCTTCTGGTGGTGGTATTTCTACGACGCCTATGCCCCGCCGATCTTTGTTGAAGGCGCAATGATCGCCGCCTCAGGCGGCTTCATCTCCATCGCCGTCGCCATCGCGATGTCGGTATGGCGTGCCCGTGAGGCGAAGAATGTCGAGACCTATGGCTCGGCCCGCTGGGCTGAACTCCGGGAGGTGAAGGCAGCGGGCCTGCTCGGACCCGATGGCGTCGTCCTCGGCAAGCTCGGCGACGCCTATCTCCGGCACGATGGACCGGAGCATGTCCTGTGCTTCGCACCGACCCGATCGGGCAAGGGTGTCGGCCTCGTCGTTCCCACGCTCCTCACGTGGCCGGGCTCCGCCATCGTCCACGACATCAAGGGCGAGAACTGGCAGCTGACCGCCGGCTTCCGCGCGAGGCACGGCCGCGTCCTGCTGTTCGATCCCACCAACGCCAAATCGGCCGCCTACAACCCGCTCCTGGAAGTGCGACGCGGCGAGTGGGAAGTCCGCGACGTGCAGAATGTCGCCGACGTTCTCGTCGATCCCGAGGGCTCGCTCGACAAGCGCAATCACTGGGAGAAGACGAGCCATTCTTTGCTCGTCGGCGCCATCCTGCATGTGCTGTACGCGGAAGAGGAGAAGACGCTCGCCGGTGTCGCCTCCTTCCTGTCGGACCCGCGCCGTCCGATCGAAGCCACGCTGAAGGCGATGATGACGACGCCGCATCTCGGACCCAGCGGCCCTCATCCCGTCGTGGCATCGACGGCGCGCGAGCTCCTCAACAAGAGCGACAACGAGCGCTCGGGCGTCCTGTCCACCGCCATGTCCTTCTTGGGCCTCTATCGCGACCCGGTGGTGGCGGAAGTGACGCGCCGCTGCGACTGGCGGATCGCCGACCTCATCGCCGATGAGAAGCCAGCAACGCTCTACCTCGTGGTTCCGCCATCCGACATCTCCCGGACGAAGCCGTTGATCCGGCTCGTGCTCAACCAGATCGGCCGACGCCTGACCGAGGATCTGCATGCGCGAGACCGGCGGCATCGCGTGCTAATGATGCTGGACGAGTTTCCAGCTCTCGGCCGCCTCGACTTCTTCGAGAGCGCGCTCGCCTTCATGGCGGGTTACGGCCTGAAGTCATTCCTCATCGCCCAGTCGCTGAACCAGATCGAAAAGGCCTATGGCCCGAACAACGCGATCCTCGACAACTGCCACGTGCGCGTGAGCTTCGCCACCAATGACGAACGCACCGCCAAGCGCGTGAGCGACGCCCTCGGTACGGCGACCGAGATGAAGGCGATGCGGAACTATGCCGGGCATCGGCTCAGCCCCTGGCTCGGTCATCTGATGGTCTCGCGCTCGGAGACGGCACGACCGCTCCTCACACCCGGCGAGGTGATGCAGCTGCCGGCCACAGACGAGATCGTCATGGCCGCCGGTGTCCATCCCATCCGAGCCAAGAAGGCCCGTTACTTCGAGGATCGCCGCTTCAAGGAGCGCATCCTGCCATCGCCCGACCCAGCGAAATGTGGGCGTTCGGCCCGAAAGGATGCCTGGTCCGAGTTGAAGCCGCAGCGGCCCGACGCAGTGCTCGCGGCTGAGCTCGACAAGGCGGAGGACGCTGCCAATGGCGGGCTGCGGCGCGAGCCGGAGCTGCCCGACCATGTCGCGATCGCCAAGGAAACAACCGGACCTGCCGCGGCCGACGAGTTTTCCATCATGCTGGACGATGAGCCGGAAGACGCGGCGCGGCAGCGTCAGGCGCTGCGCCAGCAGATGCGCGGCGTGGCGAGACAGGTCGCGCTCGATCCCAATGACGGCATCGATCTGTGAGGCAACCATGCGCGACCGGATGAACGTTTATTTCCCGCCCGAGATGCTCCGCCAGATCGCCGATCTCGCCGACCGCAAGAAGCTCTCCCGCTCCGCGATCGTCGAAGCGGCGGTTGCGTCATTCCTGTCACCTGATGGCGCGGACAAGCGCGAGGCCGCGTTCGCGCGCCGCCTCGATCGCCTGTCGCGCCAGGTCCAGCGCTTGGAGCGCGACCTCGGCGTGACCGCAGAGACACTGGCCCTCTTCGTCCGGTTCTGGCTGACGATCACGCCGCCCTTGCCGAACGATGCTCAAGCATCAGCACAGGCCAAAGGGCGGGAACGCTACGAGGGATTCATCGAGACGCTAGGGCGGCGCCTGCAAAAGGGGCAGAGCTTCTTGAGGGAGATTCCCGACGATATCAGCGGGGTGGACGCACCAGATGGCTAACGTACCGTTCGGAGTGGCTTATCCCAGGCGTTCAAGGAGAGTTCGGTAATCCTCAATGCCATGCTCTCGCATCGCCTCAATGGCTTCGACGCGGGTCCTTCGACCCAATTCGGTATCCTCGACGAAGCGCGTGCCCCTCAGCGCGGCGACATGAGCTGTGGCCAGCCCATGATATTCGGCGCCGGCAATGACGGTCGCGAGGTACCAATCGAAAGGCCGTAATGTGTGGTCCAACGAGGTGCCCAGATAGCTGCTCGCCGGAACGGTGCTTCCCTCGATGGCGAAAGTGTCGTCGCGCCGGTAGCCAGAGCCTACCCCCTCGTGCCGGTCCAACCGCTCTCGTTCGGCCAGATCAATCTCGAAAATGACCCCGGGCACGGCAGAATTCGGGGCGATAACCAGGGTCGCCTTTCCTGAACCGTCCTTACTCGCCTTCGAAAACGCAAGACTCCAGGCGCGTGCAACTCCCGTCCTGACGACCTTCGCCGACGGGCAACGGCCAAGCAGACGTGCCGGCAACATGTTGGAGCCATAAGCGAAGTAGAGAAATGTCATTGGCCATTGCTCCCTTCGACATTCTCCCCATCGCGCAGATGGCTGGCCGAGCGGCCGGGCTCCACCACTGTCAGTGCGCAGCGCTCCGCTCGTTCGCGGACCATCGCGGCAAGGCTTTCGATGGCCGCCCGATCGAAGCCGGGGCGCACCAACTCGGCGGCAACCTGGCCTGTTCGCGCAATCATGCCTTTGCTGATCTCCGCGATCCGCCTGCGTATCAGCGGCAGGCCGACACCCGCTTCCGCCGCGAACGCTGCCCACCCCTTCGCGTCCAGTTCGGCAAGCGTCGCCCGTTTCCCGATCTTCATGGCGAATTTCGGCGACAGATCGGGATAGGCGACGGTCGCAAGCAAATCATAGAGCGGGGCGAGGCGTGGACCTTCGGCGTCATAGAGGATCGAGAAATTTTTGCCGTGTGCGTCGGCGTTCCCGGCGATCACATTGAAGATCACCGCATCGAGAAGCTTCAGGACATCGACAGCGGGCCTTGCGGCGACGCGGCGGAGCAGCGCGAAGCAATCCTTGAAGGTCGGGCCACCTTCGCTCGCATATTTGGTCTCCGGTGGCACGCCGAGCGCCTGGCAGAAATCTTCCTGGTGGATGCGACGCACCCCTTCATCGTCGCCGATGACGCGGTCATAGCGCTGGACCAGCAGAAACGTTCGATCCTGAACAATGCGCGCTTCCACCGGCGCGACATCGAGACCAATTGCGGCAGCAAGGCGCATCACGAACGCCTCGTTCTCGGTCGTGGCCGTGAAGCGGGATATTGGCGGCTTGAGAATATGCGTCGTGGGCTGGCCCGGCGCAGGCAACGCCACCGCCCCGTCCACCAGAACCACAGGCACCTTCGATTGCGCGCCAGCGAGAGAGAGACGGAGTCCTTCCTCGCCTGCGAGCAATGGGCGGACGGGCAGCGCGTCCAGCACCCGGATCAGGCCCGCATCGTCAAGCCGGGTTGGCCTTTGATCGGGGGCAAGAGTGGCCGGTACTTCGCCGGGCGGCAGAAGCTGGAGCGCGCCTGCCACATCGCCGCCGAGGCGATCAAGAAGGGCGAAATCATTGGCGCGCGACACGCCGAGTGCCTGAGCCGCAGCGTCGCGCTGGCTTTCCTCCGGCAAGAGACCGCCGAAAAACGGTCTGCACTCGCGACGACTGAACGGCTCCGCCCGCTTTGGCAGTGAGGCGGACAAGGGCTGCGCCGCCTCATCACTCAGCCACTCCAGCGCATAGGCGAAGCCGAGTTCACCGTGCTTGTCCTGCGTCAGCTGACCCACCAGGCGCCCGTCCCACCAGATATCGAGGGTGCGCGTCATCCCTTCCGCGCTCCTTTGGGATCGGGCGGCGGTGTGATATCGAGCGAGCAGCCCAACGCGGCTAGGACCTGAAGTGTCTTGCCGATCTGCGCGGTCGACTTGCCCGCTTCGAGATCGACGATGAAGCGCAGGCCGACGCCAGCTGCGCCGGCAAGCTCGTCCTGCCGCAGGCCAGCGGCCTTGCGGGTTGTCCGGACAATGTCGCCGATCTCGGCGGTGGTGAGGTTGCGTCTGGTCATGATATTT
The DNA here is from genome assembly GCF_030015065.1 of Xanthobacter autotrophicus. Classification (GTDB taxonomy): domain Bacteria; phylum Pseudomonadota; class Alphaproteobacteria; order Rhizobiales; family Xanthobacteraceae; genus Xanthobacter; species Xanthobacter autotrophicus_D. The sequence continues at coordinate 21,226 of NZ_JAIVFN010000004.1, read as the reverse complement.
ACCGAACGGGAAAGTATCATGGATTTCTGAAGAATGTCTATAAGAATTTCCCGCTCGGGAAAGCTTGCGCCTCAGGGTAGCTCCTGGGTCTGAATTATTCCCGCTCGGGAAAACGCGCCGGTCGGGAGCCTCAGATGCTGCCGCGGCTCGACGCCGGTCCGCCGATCACCTGTCTTTCTTCGCCACAGTACGATGACCCCCTGAGCGTTGTTGCAACGCCCCAATTCCTGCCTTTCTTACTCATCCCCGATCCAGGGCCGCGCATCGCGCGGGCCCGCAAGCGAACGGGGACGACGTGGCGGTCAACCATCAGCAATCGGAAGCAGCCTCACGCGGTGCACGCATGCTGCGCACCGCGCTGGGGCCTGCGGTCGCCCGATTCCTGGAAGACCCCGCGATCGTCGAGGTCATGCTCAACCCCGATGGGCGGCTCTGGGTCGACCGGCTCTCTGACGGCCTGTCCGATACGGGGGAACGACTTTCGGCCGCAGATGGCGAACGCATCATCCGCCTCGTCGCCCATCATGTCGGTGCCGAGGTGCATGACCGACGGCCGCGTGTCTCGGCTGAACTGCCCGAAACCGGCGAGCGCTTCGAAGGCCTGCTGCCGCCGGTCGTAACGGCTCCGGTCTTCGCGATTCGCAAGCCTGCAGTCGCCGTCTTCACGCTCGACGACTATGTCGCCGCCAGCATCATGACGGCCGACCAAGCCGTCATCCTCCGGCAGGCGGTCGCAGCGCGCGCCAACATCCTCGTCGCCGGCGGAACCAGCACCGGCAAGACCACGCTGACCAATGCCCTGCTGGCCGAGGTCGCGAAGACAACCGACCGCGTCATCGTCATCGAAGACACCCGCGAGCTGCAATGCCGGGCGCAGAACACCATCGCCATGCGCACCAAGGACGGCGTCGCGACCCTGTCCGACCTCGTGCGCTCCTCGCTGCGGCTGCGGCCGGATCGGATACCGATCGGCGAGGTGCGTGGGTCTGAGGCGCTCGATCTCCTGAAAGCTTGGGGCACCGGCCATCCTGGCGGGATCGGGACGATCCACGCGGGCACCGCGCTCGGCGCGCTGCGCCGCCTCGAGCAGCTCATCCAGGAAGCTGTCGTCACCGTCCCCCGGGCGCTGATCGCCGAGACCATCGATCTGGTGGCCGTGCTCTCCGGCCGCGGCGCTGCGCGGCGTCTCACAGAACTCGCCCGCGTCGAAGGGCTCGGGACGGACACCGACTACCGCCTTTCCCCCGCAACCCAGCCTCCCGACCCAAAAGGAGAACCCGCATGATCCGACATATCGCGCGCGGCCATCAGCGCCTCGCAACTGCCGCCACGGCGCTGACCCTAAGCTTTCTTCTGGCGCCCGCCGCCCACGCATCCGGCTCCTCGATGCCCTGGGAAGCGCCGCTGCAGTCCATCCTCCAGTCGATCGAGGGACCGGTCGCCAAGATTATCGCGGTGATCATCATCATCGTCACAGGCTTGACGCTGGCGTTCGGCGACACGAGCGGAGGATTTCGGCGTCTCATCCAGATCGTCTTCGGCCTGTCGATCGCCTTCGCGGCGTCCAGCTTCTTCCTGTCGTTCTTCTCATTCGGCGGCGGGGCACTCGTCTGATGGCGGGCCTCCTGCAACATCCCGATGAGGTCGCGGGCTTCTCGGTTCCGGTCCACCGCGCGCTGACCGAGCATATCCTGCTGGGCGGCGCACCGCGCAGCATCGCCATCATGAACGGCACACTCGCCGGCGCTGTCGGTCTCGGATTGCGGCTATGGCTGGTTGGTCTCCTCATTTGGGCGATCGGCCATTTCGCCGCCGTTTGGGCAGCAAAGCGCGATCCGCTCTTTGTCGAAGTGGGCCGCCGGCATCTGCGCATTCCGGGCCATCTCTCGGTGTGAGGCGTGGCCATGATGAACCTCGCCGAATATCGCCGTACCGCGACCCGTCTCGCTGATTTCCTGCCCTGGGCGGCGCTGGTCGGCGAAGGGGTCGTGCTCAACAAGGATGGCAGCTTCCAGCGCACCGCGCGTTTTCGTGGTCCCGATCTCGACTCAGCTGTGGCCGCTGAACTGGTGGCCGTCGCCAGTCGCCTCAACAACGCCTTCCGGCGTCTGGGCTCGTGCTGGGCGATCTTCGTCGAAGCGCAGCGTCACGAAGCCGCCTCCTATCCGGCAAGCCGCTTCGCGGACGCCGCCTCCGCCCTCGTTGATGCGGAGCGCAAGGCCGACTTCGAGGAAGCGGACGCGCATTACGAGTCGAGCTACTTCCTGACCTTTCTCTATCTCCCGCCTGCCGAGGACGCCGCGCGGGCGGAGACCTGGCTCTACGAGGGTCGCCAACAGTCCGGCGTCGATCCCCATGAAGCCCTCGCGGCCTTCATTGACCGCACAAACCGCGTCCTCCAGCTCGTCGATGGCTTCATGCCGGAATGCCGGTGGCTCGATGACGCCGAGACCCTGACTTACCTGCACTCGACCGTCTCGACGAAGCGCCACCGCGTCCGCGTGCCCGAAACGCCGATCTACCTCGATGCGCTTCTCGCCGATGAGCCGTTGACCGGCGGCCTCGAGCCACGGCTCGGCGCCGCTCATCTGCGCGTGCTGACGATCAACGGCTTTCCGACGGCGACGACGCCAGGGATTCTCGACGATCTCAAGCGGCTCGCCTTTCCCTATCGCTGGTCCACGCGGGCGATCCTCCTCGACAAGACGGACGCTACGAAACTGCTGACGCGCATCCGGCGGCAGTGGTTCGCCAAGCGCAAGTCGATCGCCGCAATCCTGAAGGAGGTAATGACCAACGAGGCCTCCGCACTCGTCGATACGGACGCTGCGAACAAGGCCGCCGATGCCGACATGGCCCTGCAGGAGCTTGGGGCCGACTATGCCGGTCAGGCCTATGTGACCGCCACGGTCACAGTCTGGGACGCCGATCCGCGCACCGCCGACGAGAAGTTGCGCCTCGTGGAAAAGGTGATCCAGGGCCGCGACTTCACCGCGATGTCCGAGACCATCAATGCCGTCGATGCCTGGCTCGGTTCGCTGCCCGGCCATGTCTACGCCAACGTCCGCCAGCCACCGATCTCCACTCTAAACCTCGCCCACATGATTCCGCTCTCGGCGGTCTGGGCCGGGCCGGAACGGGACGAGCATTTCGGAGCGCCGCCGCTGCTGTACGGCAAGACCGAAGGGAGCACGCCGTTCCGCTTTTCGCTGCATGTCGGCGACGTCGGCCACACACTGGTCGTCGGGCCGACAGGCGCGGGCAAGTCCGTGCTGCTCGCGCTCATCGCACTTCAGTTCCGGCGCTATCCGGGCAGCCAAGTCTTCGCCTTCGACTTCGGCGGCTCCATTCGCGCGGCCGCGCTCGCCATGGGAGGCGATTGGCACGACCTCGGTGGCAGCCTGACGGACGGCGCCGCGTCGTCGGTCTCCCTCCAGCCACTCGCACGCGTTCACGAGACCCATGAGCGTGCCTGGGCAGCCGACTGGATTGCCGCCATCCTTGCCCGCGAGAGCGTCACGATCACGCCGGAGGTGAAAGAACATCTCTGGACGGCGCTGACCTCGCTGGCGTCCGCGCCGATCACAGAGCGCACGCTGACGGGCCTCGCCGTCCTCCTCCAGTCGAACGATCTCAAGCAAGCGCTGCGCCCCTTTTGCGTTGGCGGTGCCTACGGACGGCTGCTGGACGCCGAAGGCGAGCAGCTAGGGGAAGCTGCGGTCCAGGCCTTTGAAACCGAGGGGCTGATCGGCGGCGGCGCGGCGCCGGCGGTCCTCGCCTATCTCTTCCATCGGATCGGCGACCGTCTGGATGGACGGCCCACGCTCCTGATCGTCGACGAAGGCTGGCTCGCGCTCGACGATGAAGGCTTCGCGGCGCAACTGCGCGAATGGCTGAAGACGCTGCGCAAGAAGAACGCGTCGGTCGTCTTCGCCACGCAATCGCTGGCCGACATCGATGGGAGCGCGATCGCTCCGGCCATCATCGAAAGCTGCCAGACGCGCCTTTTGCTGCCGAACGAACGCGCGATCGAACCCCAGATCACCACGATCTACCGGCGCTTCGGCTTGAACGACCGTCAGATCGAGATCCTCAGCCGGGCCACACCCAAGCGCGACTATTACTGCCAGTCGCGGCGCGGCAACCGGCTGTTCGAGTTGGGGCTCTCCGAAGTCGCCCTCGCGCTCTGCGCGGCATCCTCGAAAACTGATCAGGCCGCCATCGAGGCGATCCTCGCCGAGCATGGCCGCGACGGCTTCCTGTCCGCCTGGCTGCGCGCCCGCGATGTCGGATGGGCCGCCGACCTCATTCCCGATCTCACCAACCTGGAGCCCAAGCCATGATGATCCGACGCTCTCGCGCGGCGCTGTTCGCCGCAACCATCCTGTCGCTGCCCGTCGCCTTCTCGCCCGTGTTCGTGACCCCGGCAGCGGCGCAGTGGGTCGTTTATGATCCGACCAACTACGTCCAGAATGTCCTATCGGCCGCGCGGGCGCTCGAGCAGATCAACAACCAGATCCAGAGCCTCCAGAACGAAGCGCAGATGCTGATCAACCAGGCCCGCAATCTCGCGAGCCTGCCCTATTCCTCGCTTCAGCAGCTCCAGCAATCGGTGCAGCGCACGCAAGCGCTTCTGGGTCAGGCACAGCGCATCGCCTTCGACGTGCAGCAGATCGACCAAGCCTTTCAGAGCCAGTACAGCAACATCTCGCTGTCCACTTCGGATCAGCGTCTCGTCTCCGATGCACGATCGCGCTGGCAGAACACGGTCGGCGGCCTTCAGGACGCGCTGCGCGTGCAGGCCGGTGTCGTCGGCAATATCGACACCAACCGCGCCGAGATGGCGGCTCTGGTCGGGCAGAGCCAGGGTGCGACCGGCGCGCTTCAGGCAACCCAGGCCGGCAACCAGTTGCTCGCATTGCAGGCGCAGCAACTCGCAGACCTGGTCGCTGTGGTCGCTGCGAACGGCCGAGCGCAGGCGCTTGTCGATGCCGAGCGAGCCGCAGCCGCCGAACAAGGCCGTGAACAGCGCCGCCGGTTCTTGACGCCCGGCTCCGGCTATCAGCCCGGCAACGCCCGGATGTTCCCGAACGGCAACTGAGGACAGCAGGATGGACGGCAAGACGCTGGCCCGCGTGGGCGCAATCATCTTCGTCTCCGTCGCGATCACGGCAACGGCGATCGAGATGACCCGGAAAGAGGAAAGGCCAGCGGCTCGGCCGACGCCCGTGCTTGAGGAGGCGCCGGACCCGCTGCGCGAGGGCCAGCGTCGGTGCCAGCAGATGGGGGAAGCCGCCGCAAGGGACGGCGAGTGTCTGCGCATCTGGGCCGAAACCCGCGACCGTTTCCTTGGCACCCGCACCGCGCCGCGACGCGCCGACGAAGGGCGGTGAGCCATGGGCGGCAGCGGCGTCATCGACAATTTCCTCGGGGTCTTCACCTCCTACATCGACAGCGGATTCGGCCTGCTCGGCGGCGAGGTGGCGTTCATCGCGACGACGCTGATCGTCATCGACGTCACGCTGGCCGCCCTGTTCTGGAGCTGGGGCGCGGACGACGACATCATCGCACGCCTTGTGAAGAAGACGCTGTTTGTGGGCGTCTTTGCCTACATCATCGGCAACTGGAACAACCTCGCGCGGATCGTCTTCGAAAGCTTCGCCGGCCTCGGACTTCAGGCGTCTGGCACCGGGTTTTCCATCCAGGACCTGATGCGCCCGGGCCGGGTCGCGCAGACGGGTCTCGATGCGGCGAGGCCGCTGCTCGAATCCATCTCAAACCTGATGGGCTGGATCGCCTTCTTCGAAAACTTCATCCAGATCGCCTGCCTGCTCTTCGCCTGGGCGCTGGTGCTGCTCGCCTTCTTCATCCTCGCCATCCAGCTCTTCATCACGCTGATCGAATTCAAGCTGACCACCCTGGCCGGCTTTGTCCTGATCCCGTTCGGCCTGTTCGGGAAGACCGCCTTCATGGCCGAGCGCGTGCTGGGAAACGTCATCTCGTCAGGGATCAAGGTGCTGGTGCTCGCCGTCATCATCGGCATCGGCTCGACTCTGTTCAGTCAGTTCACGGCAGGATTCGGCGGTCAGCCACCGACCATCGACGACGCGATGGCCGTCGTATTGGCAGCGCTGTCGCTTCTCGGTCTCGGCATCTTTGGTCCGGGTATCGCCAACGGCATCGTTTCCGGCGGCCCGCAACTCGGCGCAGGCTCCGCCATCGGCACCGGCCTCGTCGCGGGCGGCGCAGCCATGGCTGCCGGCGGCGCGGCCGGGCTCGCCTTGCGCGGTGGCGCGAGCGCCATTTCCGGCGGCGCCGCCGCCGTGCGCGGTGGAGCCACCGCGGCGGGAGCCGCCTCTGCTGCCTACAGTCTCGGTTCCCTCGGCCAGTCGGGCGCCGCCGGCGTCGCGTCGGGCCTCGGCGGCGTCGCACGAGCGGCCGGCGGCGCGGCAGCCTCTCCGCTGCGCCGGGCCGCGCAAAGCGTTCGCTCGAGCTTCGCCGACGGCGTCAAAAGCGGCTTCGGAGCCACCGGCGGTTCCTCGAGCATGGGAACGGTCGCGAATGATGCCGGTTCGGCCGCACCGGCAGCCACAGGCTCTGCCGCCAGCCCGCCGGCTTGGGCGCAGCGCATGCGACGTGGGCAGACCATGAGCCACGGCGTCACGCTCGCGGCACACGCGATCCGATCGGGCGACAGCCACGGCGGCGGCTCTTCCATCAATCTCTCCGGAGGCGACCGCACATGAGCTTCTTCAAGCGACCCGCAACCCACTATGGAAAGACGCCCGAGCCCGAGACGCCGTATCAGCGCGCGGCGCAGATCTGGGATGATCGAATCGGCTCAGCGCGTGTCCAGGCCCGAAACTGGCGGCTCATGGCCTTCGGCTGCCTGATCCTCTCCGCCGGCTTCGCTGCCGCGCTGGTCTGGCAGTCGGCGCGCGGGACCATCGTCCCGTGGGTGGTGCAGGTCGACAATCTCGGCCAGGCGCAGGCGGTCGCGCCAGCGCAGGCCGACTACCGCCCCACCGACCCGCAGGTGGCCTGGCATCTGGCGCGGTTCATCGAGCAGGTCCGCTCGATCCCGGCCGACGCCATCGTCGTGCGGCAGAATTGGCTGCGCGCCTACGAGTTCACGACCGATCGCGGCGCGGCGGCCCTCAATGACTTCGCCCGCGCCAACGATCCGTTCACCCGCGTCGGGAAGCAGCAGGTGTCGGTCGAAGTGTCGAGCGTGATCCGCGCGTCTCCTGACAGCTTCCGCGTTGCCTGGACCGAACGCCAGTACGAGAACGGCCAGCTCTCCACGACACAGCGCTGGACAGCCATCCTGACCATCGTGATCCAACCCCCGCGCGACGCAGAGCGGCTGCGGGCCAATCCGCTTGGGATCTACGTCAACGCCATCAACTGGTCTCGGGAGATGGGGCAATGAGAAATCATCTCCGCCGACCCGCGAGCCTCGGCTTCCGCCTATCCGGCTCTGCGCTTTTGCTGATCTCCGGATTGGCGCTGGCCGGCTGCGCGACCAACCGACCGCCACAGATCAGCTATGACGCCGATGTGCCGCCGCTTCCCCCTGTGCCGGATGCCGTCACGGAGGCGCCACCTAGGCCGCTTCACGCACCGCCCGCCTGGACACCCGCGCGCGGTGGCGCTGCCGCAGGGACGCCGGCGGGCCGCGTGGAGAATGCCAATGCCGCCGCGCGCGTCGAGCCTCGACGCGAGGGCTACTACAACTCGATCCAGATCTATCCCTGGAGCGAGGGCGCGCTCTATCAAATCTATGCCGCGCCCGGGCAGATCACCAACATCTCGCTGGAACCAGGCGAAAGCCTGACTGGCGCCGGCCCGATCGCTGCGGGCGACACAGCGCGCTGGATCATCGGCGACACCGAGAGCGGCTCGGGGATCACTCGCCGCGTCCATGTTCTCGTGAAGCCGACACGGCCAGACATCACGACCAATCTGGTCATCACCACCGACCGTCGCATCTACATGATCGAGCTGCGCTCGGGCGAACGCCCTTATATGCCGGCCGTCGCCTGGGCCTATCCGCAGCCGCCCGCCTCGCAGAGACAGGCAGTGCCCGCTACGCCAGTGCTCCCGGCCGTTGCGGCACGGAACTATCGCTACGGCCTCACGGGCGACGCGCCGCCGTGGCGGCCAATCTCGGTCTACGACGACGGGCGCCGCGTCTATGTCGAGTTCCCGCGTGGGATCGTTCAGGGCGAGATGCCGCCGCTCTTCGTCATCGGCGCAGATGGCGAACCGCAGATCGCCAACAGCAGGATCCACCAGAACATACTGATCGTCGACCGCCTGTTCGGCGCCGCCGAGCTCCGTCTCGGCAGTGGCGAGCGCCAGCAGACGGTCCGGATCGTTCGCACCGATGGGAAGCCCGCGTCATGAGCGAGCGCGACACGCCCAACGAAGCCGACGCATCGCTGGTCGGCACACCGCCCGACGATGCCGCTGCGCCCATGCGGCTGCGCGCCGCACCGCCCCGGGTCACCCGACTGTCGCGAAAGGTGCTGGGCGGTATCAGTCTCGTCGCCGCCCTCGGGGTCGGTGGCGCGCTCATCTATGCGCTTCAGACGCGCAGTATCGGCCCTGGCAGTGAGGAGCTTTACTCCACGCAAAATCGGCGAACCGCGGACGGGCTTGCCGGCCTGCCACGCGACTACACCGACCCGGTGCTCGGGCCTCCGCTGCCCGGAGATCTGGGGCGACCCATCCTCGATGCGCAGAATCGTGGCCAGCCCGTCACGCCGCCGATGGCGGCAGCGCCCACCGTCGATCCGGTTGAGCAGCGCAGGCGCGCGGAAGAAGAAGCTGCCCGAACGAGCCGCGTCTTCTTTCAGACGGAGGCGCGCGTCGCAGCTCCGATTGCGACAGCTGGCGGACCAGGCAGCCCGAGCCTCTCTGGGCTAGGTCTTCCGGGCCAGCCGGGGGCAGCGACGGCGCAGGATCGCCAGCTCGCGTTCCTGAATGCGGGCGTGGACCGCCGCACGGTCTCGCCAGATCGCGTGATGGGTCCGGCGTCGCCCTATGTGCTTCAGACCGGCGCCGTCATCGCCGCGGCCCTCATCACCGGCATCCGATCCGACCTGCCGGGCCAGATCACTGCGCAGGTCACGGAGCATGTCTACGACAGCCCGACCGGGCGCATCCTCCTCGTCCCACAGGGCACGCGGCTGATCGGCGAGTACAGCAACGATGTCGGCTTCGGTCAGCGCCGGGTGCTGCTCGTCTGGAAGCGGCTCATCCTCCCGAATGGCCGTTCGATCGTCCTGGAACGTCAACCCGGAGCCGACGCGCAAGGCTATGCGGGTCTCCAGGATGGCGTCGACTATCACTGGTGGGATCTCGCCAAGGCTGCCGGCCTGTCGACACTGCTGTCGGTCGGCGCCGAACTCGCCGTTGACGATCAGGATCGGCTGCTCCGGGCGATCCGCAACGGCGGGCAGGACACCATCAACGACGCAGGGCAGCAGATCATCCGTCGGCAACTCAATGTCGCGCCGACCCTGACGATCAGACCGGGGTTCCCCGTGCGCGTCATCGTCACCCGCGACCTCGTGCTCGAACCTTATGGAGGGTTGTGATGACCAAGCTGAAGCTCGGCCCGATCATCGACGACAAGCCGGTCAAGGTGACGATTGAACTCCCTGCGCCGCTGCATCGGGACCTCGTCGCCTACGCCGCAGCACTCGGCCGCGAACAAGGCCAGACCATCGGCGACCCGACGAAGCTGATTGTGCCCATGCTCGAGCGCTTCATTGCAACCGATCGGGGGTTCGCCCGCGCGCGCCGCGATGGCAGTCAACGTGCGGCACGCGCCGATGCTCAGGGCGCATGAGCCGTTGCCGGGCGAACCAAGCGTCATCTCGCTCCGAGAAAGACTTTGCCAGCGCCAGCAGGCGCTCGAGGTTCCGATGGAGCGCCCCTCGCGGGTGGACAGCACCATAGCGGAGAACAGCATCCTCGATCAGGCGAAAAGCAATGCCTGGCAGACCGTGACGGACATGCGCGCTGCCTGCGATGGTGACGCCGTCCCCATGCGCGACGATCTGCATCAGAGATTCCCGAGTGACGGACAATTGCTCGATCTGGAGGTCTCCGGGCGAAGTCTGGAGGTTTCGCATCAGGTAACCCTTCGCGAAATCGCCGGTCGGTAAATCAGTCACCACAAAGTGCCGATCACGCAGGTCATCCCACCGGAGCGCCTTCTGATCGGCGAGTGGGTCGCCGTCCGGCAATGCCGCGTACACGGGCTCGGCCCACAAATGCGTAACGTCAAAGCCCTTCCCGGGCGATGCTTCGGCGACGACACCGATATCAAGCTGCCCCCGCCGCACGGCCGCGATAAGTTCGGGACAGCTGCCCTCGCTGAACCGCAGCTTGACCCCCGGGCGGTCACCCCGAAAGGCCCCGAAGAGCTCAGACAGAAAGCCCATGGTCAGAGGCCCGAACACGCCGATCCGAAGATGCCGTCCTCTGTTCGCCACCGTTCTTGCGCCGTCGAGCGCCGATCCGATCTGGCGAGCCCCAGGGGCGGCCTGATTTAGGAACTGTTTGCCGATGTCCGTCAGGTCGACGCCGGCAGGATGACGGCGGAACAGCTGTGCGCCGATCTCATCCTCGACATCCCGGATGCGGCGGCTGATCGCCGACTGCTCGACGCCGAGATCTTGCGCCGCGCGCCGGAAGCTGCCGCTTTCCGCAGCGGCGATGATGTAACGCACATGGCGTAGCTCGATCTTCGATCTCGGCACGATGGTTCCCCATGATGCAAAGGTCTTTGCAAACGTAGCCCCGTCAGCCCCCGAGAACTGTTCCGATCAGATTATGGGTCTTCTCCGTCTCCTCGCTACCGCCGCCCACGAAATCCTTAAGTGTCACACATTCGACTGTTGTTACGTCGCTAGCGGACTTCCGGATCGCATCTCGCCGGTGCAAGCAGTAAATGGTGCGTGATCTGAACAGCGCAATTACGGCGCGGAACGCGTGCGGCGAGTCGTGCAGATTCTGTGGGCTGACGGATGTCCGGCCGCGCTGTCAGGACTGAAAATGACCCGCCGATTTCTACGCCAGAGCCCGAAATTGCCGCACGCCACTCGGGAGGGACTTCCGGCATCGGCACCTATCGTTCTCAATCGCCAGCGACAGCCGCTAAGGAGATTGGGTATGGGTCAGAGCGAGCCTTTGGAGATCAGGAAGACCATCCGGCGGCACCAACTGCGCGAGATGGTGCCCCTGGCCGACAGCACAATCTACGAGATGGAGCAGCGCGGCGAATTCCCACGCCGCTTCGCGCTGTCGCCGCGCTGCATCGTCTGGGACCTCGCCGAGGTCCACGCCTGGTTGCTAGCGCGGCGCGCGAAGCCAATCCCTCGCGCACAGCATCCCGACGTCACCAAGCGCAAGTCCCGCCCAGTCAAAGGGCAGGATCGAGTGTGATAGACGGCATGACTGTCGGCAGCAGCGTCGGAACATACTTCCGCCCCTCGACCCAGGCATCGACGGTGTCGGCCCATTCCTGCATCATGTGGCGACGCTGAACCTCGTATTCGGCCTTGTTGTAGACGCCGCGTGATGAACGCCCGTCCTCGTGCGCCAGGCACTTTTCGATCCAGTCGCGGTTGAAGCCCAGCTCATTGAGCAGCGTCGAGCCCGTGCGGCGCAGGTCATGCACGGTGAACGGCTCCAGCGGCAGCCCCTCCTTCTGGGCCTGTTCGACGACCGCGTAGGTGACCCGGTTGAAGGTCGCCCGCGACATCGGCGCATCCGCATCGTAGCGGGACGGCAGCAGATACCGGGAATTACCGGCGCAGGTCTTGAGCGCGATCATGATGTCGAGGGTCTGCCGGCACAGGTAGACATTGTGCGGCTTCGATCGCTTCATGCGCTCCTTCGGGATCGTCCAGACGGCGTTTTCGAAATCGACCTCATCCCAGACCGCGTCCTGTAGTTCGCTCTTCCGGACCATGGTGAGGAGGTAGAGCTTCATGCCGAGCCGGATCGTCGGCAGCGTCGCGACATGCTCCAGTTGCTTGAGCATGATGCGGATCTCGGTCGGCGAAAGCGCCCGGTCCTTGCGCGTGAATGTGGCGATCGACGCCGGGCCGACGTCATCGGCCGGGTTCGCGACCTTCTCGCCGTGGAGGATGGCGAAGGCGTAGATCTGCTTCAGGATATCCCGCACATGGATGGCCGTCGCGGGCGCGCCCCGTTCCACGATCTTGGCGCAGTGGGCGCGCAGGTCATCAGGCGTGATTTCGGTCAGCAAACGGTTCTGCCAGACCGGCTTGAGTTCACGCTCGAATATGGCGCGGCGCATGGCGCGCGTGCTGTCCGCCATGGGCGCGCCCGTCAGCCACTTCTCGCCGAACTCGCCGAAGCTCTTGGCCTCCTTGATCCGGCGCTTCTCCCGCTGCTTCTCGATGGCGGGGGACCGCCCCTCGGCGATCATGCGTTTCGCGTCCAGGCACAATTCCCGCGCCCGGGCGAGCGAGATCCCATCTCGGGCGTACTTGCCGAGATGCACGGTCTCCCGCCTGCCGTTCAGCCGATAGTCGAGCCTGAACGAGATGCCGCCTGTCGGCGCGACACGCACATACATGCCGTCACGATCGGTCACCTTGTACATTTTAGCTTTTGGTTTCAGGCACTTGAGTGCCGCATCCGTCAACATTCTGGGCCTCCTCGCGGAAAAGTACCGTCACGCGGTTTTTGAAGGCTTTTGACGGGAATATCTGTTTATGTTCAGCGTGTTAGGCTGAAAAAAGTACCGTCATTAGCCTCGGTCGCTATGACGGTACTTTCGATTTTCCGGATGATCAACGGGGGCAGGGTCCGTCAGCGGGCACGACAGACGCGTTTGATGCCCACCGATAGCTCTCGATAGGTCTCGGCTTAAATATTTTTGTTTTTCAGGTGGTTGCGTCGTATTTTGGCGTAGTTTCGGATACCCTCGGATGGGCAAAAATTATTCCCACTCGATGGTCCCCGGTGGCTTGCTCGTGACGTCGTAGACAACGCGGTTCACGCCTTTTACCTCGTTGATGATGCGTGTCGCCACCCGGCCGAGGAAGGCCATGTCGAAGGGGTAGAAGTCGGCCGTCATGCCGTCCACGGAGGTTACCGCGCGCAGGGCGAGGACGTGGTCGTAGGTGCGCCCGTCGCCCATCACGCCCACGGTGCGCACCGGCAGCAGCACGGCGAAGGCCTGCCAGATCACGTCATAGAGCCCGGCATAGCGGATCTCTTCCAGATAGATGGCGTCCGCCTTGCGCAGGATGTCCAGCTTCTCGCGGGTGATCGTGCCCGGGCAGCGGATGGCGAGGCCGGGGCCGGGGAAGGGGTGGCGACCCACGAAGCTCTCAGGCAGGCCGAGCTCCCGGCCCAGCGCCCGCACCTCGTCCTTGAACAGGTCGCGCAGGGGCTCCACCAGCTTCATGTTCATGCGCTCGGGCAGCCCGCCCACATTGTGGTGGCTCTTGATGGTCACCGAAGGGCCGCCGGCGAACGAGACACTCTCGATCACGTCGGGATAGAGCGTGCCCTGGGCGAGGAAGTCGGCGCCGCCCACCTTTTTCGCCTCGGCATCGAACACGTCGATGAACAGCCGGCCGATGGTCTTGCGCTTCGCCTCCGGGTCCTCGACGCCCTCCAGTTCCTTCAGGAACAGGCCCGAGGCGTCCACATGGACGAGCGGGATATTGTAGTGGCCGCGGAACAGGGACACCACCTCGTCGGCTTCCGCCTGGCGCATGAGGCCGTGGTCCACGAACACGCAGGTGAGCTGGTCGCCGATGGCCTCGTGGATCAGCACCGCCGCCACTGAGGAATCCACCCCGCCGGACAAGCCGCAGATGACGCGGCCCGTGCCCACCTGCTCGCGGATGCGGGCGATGGCGCGCTCGCGGAAGGCGCCCATGGTCCAGGTGCCCTCCAGCCCGGCCACCTTGCGCACGAAATTGGAAAGCAGGCGCGCCCCGTCCGGCGTGTGCACCACCTCGGGATGGAACATGAGGCCGTAGAAGCGCCTCTCCTCATCCTCGATCGCCGCGAACGGGGCGTTGGCCGACGTGCCCATCACCTTGAAGCCGGGGGGCAGGGCGGTGATGCGGTCGCCATGGCTCATCCACACGGTGTGGCCCTCGCCGGGGTGCCACAGGCCGTCGAACAGCTCGGATGTGGCCTCGACCTGGAGGGTGGCGCGGCCGAACTCGCGGTGGTGGCCGCTCTCCACCTGCCCGCCCAGCTGCTCGGCCATGGTCATCTGGCCGTAGCAGATGCCGAGCACCGGGATGCCCGCCTCGAACACCTCCTGCGGCGCGCGGGGGCTGTCGCCGTCCGGAACGGAGGCCGGGCCGCCGGAGAGAATGACCGCCTTCGGCTTCAGGGCCCGGAACGCTTCCGCCGCCTTCTGGAACGGCACCACCTCGGAATAGACGCCTTCCTCGCGCACGCGCCGGGCGATGAGCTGGGTCACCTGGCTGCCGAAATCGATGATGAGGACGGTTTCCTGGCCTGCGGTATCCTGGGCGGAAGAGGGCATGAACGGGGACCTTGCGCGCGAAGGAGGAACGGTTGCGCCCTCCTTTAGCGGCAAAGCGGCCATTTAAAAAGTCAAGGCCGGCGCAGGTCCGCCTTGCGCCGGGCGAACGTCGGCTCAGAGGGTGGACCAATAGGCCTCGCAGCCGGCCGGCGGCGTGGTGGCGGTGGCTCCGTGGCGGCGTTTCAGCTCGGCGCAGGCGAAGGCGCGGGCGTCGGCGGGAAGGCGGGAATTGATGGCGGTGCCGATCTCGTCATAGGGCTCGCCGGAGACGTAGACGTAGAACGCCCAGTAGCCGCCGACGAGGACGACCACGAGGAGCAGCAGTCGGATGAGACCCATGGCGCGACGCCTTCTCCTTGGCCCGTGCGCGTCACGGGCAAGGTGGGAACGTCGGAGCTGCGGTGAAGGTTCACACCGGACTGTTGGGCGGAAGGGGAGCGCCAGAGGGGGGCGATGGGAGAGCAGAAGGCGAGCATGAGGAAGAGCGGGATTGCACAGACGAGGACCCAGGCCGTCGCGCCCATCCAGACGGCGTGGTCAAACTCCATTGTCCGGAACTCCTCCGGCGTCGTGAGAACAATATCCTCACTGATGGCGTAAGGCGGCCCCTTTTGATATTTGGCCTGCACTTCCGTCAGGATTTTACGCTCGGTCATGACTACGGCGCGCCAGCACCAGAAGACCGTGGGAGGCAAGCCAAAGAGCCAGGCCACCATCCAGATCGTCTCGTTGTTCTTGTCGATGACCCAGCCGGGGCAGTAGGTCCGGCTGGAATCAACCCAAGTTAGAATGCCGATCGCGGTGCCGAGGATCAGGAGGCACCCCAGCGCCGCTAGCCGCGTCACCTGCAGCTGGAACTTCGGCGTCAGTTTGGGAAACGGGTTCCAGTCTTCGCTGTAGCTCGGCATGGCGCCCCTCCGCCCCACATCTGAACCCGCCTCACCCCGCCCGCTTCATCACGCTCACGAAGAAGCCGTCCGTTCCGGTGCGGCGGGGGGTCATCAGGATGCCCTCGCGGCTGGTGAGGGCGGCTTCCGCAAGTGCCGGCCCTTGTGCGCCCAGCGAGAGCACGGTCTCGCTGGGCGGCACCACGTGGAAATCCTCTCGCTTGGAGAGCAGCGCGCGCACCTGCGCGCCGTTCTCCTCGTCCAGCAGCGAGCAGGTGACATAAGCGAGCCGCCCGCCGGGGCGCACATAATGGGCCGCTTCTTCGAGGATCTTGGACTGCTCGGAGGTGCGCTGGGCCAGCGCGCCGGGCCGCACCCGCCACTTGGCGTCCGGGTTGCGGCGCCAGGTGCCGGTTCCGGTGCAGGGCGCATCCACCAGCACGAGGTCCATGCGGCCTTCGAGGTCGTGGAGCACGTCCTCGGCGCCGCGGGGGCTCCTCACCTGCACGTTGCGCACGCCGGCGCGGGCGAGGCGCTCATGCATGGGCTTCAGGCGGCGGATGTCGCTGTCGTGGGCGTAGAGCTGGCCCTTGTTGTCCATCAGGGCGGCGAATTCCAGCGTCTTGCCGCCGGCGCCGGCGCACAGGTCCAGCACCTGGGATCCGGGCACGGGACGGGCGAGGATGGCGGCGATCTGTGAGCCCTCGTCCTGCACCTCCACCTCGCCCCTGAGGAAGGCGGGCTCGGCGGAGACGGGCGGAGCCTTGCCCTCGGAATCCAGCAGGATGCGCAAGGCGAGGGGTGAGAAGCGGCCCGGCTCCGGGTTGAGATGGGAGAGTTCGGCGCGGACCGCCTCTGGCTCGCCCTTCAGGGTGTTGACGCGCAGGTCCAGGGGTGCGCGGGTGGCCAGCGCGGCGCCTTCCGCCACCACGTCCTCGCCGAACACGTGGCGCAGGGAGGCGTGCAGCCATTGGGGATAGTCGCCGCGCACGAAGGGCGGAGCGCCCTTGACGCTCGGGTCGGCGAGGCGGGCGCGCTCCGCCTCGGTGAGGGGCGCCGGGGCGAAGCGGGAGCCGTCCGCCAGCGCGGCGATGGCCTCGCCATCCAGCGCCCGCATGAGCACGAGCATGCCCAACACCAGCGCCCGCGGCTCCTCGGAACCCATCACATGGGCGGCGGAGGCGCGCCGGCGCAGGGTGTCGTAGACGATGCCGGCGATGGCGGCGCGGTCGCCGGAACCGGCGAAGCGGTGGGAGAGGCCCCAGTCTTTCAGGGCATCGGCGGCGGGCCGGCGGCGCGTGGTGAGGTCGGCGAGGACCTCGATGGCGGCGGAGATGCGGGCGGCGGGGGTCATGGTCTGTCCGTCAGGGGCGCGGGGCGGGCTGAAGACCTTCCGCCTCCAGTTGCCGGGCGAAGAGGTCGAGGGCGGCGCCCAGCTTCTCGTCGATCACGTGGAGATATTCGGTCCAGTCGCCGTAGCCGGTCAGCTCGGCCTTGCCGTCGCTGATGCCGCGCAGGCCGATCAGGGGCAGGCCATGGCGCCGCGCGGCGCGCAGCACGGCGAAGCTCTCCATGTCCACCATATCCTCGGCGATGGCATCATAGGCCGCCCCCGAGATGATGGCGCCTCCGGTGGAGAGCGAGGCCTCCGGAACGCCGGCGATGCGATGGGGCAGCTCGATCACCGCGGGCTCGTCGAGGAAGGGGGTGCGCCCTTTCTCAAACCCCAGCGCCGAGGCATCCATGTCGCGATAGGCGACCCGTGCCACCTGGTAGACCTCCGCATGGTCGAGCCGGCGCGAGCCTGCCGAGCCAAGGGTGAAGACCACGTCGGGCAGGCGCCCCTGGTGGGCGAGGATGGCGAGCGCCCGTGCGGTTTCCACCGCCGCCTCCACCGGCCCGACCCCGGTGATGAGGGGATCGATGCGGGACTTCAGATGGGGGCCGTATTCCTGGCTGGTGGCCATCACGAACAAAATGGAATGGCCGCCGATGGAAGACAGGTGGCGGGCGGGGTCGGTCATCAAGATCACCTGGGACGCAAGGCTGAAGCGCAAAGCTCAACTCCTCGACCGCCCCGCCGCGCCTGTCAACCAGCCGCCTTCAGATGTTGAGCAGGATGGCGAGGGCAAACAGCACCCACATGATTGCCAGCACCGCGAGGCTCGCGAGGTCGAAGCCACTCGATCCGAGGCTGATGCGCCCGCGCGCCTCGGCGGAGAGCAGGTGCGGGAAGGCGGCGCCCATGCGCAGCAGCACGAAGATCCACGCGAGGACTACGAAGATGAGATCCGCCTTGCGGGTGAACAGGGCCAGCGTGGTCAGTGCATAGAACAGCAGCGCGGCGAGGCCGGCCCGAAGGCCGTCGGCCGTCACCTCGGTGGATTTGACGGCGCGCAGCAGCACCGCCACGTGCACGAACAGGGGCAGCAGGATCATCTGCACCGACATGTGGCTCTCCGTCCGGACGCGCGCAGGCTCTGGCGTCACCAGGAGAGGGAACCGCGGGCGCGGCGGTTCGTTCCCGTCGCGAACGCGGAGGAGCCCCTGGAGCGCCTGCGCCTCGAATCCGCCTTGCTCGCGGGCCGGGCGTCCGCGAGCCTCGATGCCGGATCGGCGCGCGATGCGGCCGCCCTCGCCCGCCGATCCGGCTCCTCCCGACGGGTGAGCGGACGCCGGTTCAGCCGCGGGGCAGCGGCTCCACGGCGAAGGCCTCGGGCGGCAGGCCGGCGCGGAAGCGCTCAACCATGGTCTCGTAGGCGCGCTCGATGTGGCGGGCGAACCGGTCGATGTCGAACAGGGGCGATGTGGCGCGTGCCGCCGCAAGGCGCGCGCGGGCATCCGCAAGCGCGGCAGGATCGTTGGCGAGGGCCACGGCCTTGTCGACGAAGCTGTCCACGTCGGTGGTGACGCAATCGGCGATGTCCATCTGCGCCATGATGCTCGCTGCGACGCGGGAGGCGAAGGAGCGGCCGGTGCGGGTCACCATGGGCAGGCCCATGCGCAGCATGTCGCTGGCCGTGGTATGGGCGGTGTAGGGGAAGGTGTCGAGGAAGAGGTCCGCGAGCGGCAGGCGCGCAAAATGATCCTTGAGGGCGATCATGGGCGCGAACACGAGGCGGTCAGGGTCGAGGCCCCGCGCCCGGGCCTCCCGGCGCAGGTTGTCGGCGCTGTTGTCGCGGCTCTGCAGCACCCACAGGACCGAGCCCGGCACCGCCTTCAGGATGCGGGCATAGGCCGAGAAGACCTCGGGGTCGAGCTTCCAGGCCGAATTGAAGGCGCAGAAGACGAACGCGTCCTCCGGCAGGCCGCACTCGGCTCGGGTCGGGCGCTCGCCCACGGGCAGGTCAGGGTCGTTGGGCTGGTAGCACTCGGGCAGATGGACGATCTTCTCCGTGAAGAAGGCGGCGTCCGAAAATGGCAGCACCACCGGGTCCGCGATCACATAGTCGATGAAGGGCGCGCCGCTGGTGCCCGGATAGCCGAGGAAGTTCACCTGCACGGGCGCCGGCCGCTCGGCGAAGGCGCCGAGGCACTCGCCGCTGGTGTGGCCCATGAGGTCGACGAACACGTCGATGCCGAGCCCGGCCACCTCTTCCGCGATGGCCGCCGGGGTCGCCTTCTCGCGGTCGAGGAAATGGTCCACCGCAGCCACGATGCTCTGGCGCTGGGGGGAATCGTCGTTGAAGCTCACCGATATGGCGGTCACCTCGAACCTGGTGCGATCATGCCCGGCCAGGAGCTTCGAGATCAGGAAAGTGGTGGCGTGGGTGCGGAAGTCCGCCGACAGATAGGCGATGCGGATCGGCCCCGAGGCCGTGCGCCGGGCCGAATGATCGAAGACCCGCGGGCGGGCTGGGATCTTCTCCTCCAGCACCTTGCGCCGGGCGGTGGCGAGGTGCAGCGCGGGATCGTCCACATAGAGCGTGACGAAGGGCAGGGCCGGCACGTTCGGGTCGGGCGTGCCGTGCTTCAGGAGATCGAACAGGCGGTCATGGCCGCGCCAGTCCCAGATCGCACGCCGGGGCGGCAGCAGGAGGTTGGCCGCCAGCGGCAGGCCGGGGTCGAGGTCGAAGGCCCGCTCCATGGCGGCCAGCGAATCCTCCGACTTCCCCAGCGCCCCGTAGGCGAGGGAAAGGTTGTGCCAGGCCTTGGCATCGTCAGGGCGCCGCGCCAGCACCTTCTTGTACAGCTCGATGGCCTCGTTCTCCCGGCTCTGGCGGGCGCGGACGATGCCGAGCAGGTGCACCACGTCCATCTGGTCCGGCGCCGAACGCAGGATCTTGCGGTAGTGGCGGGCCGCCTCCTCATACTGGCCGCGCAGCTGGTGCTGGTAGCCGTCATAGAGCAGCTTCTGGAGCGCGGGCGTCAGGGGCGCGGGGCCGGGCGGTGGGGAAGGAGGCATGGCGTCGTGTGGTTGGTCCCTGAAAGCCGCTTCTCAAGCGGGCTCGCGAAGAAAGCGCGTCAACTCAACACTCTAGAGGAGCTTCCGGGGATCGGCGAAAGACCCGTCCGCTCTAGCATGGGCTGGGCCGGGGCGATAGCCGAAGGCGCGGCGCGTTCCGGGCCCTGGCCGCTCAGCCGCCGGGCACCTGTCCCCGGGATGGGGCTACGGCTATATGATCCGGCGCCATGCCGGCCGTGAGGCGGTCCATCATGGCGAGATAGGCGGCCTCGATCTGTGCCCGGTAGCGCTGGATGTCGAGCAGGCACCCCCGTGCCACCTCGTCGGCGAGCCGGGCCCGGACGGCGGCGAGCCGCCCAGGGTCGCGGGCCAGCGACAGAGCGAGCGCCTCATAGGCTTCGGCGCTGTCGGTGACGAGATCCCCAAGGCCGGACAATTGCATCAGGCGACCGGCAACCCGCGAGGCGAAGGAACGGCCGGTCCGCGTCACCAGGGGCAGCCCCACCCGGAGCGCGTCGGTAGCCGTGGTGTGGGCCGTGTAGGGGAAGGTATCGAGGAAGAGGTCCGCCAGCGCGATGCGGGCGAGATGCTCGGGCAGCGGGCGATGGGGGGCGAAGACCAGGCGGTCGGCGGATACGCCGCGCGCCTCGGCCTCGCGCTTCAGATTGGCGCGGGCCGTCTCCCCCGCGATCAGCCAGAGCACGCTGCCCGGCACCCCGGCGAGAAGCCGCATCCAGATGGCGAAGGTCGCCGGGTCGAGCTTGCGCGCATTGTTGAAGGCGCAGAACACGAAGCCGGTTTCCGGCAGGCCGCATTCCGCCCGGCCGGGGCGGGGAGCGATGGCGAGGGTCGGGTCGTTGGGCTGGTAGGTGTCCGGCAGGTGTACCACCTTCTCGCTGAAGAAGAGTGCGTCGGACAGCGGCAGGACGAAGGGATCGGCGATCACATAGTCCATGAAATCGGCGCCGCTGGTACCGGGATAGCCGAGATAGCTCACCTGCACCGGCGCGGCGCGGCCGGCCAGGATCTCGATGCGGTTGCCATTGGTGTGGCCCATCACGTCGACCAGGATGTCGATGCCGAGGCGGCGGGCGCGCTCGACGGTCTGCGCCGGCGCGTCCTGCTCGCAGTCGATGAAGCGGTCGACGCTCGCCTCCACCCGCTTGCGGTAGGGGGAGGCGTCGTTCGGGCCGATGGAGAAGGCGGTGATGTCGAACCGGGAGCGGTCGTGGACCTCCAGCAGCCGGACCAGCAGGTGTGTGGCTTTCTCTTATATACATCTCCGAGCCCACGAGACTGCAGCTAGCCTCGTATGCCGTCTTCTGCTTGAAAAAAAAAAAAATGCCTGGAGACACAATAAAATGAACAAAA
>NZ_JAIVFN010000003.1 GCF_030015065.1 Xanthobacter autotrophicus | reverse complement strand
GGTGGGGGCAGGCTGCAGCGGATGAACCCTCCCCCGCACGCGGGCAGGGGGCCGGCCGCGTTTCAGGTCAATGCGCCCCCCTCGAAACGCACCCGCTCAGGTGAGCGGCAGCACCATCAGTTCGGCCGCGATGGGGCGGGCCTTCAGCCGCTCGTACCAGGCGAACAGGTGCGGGAAATCCGGGCGTTCCAGCCCGGTGCCTTCCAGCGGCAGGTTGAACCAGCGGTGGCAGGCGCTGGCGAGCGGAATGTCGGCCATGGTGAAGCGCTCGTCCACGAGGTAGGCGCGCGTCGCCAGCGCTCCGTCGGCCACCGCCAGCGCCTCTTTCAGGTCGCCGAAGGCGCGGGTGATGACGGTCATGTCGCGGGCCTCCGGCGCGGTGCGCACGAGGCCACGGAACACCGGGGAGAGCACGGGCGCCACCGCGCTCAGCTGGAAGTCCATCCAGTGCTCGGCATCGGCGCGCAGGCGGGCATCTTCCGGCATCAGCGTGCCCAGGCCGTGGCGGGCGCAGAGATAGCGCACGATGGCGTTGGATTCCCACAGGACGAAGCCGTCGTCCTCGATCACCGGAACCCGGCCGTAGGGGTTGAGGGCACGGAAGGCGGGCGTGTCCACGAGGCCGAAGGCGCCGCCCGCGTCGATGCGCTCGAACGGCACCGACAGCTCCCGCGCGCACCACACCACCTTTTCCACGTTCACCGAGTTCAGCCGGCCCCAGATCCTCAGCATCCCCGTCTCCCTTTCCCCGAACGGCTCGGGCGTGTCCGTCTCCCAGCCTTCTCACCGCTCCGTGAAGGCGCGGGAAAGGGCGTCGGTGACGGGCCGCACCAGATAGCTCAGGACCGAGCGCTCGCCCACATAGAAGGCGACTTCCGCGTTCATGCCGGGCACCAGGCGCTGCTTGAGGGCGGCGGGAATGTCGGTGTCGGCCACCGCCACCCGGGCCAGGAAGTAGGGCTGGTGGGTGGTCTCGTCCACCAGCCGGTCGCGGGAGACGGATTTCAGCCGGCCCATCACCGTGGGGGTGCTGCGATCATGGAAGGAGGGGAAGCGAACCTCCACCGTGTCGTTCCGCTTCAGCCGGTCGATGTCCTGCACCGGCACCTGGGCATCCACCACCAGCGGCTCGTCGAGGGGCACGATCTCCAGCAGCGTGTCGCCCGCCCGCGCCACGGCGCCCACGGTGTAGACGCGGGCATTGATGTTCTGCACCATGCCGCCGCGCGGGGCGCGGATGTCGATGCGCCCCAGCACGTTGCGCGTCACGCGCACCTTCTCCGACATTTCGGCGAGCTTCTGGCGCACGTCCAGCAATTGCTTGCCGATGTCCTCGGCCCGCTGCTGGCGCAGCTGGGAAATCTGCATGTTGAGCTCGCCGATGGCGCCGCGCACCTTGGCGGTGTCCGCCACGTTGCGTCCCACCAGCCCTTCGAGCCGGGCCTTCTCCCGCTCCAGCCCGGAGACGCGGGACTTGTTCACGAGGCGCTTCTGCTCCAGCTGGCGCACGGCATCGAGCTCGTCGTCGATGAACACCAGCTGCTGCTCGGCGGAAAGCCGTTCCTGGGTGAGGCCCTCGATCTCGTGGCCGGACTGCTCGGCGCGGCTTTCCAGAATGCCGGTCTGGCTCCTGAAGGCGGCGCGGCGGTCGCGGAACTGGGTGAGCTGGTCGGCCATGGCGTCGCGGACCACGGCCAGCCGGGCGTTGGCGAGAAGCTCCTCGGGGAAGGTGATCTGGTCTTTCTCGTCCCGCTCCGCCACCAGCCGCGCCTCCAGCGCCAGGGCCGCGCGCAGCTGGGCGAGGGCGGCGTCGTCGCTGGCCTTGGGCTGGGTCGGGTCGAGGCGGAACAGCACCTGGTCCTTCGCCACCTCCTCGCCTTCCCGGACCAGGATCTCGGCAACGATGCCGCCTTCCAGGTGCTGCACCACCTGGCGCTTGCTTTCCACCGCCACCACGCCGGGGGCGATGACGGCGCTGTCCACCCGCGCCAGCGCCGCCCAGCCGCTGAGGCCGAGGAAGGTGAAGGCGATGACCGTATAGCCCACGCGGGCCATGGCGCCGTAATCGGCCGAGGGCGGCGGCGGCCCTCCGGGCGTGGCGGCGGGCGCCGCCGCATCGTCGGGCGTCGCCGGGGCGGGGCCGGGATTGAACAGGCTCTTAGGGAGCCGCATGGCCGTCCTCCATCGCCGGGGGGTGTCCTTGTGCCGGGCTCGGGGCTGCGCCTGCGGCCGGGCCGCCGTCCGGCGGCGCGCCGGCGCCGCCCTGAACGGTCGTCAGCGGGGGACGGGGGCGGCCGGGCGACTGCGCGGGCGCGACGCCCATCATGCGCTTCACGATCTCCTCGCGCGGGCCGAAGGCCTGGGGCAGGCCGTCCGACAGGGCCAGCACCATGTCGCACTGGTTGAGGGCCGATGGGCGGTGGGTCACGATCACCACCGTGCGCCCGGCGGCCTTGAGCTGCTTGAGCGCTTCGGCGAGGGCAAGCTCGCCGGGCGGGTCGAGGCTGGCATTGGGCTCGTCGAGGACGATCAGGGCCGGCAGGCCGAACACCGCCCGCGCCAGCCCGATGCGCTGGCGCTGCCCGCCCGACAGGGCGACGCCGCCTTCGCCGATCTGGGTGTTGTAGCCCTGGGGCAGGTGCTGGATCAGGTCGTGCACGCCGGCAAGGCGCGCAGCGGCCACCACCTCGCCGTCGCGGACCTCGCCGAAGCGGGCGATGTTCTCGGCGATGGTGCCGGAGAACAGCTCCACGTCCTGCGGCAGGTAGCCGATGGAGCGGCCGAGCTGCGTCTCGTCCCAGTGGCCGAGCTCCGAGCCGTCGAGGCGCACGCAGCCGGACACCGCAGGCCATACCCCCACGATGGCCCGCGCGAGGCTCGACTTGCCGGCCGCAGTGGGGCCGACGATGCCGAGCCCGGTGCCCGCGGGC
Organism: Xanthobacter autotrophicus; assembly: GCF_030015065.1. Lineage (GTDB taxonomy): Bacteria > Pseudomonadota > Alphaproteobacteria > Rhizobiales > Xanthobacteraceae > Xanthobacter > Xanthobacter autotrophicus_D. Next base: position 110,362 of record NZ_JAIVFN010000003.1, on the reverse strand, counting down.
AGGCGGAAGGAGACGCCGCGCACCACCGGCACGTCGCGGCCGGGCGCGCGCACGAACAGGTTCTCCACGGCGAGCTCGCCGCGCGGGTCCGGCAGGCGCAGCCGGCGTCCGGGATCCGGCGCGGCGGCCAGGAGCTGCTGGATGCGGGCATGGGCCGAGCGCATGTTCACCACCGACTTCCAGTTGCTCACGGCAAGCTCGATGGGCTGGATGCAGCGCCCCACCAGGATCGAGCCGGCGATGATCATGCCGGGGGAGATCTCCTTGTTGATGGCGAGCCAGGCGCCGAGCCCGATCACCACGCTCTGGACCAGCGCGCGGTTGAACTTGGTGAGCGCCACCAGGATGGTGCCCCGGTCGCCGGCCTGGCCCTGCCAGCCCAGCGCCTGCTCGCGCAGGGCGCCCCAGCGCCGGCGCAGCTCGGGCGCCATGCCCATGGCCTGGAGCACCTCGGCGTTGCGCAGGGTGGCGGCGGCGAGGGTGCTGGCATTGATGCTGGCGCGATTGGAGGCGGCGAGGCTGGGCTGGGTGGCGCGGTTGTTCAGCACCGCGAGGATGCCGGAAAAAATCGCGCTGCCCAGCGCCAGGAGGCCGTAATAGGGGTGCAGCAGCGCGGCGCAGATGGCGTAGATGGGCATCCAGGGCAGGTCGCACATGGCGGCAAGGCCGGGGCCGGCGAAGAAGTCACGCACCGTGTCGAGGTCGCGCAGGCTCTGGGTCTGGCCGGAGCTGCGGTCGCGCACGGCGGTGCGCTGGATGGCGTCGAACACCGGCACGTGGACCTTGGCGTCGAAGGCGAAGCCGGCCCGCTCCAGCACGCGGGTGCGCAGCGCCTCCAGCACCGACCACACCACGTAGAGGAAGGCGGTGATCAGGGTAAGGAGCAGCAGGGTCTCGATGCTGCGGCTCGACAGCACGCGGTCGTACACCTGCATCATGTAGATGGAGGCGTTGAGGCCCAGCAGGTTGATGAAGAAGCTGAAGACGATGACGGAGATGAAGGCGGGACGTATGGCCCGCAGGGCGTGATCCAGCGCGGTCGGCTTGTGCGCGGTCGACGACCCCCGGCTTCCGGGCAAAAGGCTCATGAAGGATCCCCGGCGCGGGCGTGGCAGCGGCGCCCGGCGGCGCCGCGAGAGCGGCGCGCCCGCGATGAATTCAGATGGTTCTGGCGGAGAGGCATGGACGCAGGTCCGTCACGGACCCGGCGCCACCACGCGGCACGGAACAGGCCGCCGGCCGGCCCGCGCCGCCCCGAGGCTCGCGAAGTGAGGTCATGACCCTGGCCCCTCCGTTTCGACGGTAGGACGATGCATTGTCACCGTCGCAGATCAAGCCCCAAACGGACGTTGCGCTGGCGCAATTCAAGGCAGAATGACCGCGAATCATGGTTTGTCCGCACAGGCTTACGCTGCGAGGGTCACTTCCGCGCGAATCTCCCTGCCGGGACACCTGGTGGGGTGGGGAAGGCTGGTCTAGTTTCGCAAAACGCCATAGGCCGCGAGGAACACCCGCACCGCCCCGGCGACCGTGCGCTCGATCTCGTCGGGGGTCGGCTGCTGGCCGGTGCCGAACATCAGTCCCTTCACCAGATTGCCCTGGCACAGGTTGAAGAACTGGAAGGCGGCCATCTCGCAGTCATCCACCTTGAGGTGGCCGAGCTCGGCCTGGCGGGCGATGAGGTCGGCGAGGCGCCGGCCGCCGTGGCAGGGGCCGGCATCGAAGAAGGTGCGGCCCACCGCCGGGAACTTCTCGGCGGCGCCGATGACCATACGCACGAGCCGGATGTGATCGGGCTCCACCATCATGGTCATGAACGACATGCCGATGCGCTTCAGCAGGCTTTCCACGTCGGCGTCGTCCGGATCGAACTCGAACAGGCGCTCGGCGGACTTGCGGCGGTCGGTTTCCACCAGCGCCTGGAACAGCTCTTCCTTGCTGGCGAAATAGACATAGATGGTGGCCTTGGAGACCGCGCTGGCGCGGGCGATCTCGTCCATGCTGGCGCCGTCGAAGCCCCGGTCGAAGAACACGCGGCGGGCGCCGTCGATGATGTCGCGGCGCTTCCTGACCTCGGGCTCGGCGGGTTCGGGCGCAACGCTCGCCTCAGGCGCCGCGACCTTTCTGGGATGCCTCATCTTCACCCTTCCTGACACACGTCCTGCATAGGAGCGGCGGGACGCGCTGTCAAAATGTTTGACTGAACAGTTTAGTTTAATATACTCCCTCCAGATGCTGGACTGAACCGTTCAGTCAAAAAAATTCGCGCCATGCGGAGAACGACCGTGACACAGGCGAACAGGATCGAGACGGCTGCGGCGGATGCGGCCTCCCCACTGCCCGAATCCCCGCTGGCCGAATCTCCCGCGCCGACCGTCGGCGTGACCGTGCTGAAGCGGCCGGGAGGAGCGCCCAGGGAGGCGCCCCGCGCCGAAGCCGCACCGCCGGCGGCGGACGGCGGGGTCGCTCCGAAGAAGCGCTCGGTGAAGCCCTTCGTTTTCGGCGCGCTCGTCGCCGCGCTGCTCGCGGGCGGCGGCACCTACGGCGTCCACTGGTGGCAGGTGGGCCGCTTCGAGGTGTCCACCGACGATGCCTATGTGGGCGCCGACACCTCTCTCCTCGCCGCCAAGGTGGGCGGCTACGTGAAGAGCGTGGAGGTCGTCGCCAACCAGTGGGTGAAGGCCGGCGACGTGATCGCGCGCATTGACGACGGCGACTACGCCCTCGCCCTGCGTGCCGCGCAGGACAAGATCGCCACGCAGGAGGCGGCCCTCTCGCGCTTCGACGAGCAGGAGAAGGCGGCCGAGGCCACCGTGGCGCAGGTCCGGGCGCAGCTTGCCGCCAATCAGACGGACCTCCAGCGCACGCAGCTGGAGTTCGACCGGCAGAGCAAGCTTGCCAGCTCCAATTTCGCCAGCCAGTCGGTGCTCGACAATGCCCGAGCCGACCGCGACAAGGCCCAGGCGAGCGTCGCTGCCGGCCGGGCCTCCGTGGCCTCCTCCGAGGCCGCGGTGGCGGTGCTGAAGGCGCAGCGCATCGAGGCCGCCCGCGTGCTCGACGAGTATCGCACTGCCCGCGACCAGGCGCAGCGCGACCTCGGCTTCACCGTGGTGCGCGCGCCCATCGACGGCGTGGTGGGCAACCGCGCGGTCCAGGTGGGCCAATTGGTGCAGCCCGGCACGCGCCTTGCCGCCATCGTGCCGCTCGCCGGCGTCTATGTGGACGCCAACTTCAAGGAGACCCAGCTCGGCCGCCTGCACCAGGGCCAGAAGGTGCGCGTGTTCGTGGATGCCTATCCCGACCGCGACTTCTCCGGCACGGTCATGAGCGTGTCCCCGGCCTCGGGCTCGGTGTTCAGCCTTTTGCCGCCGGAGAACGCCACCGGCAATTTCACCAAGATCGTGCAGCGCATCCCGGTGCGCATCGGCTTTGACGCCGGGGCGCTCGAGGGCCACGGCCTGCGGCCGGGCATGTCGGTGACCGCCGTCGTCGATACCCGCGCCGACGCCTCCTGAGCGTCGGCCGTCCGGGCACGAGGAGCCGAGCCATGTCCACCGCCATCACCCACGCCTCCTCCGGCGCTCCTGCGGCGCCCGGCGTCGAAGGACGGCGCATGGTCGCCTTCCTGTGCATGGTGTTCGGCATGTTCATGGCGATCCTGGACATCCAGATCGTCTCGGCATCCCTCGCGGAGATCCAGGCCGGGCTCGCCGCCTCCTCGGACGAGATCTCCTGGGTGCAGACCAGCTACCTCATTGCCGAGGTGGTGATGATCCCGCTCTCGGGCTTCCTGTCGCGGGCGCTGTCCACCCGCTGGCTGTTCGCGGCCTCGGCGGCGGGGTTCACGCTCATGAGCTTCATGTGCGCGACGGCCACCTCCATCGAGCAGATGATCGCCTATCGCGCGCTCCAGGGCTTCCTCGGCGGCGGCATGATCCCCACCGTGTTCGCCGCGGCCTATTCGGTGTTCCCGAAGGAGAAGCAGCCCATCGTGGCACCCATGATCGGCCTCGTGGCGACGCTGGCGCCCACCATCGGGCCCACCGTGGGCGGCTATCTCACCGACCTCTTCTCCTGGCACTGGCTGTTCCTCGTCAACGTGGTGCCGGGCATCTTGGTGGTGCTCGCGTCGGTGACGCTGATCGACTTCGACGAGCCGGACTTCGCCCTCCTCGACCGCTTCGACTGGTGGGGTCTCCTGTTCATGGCGGGCTTCCTCGGCAGCCTCGAATTCGTGCTGGAGGAGGGCCCCACCAACGACTGGTTCGAGGACGAGTACATCCTCGCCTTCGCTATCGTCTGCGCGGTCTCGGCGGTGGCGTTCTTCGCCCGCGTCCTCAAGGCGAGGGAGCCGGTGGTGGATATCCGCGCCTTCGTGAACCGCAATTTCGCCATCGGCTCGGCCTTCAGCTTCGTGCTGGGCATCGGGCTCTACGGGCTCACCTATCTCTACCCGGTCTATCTCGGCCGGGTGCGGGGCTATTCGGCGCTCCAGATCGGCGAGACCATGTTCGTCACCGGCATCTTCATGTTCATCACCGCCCCCATCGCCGGCCGGCTGATGACGCGGCTCGATCCGAGGATCATGATCGGCGCCGCCTTCGCCGGCTTCGCGCTGGGCACATGGTGGATCACCTTCATCACCAAGGACTGGGATTTCTGGGAGCTGCTGATCCCGCAGATGCTGCGCGGCACCTCGCTGATGATGGCCATGATCCCCATCAACAATCTGTCGCTGGGGACGCTGCCGCCGGCGCAGTTGAAGAACGCGTCGGGCCTGTTCAACCTCACCCGGAACCTGGGCGGGGCGGTGGGCCTCGCCCTCATCAACACTGTGCTCAACACCCGCTGGGACCTGCACCTCGCGCGCCTGCACGAGAGCGTGGAATGGGGCAGCGCGGTGGCGCTGGAGCGGCTCGACGGCCTCGCCGCGGCCTTCGCCGGGCTCGGCTCGCAGGCCTCCGACGCGGCGCTGAAGCAGATGGCGCTGCTGGTGCGGCGCGAGGCGCTGGTGATGTCCTTCGCCGACGTCTTCTACCTGCTCACCTTCCTGTTCCTTGCCCTCGTCGCCGCCGCCCCCCTCATGCGCCGCCCCAAGCCAGGCGGGACCGGGGGCGGTGGGCATTGAGGGCGGCTCCCCCGTCACCCGAAGATGTCGGCGGTGATGGCGGCGTACCAGCCCATGTTCTCGCCCTGGGTCGCCCGGCGCAGCTCGGGCGGCTCGCCGGTCTTGGAGATGAAGCCCTCCACCTCGCGGATCTTCCCGTCGGCGGGGGCGTAGCGGCCGCCCACCTTCACCGCGTCGTCGGGGGCGATGAGGCTCCAGCAGGTGTTGGCGTAGCGGGCCGGGAAGGCGCGCGCGCCGATCAGATCGGCACGGGCCTTCATGGCCGCGACCTTGGCCTGGCTGTTGGCCGCGAAGGCGGATTTGGGCATGTCGCCGGGAATGGCGGCATCGCCGATGACGAAGATGGCCGCCTCCATGCGCGAGGCCATGCTGTCGGGATCAATGGGGCACCAGCCGGATGCGTCCGCAAGCTCCGCCTGCCGGGCGATGGCCCCGGCCATCTGGGCCGGGATGACGTTGACGAGGGCGGCGTCGCGATAGGTCTCGAAGCCGGTGACCACGGTGGAGGTCTTCGGGTCCACGGATTTCAGGCCGTCCGAGATGTCCGGTGCCATCCACTCGACCATGCCGGAATAGTGTTTCTCCCACCCCTCCTGGAACAGGCCCTGCTTGGAGAATTTCTGCTTGGGATCGATGACGATGATCTTCGCCCGCCCCCGTCCCGTGGTCTTGAGCACATGCGCCATCATGGAGACGCGCTCATAGGGGCCGGGCGGGCAGCGATAGGGGTTGGGCGGGGCGATCATGACGATCAGGCCGCCATCCGGCACCTGATCGAGCTTCGCCTTCAAGAGCTTCGTCTGCGGCCCCGCCTTCCAGGCGTGGGGCATGATGTCCTCGGCCTCCTTGCTCCAGCCGGGGACCGAGCCGTAGTTCAGGTCGATGCCGGGGGAGAGGATGAGCCGGTCGTAGGGCAGGCGGCCACCGCTCGCGAGCACCACCTCGCGCCGGTCGCGGTCGATGGCGGACGCCGCCTCGTGGACGAGGCGCACGCCGTCCTTCGCCAGCCCCTCATAGCCGTGCAGGAGGCTGTCGAAGCTGCGGAAGCCGCCCAGGAAGAGGTTGGAATGGAAGCAGGTGACATAGGTGCGGTTCGGCTCCACGAGGGTTACCTCGATGGCGCCGGCGGAATCCTTCGCCACGTAGCGCGCGGCGGTGGCGCCGCCCGCGCCGCCGCCCACCACCACGAGGCGGGGCTTGCCCTGCCCGAGGACGGCGGGTGCGCCGAGCGGCAGGACCGCAAGGCCTGCGGCGGCGAGAAAATGCCTGCGGGAAACGGTCATGGTTTCCTCCTTCGTGTGTCGGTTCATCCGATCTTGATGTAGGCAAAACCCTTGTTCTGAAGCGCGCCCACGGTGGCGACCCCGGAGGGCACGAAGGCGATGTAGGGGGCCTGGCGCACTCTGGCCCTGTCGAGCTTCAGCCGCTCGAAGGTGATGGAGCACAGATAGATCCTGAGCCCGTTTTTCGCGACCGCCTCCACCTTCTCGAAGATGGCGGGCACCATCACCTCGTCGCGCCATGTGGTGCCGTCGAGGGTCTCGAGGAAGAACTTCACCCCCGGCCCGTGCGCCACGATGGCAAGCTGCAGCGCGAACGGGTCCGCACCGTAGGCCGAATAATGGTTGGAGATGTTGGTGAGCATCTGCACGAAGCGCGGCGGATCGCCGAAGTCGCAGTGATAGAGGCAGGCATTGTCCGCCTCCTTGGCGATGTCCTTGAGCTCGAGGCTCTGGGCAGCGCGGGCCGCCACCGGCACCGTGCCGGCCAGCGCCATGGTGCCGAGGAAGGCCCGGCGATCGAAATTCGGCATGTGGTCCTCCCGTTGGGGGCGCGCGGAGCGGGCTAGAGCACGCGCCGATCTGCTTGCATCGCAAGCTGATCGGAGAACGCGTTCTCTTTCTTGCATTTAGAGGGCGATTCCCCGAGCAAATTGATCCAATTTGCTCGGATCGCGCTCTAGCCGACCCGCGTGCCCGTCCTGCGTTCTCCGGACGCCGTTGCGCGTCTCGTTTCCTTTGCCGCGCCGCGTTATCGCGGCGCGGGTTCCAGCTCCGCGAAATAGGCGGCGAGGGCGGCGATCTCCTCGTCGGAAAGGGCCGCCGCCAGCGCGCGCATCACCGCGTGCTCGCGCTGCTTGCGCCGGTAGGAGTCCATCACGGCGATGAACTGCTCCGGCGGCCAGCCGGCAATGACCGGGATGCCGCCCGCACCCTGGCCCGACGGCTGGTGGCAGGTGACGCACGGCCCGGCGAGATAGGCGCCGAATTCCCGGTCGCCGGCGGCGAGGGCCGGCGTGGCGGCGACGAGCGCGCCGGCCGCCATGAGGCGGGCCCGCACCGTCATCCGCTGCGCCGGCCGGAACATCATATGCCTGCACTCCTCGGGAGCGGGTCGCTCATGGGGGGCCCCTCTCACTCCAGATTGCCCTTGGGCGCGTCGCCCTCCGGGGTCACGTTGAGGATCTGGGCGCGGGCGGTGACGTGCACCTCGCCCGAGCAGTCCGTCATGCACGGCTCCTTCTTCCAGAACGCCTTTTCCGTGGTCTCGCGGTCGTCCTCGTAGAAGTTGGCCTGGTTGGGCAGCGCCACCTTGGGGAAATTCTCCTTCGACAGGACGTAGTCTTCCGGCACCAGATCGTTGAGGTTCAGGAGATAGGCCACGATGGCATAGGTCTGGTCCGGCGTCAGCGACTGGCTGTTGCCGAAGGGCATGGCGCGGTGGACATAGTCGAACACCGTGGAGGCATAGGGCCAGAACGAGCCGATGGTCTTCTCCGGCCGGTCCGATTTCAGCGTGCCCTGTCCGCCCGCCAGCACCGGCCAGCGGCCGGCGCCCTCGCCGAACTCGCCGTGGCAGACGGCGCAGCTGTGCAGGAACAGCGTTTCGCCCTCCTTCACCGATCCCTTGCCCTCCGGCAGGCCCTCGCCGTCCGGCCGCACGTCGATGTTCCAGGCGGCGATCTCCTCCGGCAGGGCCGGACGGCCCAGCGCGATGGCCTTCGCGGCCGGCGCCGGCGGGGCGCCGGCGGGGACATTGGCCGCCTGCTGCGGCTTGCCCTTCTCCATGCTCGCCTTCTCCACCTCCGGCTTTTCTTGCGCCCCGGCCCTGGCGGGCGCGCCCTTCACCTCGGGCGCGGCGCCGGCGGGGACGGCGAGAAGGAGCGCGGACGCGACCAGCAGCGCCTCAGCCGACTTCCACATTTTCCGTCTCCCCGTTGGAGCGCACCAGCCATGTCTGGATGCCATTGTTGTGATAGATGGAATTGGTGCCGCGCACGGCGCGCAGCTCGGTCTTGGTAGGCTGTACATAGCCGGTGTCGTCCATGGCGCGGGACTGCACCATCAGCTCTTGCCCGGCCCAGTCGAAGTCCAGGTAGAAGCGCGTCATGGCCATGGGATAGGCCGGCCCCTCGATGCGCGCGGTGGTCCAGTTGCGCCCGCCGTCCAGCGACACGTCCACCCGCCTGATGGTGCCGCGCCCGGACCAGGCGATGCCGGTGAGCACGTTCGGCCCCTTCTGGCGCAGGGGGGCCTGCGGGCTCGGGCTCGTCACCACGGATTTCGCGTCCATGATGAAGGTGAAGCGGCGGGAGCGGCCATCGGCGAGGAGGTCGGTGTATTTCGAGGTTTCCTCGCGCTGCTGCCACGGCTGGTCGCCCACCTTGATGCGGCGCAGCCACTTGATCCACATGTTGCCTTCCCAGCCGGGCACCACGAGGCGCACCGGATAGCCCTGCTCGGGCCGCAGCGCCTCCCCGTTCATGGCGAAGGCGACGAGGCAGTCGTCCAGCGCCTTCTCGATGGGGATGGAGCGCGTCATCGCCGCGGCGTCGGCGCCCTCGGCCAGCACCCATTTGCCCTTGGGCTTCACCCCGGCTATGTCGAGGAACGCGCGCAGCGGCACGCCGGTATAGAACACGTTGTGGATCATGCCATGGGTGAACTGGCAGCCGTTGAGCTGCGCGCCGCGCCACTCCATGCCCGAATTGGCCGCGCATTCCAGGAAGTAGGCGCGGTTCACCCGGCCCGGCATGCGCTTGATGTCTTCCAGGGTGAAGACCAGTTCCTTTTCCACCATGCCATGGATCATGAAACGGTACTTGTCCGGGTCGATCTCCGCCTCGCCGCCGTGATGGCGCACGAAGCACAGGCCGTTGGGGGTGATGACCCCGTCGAGGGCGTAGAGCGGGGTGAAGCTCACCGAGCTTTCCGAGCTGGCGGTGAGCCAGGTCACCTCGCGCCGCACCACGTCCTTCTCGAATTTCGAGGGCTTGCCGTAGGGGTTGACGTTGACGCCTGGGCCCAGGGTCTTCGTCCAGTCCGGCACCGGCACGATGTTGGGGTCCGGGCCGGCTGCGGCTGCGGGGCCGGCGCCCAGGACACCGGCGCCGGCCGCGGCCGCTCCGGCCCCCAGTCCCGCCACGGACAGGAAGCGGCGCCGCGAGAGCGGCGGGGCGGTGCCGGTCCCGGCGGGGCGGCCGGTGTGGGGGAGAGTGTTATCGGACATGGCGTCCTCCCTGATATTCTTTTATTCGTAAGTTTGAATATTTATGACGAAACGCGGTGCCGGAGGATGGGGTTTGGCGTGCCGGTGAGATGAGGGCGGAGGGAACGATTGCACCCGTTGTCCCTTCTTCACCGCCGTCCGATTCTCACCCTCGTTCGTTCTTCACGACCATTTGTCCCTCAACTCCGTCATGCCCGGCCTTGTGCCGGGCATCCACGCCAAGCCGCATGTTCAACCTCCGAAAGGTGTTCCCAGCTGCGGGGCGTGGATGGCCGGGATGAGCCCGGCCATGACGGTTGGAAATGGACCACGAACAGTGCCATCTCATCCCACCCCTCACGCTCCCGTCACCTTCACCGAGGCATTGGGCGTGATCTTCACGGTCTTCGCGCCGGCCACGTAGCGCTCCACCACTTCCCAGATGGGCGGGCCTTCCACGTTCTGGGCGACGGAGGCCCAGCCGGCGACCGTATAGGTCTTGTCCGCCTCCAGCGGCTTGCCGGTCTTCAGGAAGGTGAGGTCGGAGATGCGCTGGCCGACGCCCTTCGACACGTCGATGGCGTAGCCGACGCCGCCCACCCGCACCATGTCGCCGCCGCCCTGGAAATAGGGGTCGGGATGGAAGATGTTATCGGCCACATCCTCCAATATGTCCTTCAGCTGCTTGCCGGTCATGGTGTTGCGGTAGCAGGCCGGATAGGTGATGGCGGTGGCGTTGGAGATGGTTTCGAAGGTGATGGGATCGCCCGGCAGCAGCGTGCCGCCCCAGCGAAAGCCGGGAGAGAGGGCGATTTCCGCATCACGCTCCTTCAACAGCGCGTCGCAGATCATGTCGTCGAAGGTGCCGTTGAAGTTGCCGCGCCGGTAGAGCAGGCTTTCCGCCCGGCCCACCTCGCGGGCAAGGTCCTTGGCATAGGGGGCGCGGATGTCCGCCACCAGCTTCGCCATCTCCGGGTCGGGCGCGATCACGTCCGAGAACACCGGGATCAGCTGGAACCTGTAGCCGGTGACCTTCTTGTCCTGAACGTCGAGGTCGAGGCGGGACAGGAACTTGCCATGGGAGCCGGTGGCGATCAGCAGGGTTCTGCCCACCTCGGTGGCGGCGGGCAGGGCATCGTGGGTGTGGGCGGTGAGGATCACGTCGATGCCCTTCACCCGGGAGGCCATCTTGCGGTCCACGTCGAAGCCGTTGTGGGAGAGCAGAACCACCACGTCTGCCCCGCCGGCACGGGCGGCATCCACCTGTTTCTGCATCTCCTCCTCGCGGATGCCGAACTCCCAGTCCGGGATCATCCAGCGCGGATTGGAGATGGGGGTGCGCGGGAAGGCCTGGCCGATGACGGCGATCTTCGCGCCGCCCTTCTCGAAGGTTTTCACCGCGTCGAACACCGGCTCCTGCCATTCCACCGAGCGGATGTTCTGGGCGAGGAAGGCGAAGGGGGCCTTCTCCTTGATGGCCATGACCCGCTCGGCGCCGTAGGTGAACTCCCAGTGCCCCACCATGGCGTCGAGCCCGAGGGCGGCGAACACGCGCACCATGTCCTCGCCCTTGGTCTGGAGCGACGACCACGAGCCCTGAAGCCCGTCGCCGCCGTCGAGCAGCAGCACCTTGTCCGCCCCCCGCTCGGCGCGGATGGCCTTGATGAGGGTGGCGATGCGGTCCGCCCCGCCCATGCGGCCATAGCTGCGGGCGAGCGCGGTGAAGTCCTCCGAGGTCAGCGCATAGGCGTCGCGCGTGCCGGGCTTGATGTTGAAGTAGTTGAGGAAGGCGATATCGGTGAGGTGCGGCGGCACGCCCCGCGCGTCGCCCACGCCCAGATTGATCGACGGTTCACGGAAGTAGAGCGGATTGAGCTGGGCGTGGATATCGGTGATGTGCAGAATGGTGAAGGTGCCGATCCTGCCGAACTTCAAGAGGTCGTTCTGGGTCAGCTGACCGCCGATCGCCTGCGCCAGCCCCGTTCCTGAAGCGGCGAGGAGGCCGGCGAGCGCCGTCCCGGCAGACAGAAAATCGCGCCTTGAGATCATGGTGATCGCGCTTTCCAAAAGTCATGGAGATGGCGCTTGCCGGATCACCGCGTGATCCGGCAGCATAACACTCCAGAAGGCCAGATAAGTGGCGAACGATTTGCTTCAGGTCCGGATCCGGTCAGGTCGCGGTGCGATCTGGTCGGCGCGCCGGCTCGGGCGTCAGGCGACGGTGAGCTTGGCGGTGGACTTCTGTTCGGCACCGGCGTCGTCCTTCCAGGAGAAGGTGAACTCGCCGCTCTCCCTGGCCTTGTAGAAGAAGGACTGGAAGGGATTGGCCGAGATCGAGGGAAACCATTCGGCCTTGAAGAAGGGCTTGCCGTTGAACGACGCCTCGAAGGTATTGATGATGTCGCGCGGCACGGTCTTGCCGGCGGCGTCCTTGCGCTGGCCGCTTTCCATCTCGTGGGAAATCAGGGTCTTGATCTCGATGATCTCGCCGGCTTTCGCCTGGGCGGGGACGCGCACGCGGGGCGCGGACTTGATGGCCATGGGTTTCCTCCCGATATTTCAGGCGGGGCGATGATCGCCCGCGATTATTATGATTCGTCTTGCGTTCTACTCAGCCGCCGCAGCCGCCGATGGTGACCTTCACCTGCGCCCTGGTGGAAAAGAGCGCGCCGGAGGACATTTCCGCCACCGCGATCACATTTTGCGTCTGCGCCAGCCGCATCCGGGTCGATGCCGACGCCTTCCCGCTCTCCGGGGTGAAGTGATAGGTGACCACCTGGGGAAGCGGATTACCATCGGCGAAGACATGGACGGACTTGACGAAATCGGCGTCCGTCATGGGGCTGTCCACGTCGATGTTGATGGGCACGACGAGGCCGTTCTCGGCGATCTCGGGCACGTCGAGCTTGACCTTGCCTTCGTCCATCGCCTTGCTGCCAAAGAGTTTTTTCATCTCCTCCGCCACCTGGGCCTCGGTGGCGAGGCTCATGCGCGGCGCCAGCACCGCGGCAAGGGCGGCGACCCCCGCCAGCTGAAGCGCCCGGCGGCGGGTGGCAAAAAGGGGAGCATCCACGTGAAGGGTCATCCGTTTCCTCCTGGGCGGCCCGGAATGGCAGGCCTCAAGTCATTATTTTTGCTTGATGATCTGAGGGAGGCGCGCCGCGCCATCGCCGATCAATTTCACATATTGTGATATCGTTTTTTTTGAATGTAAAGTATCCTCTACCCGATCATCGCTTCCGCCTGTCGTCGGCGGGGCGGGGATCGGATGCCGTGTCGCTTCAAGGGCTTCATCAGAAGGCCCGGCGCTCCGGCCCGCCAAGACCGGGAGGATATATGCGACCCAAAGTCCCGTTTCTCACATGCCTGTGCGCCCTCGCGCTCCTTCTCGCCCCGACCCTCAAGGCCGGCGCGCAGGAGGATGCGAGCGAGAAGGAAATCGAGCGCTACCGCGCCATGATCAATGATCCCATGGCCAATCCCGGCTACCTCGCGGTGGACCGGGGCGAGGCCCTGTGGGCGGAAAAAAGGGGAGCGAAAAACGTTTCGCTGGAAAGCTGCGACCTGGGCCAGGGCGCCGGCAAGCTGGAGGGCGCTTATGCCGCCCTGCCGCGTTATTTCGCCGACGCCGGCAAGGTCATGGACCTGGAACAGCGCCTTCTGTGGTGCATGGACAAGATCCAGGGCCTCGACATCAAGCCCATCATGGCCAAGCCGTTTTCCGGGCCGGGCCGCGGCTCGGACATGGAGGACCTCGTCGCCTTCATCGCCAACAAGTCCAACGGCATGAAGATCGCCGTGCCGCTCGATCATCCCAAGGAAAAGGAGGCTTACGCCATCGGCGAGGCGCTGTTCTTCCGCCGTTCCGCCATCAACGACTTCTCCTGCTCCACCTGCCATGCGGACGCCGGCAAGCGCATCCGCCTGCAAGGCCTGCCGCAGCTCGACAAGCCCGGCAAGGATGCGCAGCTGACCATGGGCTCCTGGCCCACCTACCGCGTGTCCCAGAGCGCGCTCAGGACCATGCAGCACCGCCTGTGGGACTGCTACCGCCAGATGCGCATGCCGGCGCCGGACTACGCCTCGGAGGTGGTCACGGCGCTCACCGTCTTCCTGAACGCGCAGGCGGCGGGCGGCGAGCTCAACGTTCCGTCCATCAAGCGCTGAGGGGAGAGGCATCATGAAGAGGATTCTCATCGCCGCCGCGCTCGTTCTGCCCGGCATGGCCCATGCCCAGCAGATCCCGCCGGCCTCGCCCGCCGTGGTGGACCGGGTGGTGACGGAAAGCTTCACCAAGCTGCCCGAAGGCTGGGCGCAACGGCTCGTCCCCGACGAGACCATGCAGCTGTGCTCGGTGACGCGGAACCAGCCCTCGGCCAAGGAGGCGGACGCCATCATGGCGCGGGAGGCGAAGACCGTGAAGCTGCCGGAGGGCAGCGTCATCGGCAACTGGAAGGAGGGCGAGAAGGTCGCGCAGAACGGGCGCGGCGGCCAGTTCTCCGATCCGCCGGGCACGGTGAGCGGTGGCAATTGCTATGCCTGCCACCAGATGGACCCGCGCGAGGTGAGCTATGGCACCCTCGGCCCGAGCCTCGCCAATTACGGCGCGGATCGCAAGTTCGCGCCGGCCGATGCGAAGGTCGCCTACGCCAAGGTGTATAATCCACAGGCCGCCTTCGCCTGTTCGCCCATGCCGCGCTTCGGGCACAACGGCGTGCTCAGCGAGCAGCAGATGAAGGACGTGGTGGCCTATCTGTTCGATCCCGATTCACCGGTGAACAAGCCGGTGAAATAGCGTGGCATTGCCGGTTCCCGCCGGGGGCCCCGCGTCATGCGGGGCCTTTTTTCAGGTGCGGTCCTGGCGGGCGAGGAAGGCATCGAATGTGCCGTCTTTGTACGCGCCCTCGGCCACATAGCGGAACATGGCGGCGAACTCCTTCTGCGGCAGCAGGCCGGGCATGCGGGCCACCTCCCTCGCCACTCCGCCGTCCAGGGCGAAGAACTGGAAGGTGGGCGTGGCGCGGATGCGCTCGCGCTGTCCCAACGCCTTCTCGCTGAGGCGGGCGCCGTCGAAGGCCGTCACGTCCCGCGCGCCGAACAGGTCGAGATGGACGATGTCGAACGCCGCGCGGATCGGGTCCGCGAGGGCGGGGTCGGCGAAATAGACGGTGTGCAGTTCCCTGCAATAGATGCAGCCGCGCTGGCTCCATTGCAGGGCGAAATGGCGCCCCTTCGAGGTGGCGGCGGCAAGGTCCTCGGAGAGGTCGAGGAAGCTATCCACGTACCAGTCCTGCGTATAGAGGCCGTCATCCCCGAGCCGCGCGGCGGCGTTCACCGCGGCTGTCGTCGCGAGGGCGCCGGCAAGGCCGGCAGCTCCGCGCAGGAGGCCGCGGCGGGTGATCCGGGATGCATCGGACATCAAGGGTCCTCCAGATTTGCGTCAGCCGATGGTGCCGAGGGCCGGCACCCGATCCAGGAGCCATTGGGCGACCTCGGGCATGAAGCCGGTCATGAAGGCGAGGCCGGTGAGGATGAGGAACGCGCCGGCCACCTTCTCGATGAGCCCGAGCCGTCGCCGCGCCGAGGCGGCCCAGGCGAGGAAGGGGCCGGTGAAGGCCGCCGCGAGCAGGAAGGGGATGCCGATGCCGGCGGAGTAGACGGCGAGCAGCGCCACGCCCTTGCCCACCGAGGCCTCTGCACCTGCCACTATGAGGATGGCGGCGAGCACCGGCCCGACGCAGGGCGACCAGCCGAAGCCGAAGGCGAGGCCGATGAGATAGGGGCCGACAATGCCCGCCGGCGTGGCGGCGGCGTCGATCTTCGCCTGGCGGTAGAGCAGGGGAATGCGGACCAGCCCGGTCATGTGCAGGCCGAACAGCACCAGCAGGGCGCCGGAGACCAGGGTCAGCACCTCCACATGGCGGATCAGCATCTGCCCGAGGGTGGAGGCGGTGGCGCCGAGGAGGATGAAGACGGTGGAGAAGCCGAGCACGAACAGCCCCGCCGCCACGATCACCCGCCAGCGCGGCTGGGGCTGTCCTTCGCCGGCTGCCACCGTCCCGGTGAGAAAGCCGAGATAGGCCGGCACCAGCGGCAGCACGCAGGGCGAGGCGAACGACAGCACCCCGGCCAGGAAGGCGCCGGGCAACCCGATATCCAGCGACATGGCCCTCCCTTTCCGCGTGCGTTCAACCGACGCGGTTTCCGGACTTGCCCATTATATATGCGAATGCGATAATATGATAAGTGAAATCGCGCTTCTGGAGCGTGGAAAATGCCTCATGCCCTGCCGGTCCTCGTCCTGGGCTTTCTCGCCGTTGTGCTCGGTGCGACCGGGCCTGCGCGGGCGAGCGAGCTCGTGATGTTCGAGCGCCGGGGATGCGCCTACTGCCTCAAGTTCGATCGGGATGTGGCGCCCATCTACCAGAAGACCGAGGAAGGCCGCCGTGCGCCGCTCCGCCGCGTGGACCTGTCCGACGGGGTGCCGGCGGATGTCGCGCTTGCGCAGCCGGTGCGCTTCACGCCCACCTTCGTGCTCGTGGATGAAGGACGCGAGATCGGGCGCATTACAGGTTATGCTTCGGATGAAGCTTTCTGGGGTCTGCTCGGTGCGCTGACGGAACCGGGCGCGCCCAGCCGGCAGTGAGGCCGGGGGTGCTCCTGCTTGCGCTTCGAGCGGGATTCGACCGGATCGAATCCCGCTCACGCCGTCGATTGTGAGAGGTTTGAGACCATGCCGCCCATCGTGTCCACGCGGATCGAGGACGAACTGCGCGAAGGCCCGGAGATTTCGCCTGAGCTCGACCAGCTCATGCGCAACGCGCGCAAGGCGAGTGATTTCCTGAAAGCCCTCTCCCACGAGAACCGGCTGTTGCTGCTGTGCCTGCTGGCCGAGCGCGAACGGTCGGTGACCGAGCTGGAGAACATCCTGTCCCTGCGCCAGCCCACGGTTTCCCAGCAATTGGCGCGGCTGCGGCTCGACGATCTCGTGACCACGCGACGCGACGGCAAGACCATCTATTACAGCCTCGCCAATGACGACGTGAGACGGGTCATCTCGGTCATCTACGACATGTATTGCGGGTCGGCACGCGCCGGCGAAAAGTAAGACGAAAACAGCGCCGGGCCGGCGACGGGACGACACAAGTCCTGCGCCTGCCATCTACGGGAGGAGGCGGCGCATGGATATTTCGAGCCCCTGGTGGGCCGCGCTCGCGGGCCTCCTGGTGGGAGGCATCGCGGGATTCTGCGTGTTTCGCGCCCGGCTGTGCACCTTCGGCGCCCTCGAGGACGCTATGGTGGGCCGGGACTGGCGGCGCATGAAGGTGTTCGCCCTCGCCCTCGGCCTCGCCCTCGCCGGGACGCAGGCGCTGGCCCTCGCCGGCATCCTTTCGCCCGAGCGCACCAATTACGTGCCCGCGGCGCTGCCGTGGCTCGGCATCCTGCTGGGCGGGCTGCTGTTCGGCCTCGGCATGGCGCTGGTGGGCACCTGCGCCTTCGGCTCGCTGGTGCGCCTCGGTTCAGGGGACCTGCGCAGCCTCGTGGTGCTGATCGTGTTCGGCGCGGCGGCCTATGCCACCCTGCGCGGTGTCCTCTCCGGTTTTCGGGTGGATGGGCTCGAACGCGTGGCCCTCGCCCTTCCCGCCGGCATGCAGGCGGACCTTCCCTCGCTCATCGGGCGGGTTGCGGGGCATGACCTGCGCGGCTGGATGGGCGCGCTGGCGGGGCTCGCCCTGATCGTGCCTGCCTGCGCCGACCGCCGCCTGTGGCGTGCCCCCCGGCTGATGACGGCGGGCGTCGTTCTGGGCCTCGGCGTGGTGGCGGGATGGCTGGCGACGACGCTTCTGGTCGATGAGTTCGCCCACCCCACGGCGCCCCAAAGCCTCACCTTCGTCTCGCCGGTGGCGCGGACCCTGTTCGGCCTGCTGTTCGACCAGGCGAGCCTTGCCGAGTTCGGCGCCGGCAGCGTCTTCGGCGTGGCGCTGGGCGCGTTCGCCGCCTCCCAGCGGAACGATGCGTTCCGCTGGGAGGCGTTCGACGATCCGCGCGAGATGAAGCGCCATCTCCTCGGCGCGGTGCTGATGGGGGTGGGGGGCATCCTGTGCGGCGGCTGCACCATCGGGCAGGGGCTGACGGCGGGGTCGCTTTTGGCCTTGTCATGGCCGCTGGCCATTGCCGGCATGGTGCTGGGGGCGCGGCTCGGCATCGCATTGCTGATGGAGGGGTCGTTCATCCACGCGGTGCGCGGCATGATCGAGGCGCACGGGCGCTGGCGGGCGGGGCCCTGACACGGATGTCCTTCAAATCGCGCGGGACATGAAAGCCGACTGAAAGCTTGGGTGGATTAGGAAGGTCTACGGCCACCTGTCGCCAACGGGTGCCGCAAGACCAATAGAATGCCGCAAGGCATCGTCATCCGAGGAAACGCGCGCGCAATGCGCCCTTCAGGGAAGGCCGGTCCATGTTCCATGTCTCTCCGTTCCGCCGCGCGGGACGCAGCCTGCGCGTCGTCGCCGGGTCGTTCATCGTCGCCGCGGGCCTCATGTCCGCGAGCGCAGCGTCGGCGGAAAAGCTCACCATCATCGTCGGCGGCATGGAGAAGCAGATCTACCTGCCGGCCGTGCTCACCCGCGAGCTCGGCTACTTCAAGGACGAGGGGCTCGATGTTGAGCTGATCAACACCCGCGCCGGCGTCGAGGCGGAGAACGAGCTGCTCGCCGGTGCCGTGCAGGGCGTGGTGGGCTTCTACGACCACACTATCGACCTCCAGGCCAAGGGCAAGTTCATCAAGTCCGTGGTGCAGTTCAGCCAGGCTCCGGGCGAAGTGCAGATGGTCTCGGCGAAATTCGCGGACAAGATCAAGTCGCCCGCCGACTTCAAGGGCCACACGCTGGGCGTGACCGGCCTCGGCTCCTCCACGGATTTCCTCACCCGCTATCTCGCCGCACGGGCGGGCCTCAAGCCCGGTGACTTCTCCCTGCTGCCGGTGGGCGCCGGAAATACCTTCATCGCGGCCATGAAGCAGGACCAGATCCAGTCCGGCATGACCACGGAGCCCACCATCGGGCAATTGGTGAAGACCGGCGTCGCCAGGATCCTGGTGGACATGCGCACCCCCGAGAAGACCCTGGCGGCGCTGGGCGGCCCCTATCCGGCGGCGTCCTTCTATGTGCAGTCGTCGTGGCTCGACAGCCATCCCGAGGACGCGCAGAAGCTCGCCAACGCCTTCGTGAAGACCATGCGGTTCATCGCCAGCCACTCGGCCGCCGAGATCGCCGACAAGATGCCCAAGGACTATTATGTCGGCGACAAGGACCTCTACATCCAGGGCCTCGCCGAGGGCAAAGCCCAGTTCACGCCGGATGGTCGCATGCCGGCGGATGGCCCGGAGACCGTGCTGAAGGTGCTCTCGGCTTTCTCCAAGAACGTCCAGGGCAAGCAGATCGACCTGTCGAAGACCTATACCACGCTCTTCGTGGACAACGCCGCCAAGACGCTTGGTAACTGACGCTCGGCAACTGAGCCTTCGCATTTGACTGCGGGCGCCTGACTTTCGCCGCCCGCCGTCCCGAACCACGACCCAACATCCGCAAGACCAAGGTCGCCGCGCGCGTGATGCCGGCGACGGGAGGAAACGCATGTCTCTTCAAGCCGTGGCGGACGTGTGTCCGCCGATCAGGACCGCCGCCGCGCCGGCGCCGGCCATCGAGCTCGACAACGTCACCCGCCGGTTCCTCACCCCGGACGGCAAGTCCATGACCGCCCTGCGCGACTTCACCATGACGGTGGATCGCGGCGAGTTCGCCTGCGTGGTGGGCCCGACCGGCTGCGGCAAGTCCACCACCCTCAACCTCGTCACCGGCCTCGCCAAGCCGAGCGCCGGCGAGGTGCGGGTGATGGGCGGTCCGGTGAACGGCATCCACAAGGATGTGGGCTTCGTGTTCCAGGCCGATGCGCTGTTTCCCTGGCGCAGCGTGCTCGACAACGTGGCCGCCGGCCCGCTCTATCGCGGCCTGCCGCGGAAGGCGGCCTACGCGAAGGCGCGGGACTGGATCGCCCGCGTCGGCCTTTCCCGCTTCGAGAACCATTACCCGCACCAGCTCTCCGGCGGCATGAGGAAGCGCGTGGCCCTGGCCCAGACCTTCATCAACGAGCCGAAGATCCTGCTCATGGACGAGCCCTTCTCGGCCCTCGACGTGCAGACCCGCACCAACATGCAGGACGAGCTCTTGGACCTGTGGTCCGGCTCCGGCGCCTCGGTGGTGTTCGTCACCCACGACCTGGAGGAGGCGGTGGCGCTGGCCGACAAGGTCTATGTGCTCACCGCCGGCCCCGCCACGGTCAAAAGCGTCTACCACATCGACCTGCCGCGCCCGCGGGTGATGGAGGAGATCCGCTACGACACCGCCTTCGTCGAGAAGTGCCGCATCATCTGGAACGACCTGCGCGAGGAAGTGCAGATCGGCCAGCAGCGCACCCTCGAAACCGGCCACTGACAAAACTGGGAGGACCTACAATGACCATGCAGGCAGAAGCTCCGTCCGCCCCGTTCCAGGCGGCCCCGCGCGCGATCCCCACCGAAGCCGAGATCGAGGCCAAGGCCCGCGCGCGCCTGAAAGCCCGGCGCACCCTCGTCATCACCCTGCGCATCGCCATCCTGGCGGGCGTGCTGGGCATCTGGGAGCTGGGAGCGCAGACCGGCTTCATTGATCCCTTCTTCTTCGCCAGCCCCTCGGGCATCGCCGAGCAGATCTGGGTGTGGATGACCGAGGGCACCTCGCAAGGCTCGCTCTGGGTGCAGATCCTCGTCACGCTGGAGGAGACCGTTCTCGGCTTCTTCATCGGCGCCGTGGGCGGCGTCGTCTGCGGCATCGTTCTCGGCCGCAACAAGCTGCTGGCGGATGTGTTCTCCATCTACATCAAGATTGCGAACTCCATCCCCCGCGTGGTGCTGGGCTCCATCTTCATCATCGCGCTCGGCCTCGGCATGGCGTCGAAGGTGGCGCTTGCGGTGGTGATGGTGTTCTTCGTGGTGTTCGCCAACGCCTTCCAGGGCGTGCGCGAGGCCGACCGCGCCATGATCGCCAATGCCCAGATCCTCGGCGCCTCGCCGTTCCAGATCACCACCTCGGTCATCATCCCCTCGGCCATGAGCTGGATCCTCGCCTCCCTGCACGTCTCCTTCGGCTTCGCGCTGGTGGGTGCGGTGGTGGGCGAGTTCCTGGGGGCGAAGCAGGGCGTGGGCCTGCTCATCGCCACGGCGCAGGGCGCGTTCAACGCCAATGGCGTGTTCGCGGCCATGATCATCCTCGCCGTGCTGGCGCTGGTGATGGAATTCCTCATCACCCTGGTGGAGAACCGGCTCGTGAAGTGGCGGCCCGTGCCCTACAGCGAGCAGAACTGAGGGCAGGAGCCAGCCATCCCGGTACGCGGGGCATTCGGGATGGCGGTCAGGCGCGCGGGACGCCTTCCTCGGACCTGCCGGCGGCGGAAGCTGCCGGCAGGCGCATTTCCACCCTCAGCCCGCCGGCCTCCGCGGTGCCGAGGGTGAGCGTGCCGCCGGCGCCGTCCACCACCTCCCGCACGATGGAGAGGCCGATGCCGGAGCCCTCGCCGGGGGTGCCCGGCACCCGGTAGAAGCGCTCCCACACCTTCTCGCGCTCCTGGGGTGGGATGCCCGGCCCGGAATCCTCCACCACCAGTACCGCCCAGCCGTCTTCCGCGCGCACGCTCACCGCCACGCTGCCGCCCGGGGGTGTGTAGCGCAGGGCGTTCTCCACCAGATTCACGATGGCCTCGCGGGTCATGGCGCCGTCGCCGCGGGCGAGGACGATGGCGTCCGCATCCAAAGCGAGGTCTATGCCGCGCTCGATGGCGAGGTCCACCAGCCCCTCCAGCACCAGCCGCGCGGAAGCTGACAGGTCGATCTCCTCGTCGCGCGGCCGGCGGCTGCCGGGTTCCGAGCGGGACAGGGTGAGCAACTGGCTGGCGAGGCGCGCGAGACGCCGCGTGCTCTCCTGCACGCCGGACAGGGCCTCCTCGCGCTCGGCCGCATCGGGGGTGCGACGGGCATAGGTGACCTGGGTGGCGAGCAGGGCGAGCGGCGTGCGCAACTGGTGCGCTGCATTGGCGACGAAGCGGCGCTGCGCCGCCATCTGCCCCTCCACGCGGGCCATATAGGTGTTGAGGGCGGCGACCAGCGGCCGCAGCTCGCTCTGGACCGCCGCGTCGGGGATGGGGGCGAGATCGTCGCGGCCCTTGTTCATCACCGTGTCGCGCAGGCGCAGGAGCGGGGCGAGGCCCTGGCGCAACCCCACCAGCACGAGGAGGCCCGCGGCGGCGAGCAGCACCAGTTGCTGGCTGAAGCCGCCCACCCACAATTCGCGCACCATGGCGGCATGGCCCGCCAGCGTCACCCCCACCACCACCGTGACGCGCTCGCCGTCATGGGCGCCCACCACCGGATACTGGAGCGCGGCAAGGCGCAAGTTCTGGTCGCGATAGGTGGCGGAGAAGTGCAGCGGCACGCCTTCCCGCGGGGTCGCCTTCGGCAGCGGCAGGTCGGGATAGCCGGTCAGCAGGCGGCCGGCGGCGGTGTCCACGCGGTAATAGACCCGGTCGCGATGGCCGGTGTCGAACATCTCCAGCGCCACCGGAGGGATGGTGGCATCAATCACCCCCCGGTCGAGGCGCACATCCTCGGCGATGGCGCGGGCGGAGGCGTCCAGCGTGCGGTCGGTGACGAGGTCGGCGGTGGCGCGGGCCTGCCGCCCGCTGGTCCACACGTTGAGCGCCACCAGCCCCGCCAGCGGCAAGAGCAGCCAGCACAGGAGCTGGAGGCGCAGGCTCTCAATGCGCATCGTGTTGCAGCAGGTAGCCGAGGCCGCGCAGGGTGACGATGCGCACATCGCTGCCCTCCAGCTTCTTGCGCACGCGGTGCACGTAGATCTCGATGGCGCTGGGATCGGCGAGGTCGTCGAGGCCGAAGATGCTCTGGGAAAGCTGGGCCTTGCTGACGGTCTGGCCGGATTTCATGAGCAGCATCTCCAGCACCGCATGCTCGCGCGGGGTGAGGGCGAGCGGGGCGCCAGAGAGGGCGAACAGGCGGGTATTGGTGTCGAAGGCGAGCGCCCCGCAGCTGATGACCGGGTCCGGCCGCCGCGCCGAGCGGCGCAGCTGCACGCGGATGCGGGCTTCCAGCTCGGCGATGTCGAAGGGCTTGGCGAGATAGTCGTCCGCCCCTTCGTCGAGGCCGGCGACGCGCCCGTCCAGGCTCGCATTGGCGGTGAGGATGATGACCGGCACCGCATCCCTGCGGCTGCGGATGCGGCGCAACAGCTGCATGCCGTTGATCTTCGGCAAGGTGAGGTCGAGGATCACGAGATCATAGGCGGCAATGCTCAGCGCATGGTCGGCCTCCTCCCCGTCGTGGAAGACATCGACCACGTAATTGTCCTGCCGCAGGATCTTCGCCAGCCAGCCGGCGAGCTCCAGATTGTCTTCGACCAGAAGAAGGCGCATGCGTTTCCTGTCCCGGCGGGCAGATTAATGCAGCGCCTGACCGGCGAGAAGCGATTCCGGGAGCAGGGGTTCCCCGATCTGCGGCATTGCGATGTTCACCGGGCGGCCGGCGGCGAGTGCCTGTTGTGCCGCGATGGAGGCCAGGGCCATGTGCGGCGGCAGGTGCGGCGTCACGATCGCCTTGGGATGGCGGGCAAGCGGATGGCGGGCAAGCCGCATCACCGCGCTGTCGGCGGGAGGCGGCTCGGGCATGGCCACGTCGATGCCGTCGCCCGCCGGGCGGTGCGCATCTTCTCTGACTGGTTGGTCCATGAACTGGGCCTGAAGCCTTGAATGCCGCTGCCCGGTGGAGCGCCGTGACCGACACCGGAGCATCGCGACACGGTTCGCGACAAAACGGTCGTCGATGCTCCGGGCTCGCTCCCGGGCTGCGGCGGGCTCGGGAGGAGGGGAAGACGGTCTACCTGCGCGATGCCTGCGCCGCCGTCTTCTCCGCCCGGCCGGGCAGCAGCCGCGCGAAGGAGGTCTCGTTGTCGTCGTTCCAGATGACCTTGTCCCCGGTCAAGGCGACATAGACGCAGTTCCAGCTTACTTTCTTTCCGCTGTCGCTCTCATAGGCGAAGCACAGCTTGTTGCCGGCGATCCGCCAGTAACCCTGGTAGGCTTCATGCCTGTTGCGGCCATAGATGGCGCCGTTTGGACTGAGATATTCGGCGTAGAATTCCCCCTCCTCTATGCCGACGATGGTGTTGCCGATCATCCGCGCGCGGATCTCGTCGGCGGTGAGCTCGAGATCCGAGGCGTGGGCGCATGTTGCAAGGGCGGCGACGGCCGCTGCAGCCAGAAATCTCATGACACGGTCTCCTCTGGAGAGCGCGCCGTTCGGCCTGCGTGACAAGTTGAACGGAAAACGCGTTCTCTTGCTTAGAGTTGAGAGATGGATCTCCGGTCAGATCGACCCAACCTGATCGGATCCTCCGGAGCGCGATCCGGGCAAATTGAAGCAATTGCCCGGTGAATCGCCCTCCAGCTTTCGGATCACGTTCCAGAGCACGCGCCGATCTGCCTGCATCGCAAGCTGATCGGGTAACGCGTTTCCTATCATGAACTTAGAAGGCGATTCACCGATCAGATTGCTCCAACCTGATCGGATCGCGCTCTAGTTCAGCGGGAGCATCCCTTCGACCATCGGATAGACGGTGGCGATCAGCTCCATTCCCAGCACGATCAGGATCCAGACCTCGACCCGATTGCTCTTGGACCATTGCGAGGCCTCGATGATCCGGGTGTTCAGCACCTCGTGATAGTCGAAGGCGAAGTCGAGCGGTTCCGCGAGGGCCTCGAGGCGGTCGTGGAGGTCCGCCTGCAGGGTAAGCTCGGCGAACAGCCGCTTGGAGCCCGGAGTAAGGGCTGGATCGAGTTGCTCGAGGGCGCCGTCATTGTGCAGCGCGCGGGTGTTCAGCCGGGTCACGTGCTCCGTCATCTTGCCGACGGCCTCGCCGTTGCGCCGGAGGTCGCCGGGCCAGACGGTGTGGGTCAGCTTGGCGTTGCGGGTGATCGAGCCCCAGATCTCGGGCATGGCCTGCTCGATCTCGCTGGTGTCGCGTTCGAGCACGGTGAAGCGGATGACGGCATCGAGCGCGTCCGGGAACTGCTCCGGCGTCGCGTAGATGATGACGCGGGCGTTGGTCCACAGCACCCGCGCCGTCCGCAGCCCCGCGCGCACCACGCGCCGGCCATCCTTCGGGCCCTCGACCGGAATGCTCTCCAGCCAGGCGGCGTCGGCGCCCTCGAAGGCCAGAGGCGGCATCCAAAGCAGGGAAAGGGAGCGTCCCCCAGCATCGTCGAAGCGGGACGACGGGGCGGTCGCGTCCACCGGTTCGGTGAGTACGTAGACCTTGCGGGGCTCGTGGACCACGAGCACCTCTCCGTCTTCGGGCACCGCGTCCCGCGGCGGCGGCGCGTCGAGGAAGCGCAGCCGCCAGGCACGGGTTTCGATTTCGACCGTGGGGTTGGGAAGTGTCCTTTGCATAATTCTGCCCCTTTCTCGTTCGGGCTTCAGGGCATCAGCGCCGCCCGGGCGGCGGCCGGGCGGACGGGAACGCGATCGTCGTCATAGAGGTGCTCGGCGATGATCCGCGCCACCTCCGCCGCGGTGGCGATGTCCCGGGCCGCGGTCTCCTGGCTGGCTTCGTAGATGCTGTAGCGCAAGCATTCCGCGTCCTCGTACCATTCGCTGGGCGCGACACCCGCCCCCACCGAAAGCCGCCATGCCTTGTCGAGCCGCGCAGGGTCGGAGAAGGCGAAGCGGAAGCCGAGGGACTGAAGCAGGTCCGACCAGCCCCACCGCGACGTGAGCGTCTTGATGCCGGCGAGAAGCTGGTAGCGTTCGATGACCTCGATCTGCAGGTCGCTGGTGACCGAGCCGAGGATGAAGCCGCGGGCGGCCACGCGCCGGATCTCGGTGACGACCTCGGTCAACTGGTCGCGATCGAGACGGCACAGGCCGGTGTCGATGACCACGTCGAAGGCGCCGTCGTCGAACGGCAGGCGTTGGGGGCAGATGCGCAGATTGTGTGCGCGCAGGCGGTGGGGCGTGCCTTCCCACGCTGCGCGGCAGGGCTCGATGCCGACGGCATCGAAGCCCAGCGCCCTGAGATCGGAGAGCAGCCGGCCGGAGCCCGAGCCGAACTGCAGGATCCGCGCGCCGGGCTGCACGCCCCACGCGGTTTCCATGATCTCCGCCAGATAGCTGCCGTTGAGCGCTCCGGTCCGGCTCGGGTCCGAGGGCTCCGGCGCATTTTCGAGATGCACGACGGGGCGGGCGAACTGAGCGCGCCGGCGTGCCATGACTTCGCTGACGACGATGTCCGTGGCGGCGTCGGCCGAATCGAGGACGCCGTTGAGCGTCGCGTCGAACATGTAGTCGCCCACCAGCAGGAAGCCGGGATACTGCTTGGCCGCAGGGCGGTGGTTCACGTATGCGCTGCGCACCGGATAGCCGCCGGGAATGGCGTTCACGGTCGCCATCCAGCGATGGATCCTGCGGTCCACCAGCAATTTGCGCGCATCGCCGAAGGCCCGCGGCAGGGCGTCGAGGCAGAGTCGCTCGATGTCCTCGTCCGCCATGTTGGCAAGGCCCAGGGCGGCATTGCCGGCGATGAGGAAGCCGAGGGCACCCCACGGGCCGATGGGGGTGCGCGCGCCTTCGTCATAGGCGCAGCAGCCGTCGAAGGCGTCGAGCATCCACCAGGCCCCGGAGATATGCTCGCGCCAGAACGGGCGCTCGAACAGCAGGGTGGCGCGCAGATAGTGTCCGGGCCGGTCGAAATAGTCGATGTGGCGGTCGACCGCCGCCTTGAGGTGCGCCGAGCGCCAGTCGATGATGGACAGGGCGGTAATGGGCAGGCAGACGATGACGTAGTCGGCGATCTCGTGCTCGATGGCGCCGTGGGTGCAGATGTCCAGCTGGAAGCGCCCGTCGAACAGGGGCTTCACCGCCTTCACTGTCGCGCCCAGATGGATTTCCGCGTCGATCAGATCACGCAACCCCTCGATGATCTGCTCGTTGCCTCCGATCACGGAGAAGACATCCATGTATCCGGGCACGTCCATGAGGACGTTTTTGAGGAATGTGAGCCCGTTGGTCAGATGTGGCGGGGCGGCGACGTCGCTGTGCGCCATGATGCGCACGTAACGGCGGGCGACATCGTTGGTGATCTCGGAGTAGAGCGTGTCCTCGCCCGAATGGCGGGCCCAGGCGTGGTGGTTGTCCACGTTGCGGGTGCTAGCGTAGAAGTCCTCCTGACTGAGGAGTTCCGCGCATCTCTGCTTGAAACGGACCACCTGGTCGCGAGCTTCCGCCCCGAACAGCTCTCCGAGATGTTCCACATCGTGAACGATCTGTCCGTCGAGGATGCAGGAGCCGCCGGCGATGTGCCGGATCTCAAGGCCGAGATCGGTCTGGATCAACTGGCGGAGGGGGTCCGGGCCGAGGGCGGAGTAGTCGTAGATCTCCGCGACGCCGACCTCGTAGGGCCCGACGCCGGCGAACTGTCCCGTGACGATCTTGCCGCCAAGGCGCTCGCTTGCCTCGAAAATCTTGATTCTGCAGGCCTCGCCGAGCTTGTCGGTGAGGTGGCGTGCCGTGAAAAGGCCACCTGGTCCACCTCCCACGATTGCGATGGTGCAAGGTTCGGCGGTCTCTCGACAATATTGGGCGGGAGATGGTGCATACCGCATTTCGGCCTCCTTCATGCAGCCGATAGTTCAGGCCCGAAGGTAAAATCGGAGACACGGTATCCTGAGAGCAGTATTGATCGTGATGAGGGCGCAAGTGTCCGGTCGCTCCTGATGGTACAGGAACGCCATGTGCCCGCAGACGCATGCTTTCAGGGTCGCGCCGTGCCGCCAATGGCCTCGGGATGGGCCTCGGCAGACCTGTCGTGACGGATGATTTTCATCTCGACCGAGCTTTGGTCAGCATACTCGTCCTGGTTGTTGCTCTTTTTTGCTAGAAGCGAGGTGACCATAGCATGCGCAAACTGAGCTAGAAACTATCGTGGATTGCGGTGCAATTCGCCATAATTTGAACATATTCGCAAATTGCTCGCGGTTGCGAGAACCGAGGGTCATCGCAGTCTTGCTCAGGCTGTGATGTATTTTACTACCGCATATGCCGTAACGTAAGATATCGCAACGCACTATAAACTCAGGCTTTTTTTGGGTTGTGCTCACGGAGACGTGAATTTGCCGGGGTGTTCCGGTGCCGCGTTCCATGGATCCGCGCGGCACCCCGCTCCCGTCTGGATGGGCGCCGGGCGCTTCTGGCTTCGATGTCGGTGTTCCGGGGGCGTTGCTTGTCCTGCTCGACGACGCGCTGGCGCAGGATGCAATGGCCTTGCAGGGGGCGATGGCGGGTCGGAACTGGCGGGTCGGAACTGGCGGGCCGGATCGCGATCCGGCCCGAAGATCTGCCGGATTCAGCGCGGCGCGGCGGCGGGCGCGGTGCGGGGCTTCAGGGCACGCTTGGGGGCGGCGATGAGGCCTTCCCGCTGGGCCTTCTTGCGCGCGGCCTTGCGGGTGCGACGCACCGCCTCGGCGGCTTCGCGGACGCGGCGCTCGGACGGCTTCTCATAGGCCTTGCGCTGCTTCATCTCGCGGAAGATGCCTTCCCGCTGCATGCGCTTCTTCAGGACTTTCAGGGCCTGCTCGATATTGTTGTCTCTGACGAGTACCTGCAAAATGGTTCCAATCTGAGGGTTGCCGCGAATCCCCGGCCGCAGCGCGACCGCTTGCTCGAGGGCTCCCGGCACGAAGCCGGGCATGGCGTGTCTTACCACATGCGTGGTGATTTGCAGCATCCGCGCCGGCTCAGGCCGCCCTGCCGAGGGGCGCGGGCCGCAATTGGGCCCGGTGCCGTGCTGACATGGCGCCGTAAGGACCCGCCAGGTCCGCCCTATGGGCCGCCACGTCGAGCCGCGGCGGCGCCCGCCGGCTTGCTCCGCGGGCAGGGCGTTTCCCGCCGCTTCAGCCGGGCGCGGGCGCGGCCACAAGCGCCGGCCGGCAGCTTTCCAGCGCCGCGGCGAGGGCCTGCGCCATGCGCGCCGCCCATTCCGCCTGTCCTGCAGGCCCGGCGATCAGGTCCTGCCGGATTTCGATGCCCGTATGGAGTAGCCCGCGCCGCTCGCCGTGGACGGGAATGGTGAAGTCCGTCGTGTCATCCACACTGTATGGCTCGTTGTCGCCAACGGTGAGGCTGGCATCCTGCCGGAGCGCCGCGAGCACAGCGCCCGCCAGCCGGGGATCGCGATTGTAGAGCACGCCCACCTGCCATGGCCGCGCCACGCCGAGATAGGCGGGCGTGAAGCTGTGCATGGCAATGAGCAATGTGGGCCGGCCGGCGCACGCCCTTTGGTCGAGCTCGGCGGCGATCCGCGCGTGGTAGGGCTGGAAGATCTCCCGCTCGCGCGCGGCCCTGGCTGCGTCGTCGAGGGCGAGGTTTCCGGCGATGGTCGTCGCCTCGCTCACCTCCGGGATGGAGGAGGGAACGCCCGGCGGGCGATTGCAGTCGATGATGAGCCGCGAGTAATTCTGCTGTATGAGGGTTGCATCGAGTCGTTCCGCCAGCGTGCGGCACACGCCCGCAATGCCGATGTCCCAGGCGATGTGACGCGCCCGATCCGCCTCGGAAAGGCCGAGCCGGCCCATTGATCGCGGAAAGGCATTGCCCGCATGATCCGCGACCAGGAGGAACGCGGAGGCCCCTTCAGCATTGAGCACGGTGACGGGCGGCATCTCGTCGTCCGCCAGCAGGGGAGCCGTCCGGTTCAATTCAATCCTCGCACCCGGGCGGCGACGAAGGCCGCCCATGCCATGTTCCGGAGCGCGCGCCCATCGGATGGACCGGTTGGCGCGTTCTCCCTGCCAGAGTTGAGAGCCGGATCGAACGGTCGGGTCATTCAGACGGATCGGATCCGGTTCCAGGTTGCAGCGAGCCATAGCAGACATCCGCGCGCTTCGCTCGCGCCGAAACGAAGAGGTTCCAGATGAAGATCCGCGCGGGCTACGAGATTTCCTACGCGTGCCCCAAGCCGACTCCCATGATCCTGACGCTGAGCGTCCATCCCTCGCGGGTGGGGGACCTCGAGAGCGTGGACCGGGTGCTGTTCGATCCGCCGATCCAGGCCAATACCTATCACGACAGCTTCGGCAATTTCTGCCACGTCATCGAGGCGCCGGCCGGTCCCCTCAAGGTGCACACGGATTTCGTGATCCGCGACAGCGGCAAGCCCGACGAGGTGGCGCGGGATGCAATCCAGCATCCGCTCGGCGACCTTCCGGTGGATGTGCTCCTCTTCCTGCTCGGCAGCCGCTATTGCGAGACCGATCGCCTCGGTACCATCGCCTGGTCGCTGTTCGGCCACGTGCCCAAGGGCTGGCCCCTGGTCCAGGCCATCTGCGACTTCGTCCATGGCCACATCACCTTCAACTATGCCCGGGCGAGCCCGCTGAAGACCGCCTTCGACGTCTACATCCACAAGACCGGCGTGTGCCGGGACTTCGCCCATCTCGCCATCACCCTGTGCCGCTGCATGAACATTCCGGCCCGCTACTGCACCGGCTACCTCGGCGATTTCGGCGTGCCGATCGACCCCAGCCCGATGGATTTCAGCGCCTGGTTCGAGGTCTATCTCGGCGACCGCTGGTACACGTTCGACGCCCGGCACAACACGCCGCGCATCGGCCGCATCCTGATGGCGCGCGGGCGCGATGCCACCGACGTCGCCATCGTGACATCGTTCGGGCCATCCACGCTGACCGGCTTCAAGGTGGTGAGCGACGAGGTGAAATGAGCCATGCGCCTGCCTCGCCTGAACAGGCGCGCGGGCCAGGACGACCATCCGCCAGCGGGCGTGCTTGGATCCCGGCCTGCGCAGAACCGCGACCCAGCTTGATCTTTCGGTGCCGCATGGGAAAGTGTCTTCGCGGGGTTTCGGACCGTTCCATGGGAGCGATGGCGCTGGAGGGCCGGGTCGCGCCGCCGGGTGATGGCGTGAGCGGAGGGGGATATGGCTGATCCGAACGCGGCTGCGGCGGTCTTGGGTTCGAGCGCGAGCCGTCTGGTGCGCCCGTTCTCCCGGCGGGGGCTGTTGTCTCTTGCCGCCCTTGCCCTGGCCTGTGGCCGGGGGGCGGCGGCGGACCGCGCCGGCATCGTGGAAGCGTTGGCCGGGGAGGGCGGTGCCGAGCGCGGCGGTGCCATGCTGCCCCTTGCGACTGGCGATGCCGTATTCGTGGGCGATATGGTGGTGACGGGCGAGACGGCCCGCCTTGCCATGCGGCTCGGCGCCGCCACCCAGGTGCGGCTCGGCGGGCGCACGCGATTACGCATCGACCGTTTCCTGGTTGATCGCGGGGGCGTTTTTACCCTCGGCAAC
Source organism: Xanthobacter autotrophicus (assembly GCF_030015065.1). Classification (GTDB taxonomy): domain Bacteria; phylum Pseudomonadota; class Alphaproteobacteria; order Rhizobiales; family Xanthobacteraceae; genus Xanthobacter; species Xanthobacter autotrophicus_D. Next base: position 79,288 of record NZ_JAIVFN010000003.1, on the reverse strand, counting down.
GGCGCCATGCTCTATGACCGGCCAGATGGTGCGCCCGGGCGCGACGTGGAGGTGGAGACGCCCTATGGCCGGCTCGCCGTGCGCGGCACACGCTTCTTTGCCGGGCCGAGCCAGGAGCGTTTCGGCGTCTTCGTCATGCGCGGGCGGGTACGGGTGTCGGCGGGCGACGCGATGGTGGATCTCGGTCCGGGGCAGGGGACCGACATGGCCGCGATCGGCGGCGCGCCCTCGCCGGTGCGGGCCTGGAGCGAGGCGCGCATCCGCGCTGCGCTGGCGCTGGTGGAATAGGCCCGGGTCGGTCGGGCAGGAGCGGAAGCCTCAAGCCGGCGCGGGCCCCGGATAGTCACTCCCGGAGCACAGGCGCCGATGGTGCCGTGCATGCGCTCGTCTGTGGATTGGAGACGGATTCGACCGGTCGGATCGGTTCAATTCGGCCAGACGGGCTCCGATCCGGGGATCGGGTCCTCCACCGGCGCATAGACCTGAACCGTGCCGCTCACGCCCCGCACGGCGATGGCGGCCACCGGGCGCACCGCGCCCGCGGGCAGTCGTGCGGCGGTACCAGGACCAACGCAGATGGACGTACCAAGATCCTTGTTGGCGACCTCCAGGCGGGCGGCGGTGTTGATGGCCATGCCGTGGGCCGTGTAGTCGAGCTTGCGGCGGCCGCCCACGTCGCCGACGATGGCACGTCCGGTTTCCATGCCGATCCGCGTGCGCCCGAAGCCCAGCGCGGCGAACTCCGGCTCTGTGCGAAGCCGCTCGGAGGCGGCGCGGATGGCACGGGCGCAGGCCAGGGCCTTGCCGGCGTGATCGTCGAGGTCGAGGGGCATGTTGAAGAAGGCGTGCACCGCATCGCCCACGATCTTGTCGCACATGCCCCCGTGGGCGAACACGATCTCCGTCAAGGTGTCGAAATAGCGGTCCAGCGCCTTCACAAGCGCGTCCGGCGCGGCGCGCTCGGTCATGGCGGTGAAGCCTTCCACGTCAGTGAACAGAGCGGTGATCTCACGAACTTCGCCGCCCAGCTTGAGGGCGGCCGGTGTGGCGGCGATGCGCGCCACCACTGCCGGCGCGAGATGCTGTTCGAACCGGCGGCGCAGGTGGCGCTCACGCCGCTCGGTCTCGGCGAAGCCGGCGACGAGGCCGACGCCGAGAGCCACCGCGCCCACCAGGGGCGGGCCGGCTGGGTCCAGCATCAGGTTCGCGCCATGGTTCAGGAGCGCCGCGCCGCTGCCCCATGCAAGGAAAAGCAGGCCTCCCAGGGCCGACGCGATCAGCGGCGCGGCCAGCAGCACCGCCGCCAGCGCCAGGACGCCGAGCGCCAGGGCGCCCGCATTCTCGACCGGCCCAAGGATGGCAGGTCGGTTGGGGATGGCGCCGGAGAACAGCGTCGTCACTGCATCGGCCTGGATCTGCACGGTCGGTGCGGCGTCGGCAGCGGCGGTCCGGCGCAGGGCGCCGACCTCCACGGCGCTCGATCCCAAAAGGGCGATCCGTCCGTCGAGCGCCCCCGGGGCGGGCATGCCGTCGAGGAGGCGATAGGCCGGAACGGTGCGTCCGAGCCATGTTTCGGGCGCAGAGGCCCGCAGGCGCAGCCGGCCATCGGTGCCAAGGGGAGCGGAACGCATGCCTGCAAGCAGCTCCCCGTCCGCGACGACCAGGGCGGAGGCGCCATCGTGCAGCCGCACCGCTTCGATCGCGAGACCGGGCAGAACCACATCACCAGCGATGGCAATCAGCGGCACGCGGCGCACCACGCCATCCCTATCGCTTGCAATGGCCACAAGCCCGAGACCTTGCGCGACGTCGCGCAAGGTCTCAGGCGGGCCGGCCGCTCCGGCGGCGTGCCACGGGTCCCTGAGACGGCCCGGCCCCTCCACCAAGAGTGGTGTCACCGGCACGAAATCCGGCGTCGCGACGTTTTCCAGCACCGCGCCGAGGGCGGCGGGCCGGAGCGCCAGCGCGGCAGCGAGCGCGGCGTCGCCATCGGGCAGGGTGGGGGCGAGGGCGGCGATGTCGGTCCGCCCGGCCTCCTCGGCCAGCGCCCTGGCGACGGCGGCCGGCGACAGGCGGTCTGGTCCGGCGAAGAGCATGTCGATGACGATTATTGATGGCCTGGCGGCGGCGATCTTCTCCACGAGTCGTGCCATCTGCGAACGGCTCCAGGGCCAGGCGCCATGGCGGGCGAGGGTCGCGCTGTCGATGTCGATGATGGTGAGCGGCGCCGCGGCGAGCGGGGGTGCCGCCCGCAGGATCGCATCGAGGGCCGTCTCCCGCAGCCGCTCCCGCAGACCCCAGGCGTCGAGGCCAAAGGCGGTGAAGACGCAGAGCAGCGCCACGGCCCCCGACCGCACGGCGAAGGAGCGGATGGGTGCGTTGAGGTTCACCGGTTACCCCGTCAGCATGTCGATGCGCGCGGTGGCCATCCGCACCCGACCGGCCAGCAGGATGGCGAGGTTGCGCATGATGCGGTCGGCGGCGCGGGCGTGGGTCTCCTGGAAGGCGCGGAACTGCTCGGCGGAAATCTCCAGGCAGATGGCTTCCGTGTCGGCCCACACGTCCGCGCTGCGCGGCTGGTCGATCAGCGCCAGCTCGCCGAAAGCCATGCCCGGGATCATGGTGGACAGGCGCACGTCGTTCAGGGAGCGGGCGCTGACCATGCCCCGCACCAGGAAATAGACCTTGGCCGGCGGCTCGCTGGCGTCGATGATCCGCGTGCCGGCGTCGAACACCACCCTTGTGCCGAGGCGGGAGAAATCCGCGAGTTCCTGCGGCGAGAGCCCGGCCAGCAGGGCCTGCCCCGACAGGTCGGCCTCGATGCCGATCTGCGAGAACCCGCCGTGGCGGTAGACGATCTGGTCCTCGGCCCAGTCCACGGCGGCGTCATAGGTGGGAAAGATGCGCACGCGCACCCCTTCCTCCTTCATGGCCTTGACCTGCGGCGCCACCGGCGAATTGCCCTCCACCCCGGCGATGACGGTGGTGGTGGTGGCCGGAAGCTGGTTGCGGATCAGGCCGGTGAACAGGCGCAGCCCCGCATCGGTGATGGTGGACACCCGGTGCAGGTTGAGGATCAGGAAGGCCGGCACGCCGGCGGGATCGGTGAGCCGGCGGGTGACATAGTCCATGGTGGCGAAGGAGAGCTTGCCGGCCAGCTCCAGCACGCGGATGGAACCGGAGCGCGATTCGAGGATGCTCTGCTCGTGGGGCTGGCGCCCCGGCTTGGAGGGCACGGTGCGGAAGTCGTAGTCCGCGGCGATGCAGGTGCGCACGTCGTCGCGCCGCGAGAGCATGTGCAGGTCGAAGGCGTCGGAAAGGGCGGAGCAGGTGCGCAGGCCGCGCACGCTGTTGCCGTGGGCGTCGAGCCGCGGCGAGAACACGCCGAGGCCGAGCTGGGACGGCAAAGCGGCGAGGATGCCGCCGCCGACCCCGCTCTTGGCCGGCACGCCCACGCGATAGATCCATTCCCCGGCGAAGTCGTACATGCCGGAGGAGATCATCAACGCCAGCGTGCGCGCCACGGCGTAGGTGGAGGCGACCGTCTCGCCCGTGACCGGATTGACCCCGTGATTGGCGAAGCTCGCCCCCATCACCGCGAGGTCGCGGGCGGTGACCAGCAGCGAGCACTGGCGGAAATAGGTGTCGAGGATATGGTCCACGTCGCCGCGCACGCCGCCATAGGTGCGCAGCAGATAGGCGATGGCGCGGTTACGGTCGCCGGTCTGGCGCTCCGACTGGAACACCGCCTCGTCCACCTCCAGCTCGCGCCCGGCGAAGCGGCTGAGGGCGGTGCGGATCAGCTCGAAGGCCTCGTCGCCGGCGGCCTCGGCCAAGAGCCCGCTGCAGCAGATGGCGCCGGCATTCACCATGGCGTTGAAGGGGCGGTTGTCGGCCTTCAGGCGGATGGAGTTGAAGGCCTCCCCGCTCGGCTCCACGCCGATGGCCGCCTCCACCTTCTCGGATCCCAGCGTGTCGAGGGCGAGGGCGTAGACGATGGCCTTGGACACGGACTGGATGGTGAACGGGACCGTGGTGTCGCCCGCCTCGTAGACGTGGCCGTCGGTGGTGGCCACCGCGATGCCGAAATGGTCCGGGTCGGCCTTGCCCAGCTCCGGGATGTAGGAGGCGACCTCGCCCTCGTCGAGGGGCATGAAGCGGGCGTGGATGCCCCTGATGGCGCGCAGCAGCGGTGTCTCGAGGGGTGTCGTGGTAACAGGCGGGCGATTCGGCACGGCGCGGCTCCGGGAGGCTCCCCCCTAGAGCCGGAGCCGCACTCCCTGAATCGCCTCGGTGATTCAGGGAGTGCGGCGAATCCGTCTCTATTCGAGGAAATAGAGGGCGATTCACCGATCGGAGGGAACCGCCGCGGCGGCTTCCTCCGATCGGATCGTGCTCCAGTGAAAGCGCGTGCGGTGCAGTTGGCAATGGTGCAGTGCCGCGGGCCGGCGTTCCGTTCCGCCCCTCGTCCCGGCCGCCGGGGGGCATCCGCGCGGGCGGGGCGCCCCGGTGACGAGCCAACGGGACTGTCCGGCTGCCCCTTCGCCTTCAGGCCTTCGGTTTCGAGCAGCACCTCCAGCGAGATGTCGATGGCGCCTTGTGCCTGGTCGGCGGCGTCGAGGAGATAGGGCAGGGGCGCGGGATCGCCCTCCGGCCGCGCCGGCCGGGAGATGCGGAACGGGGCCAGGGCTTCCGGGGTGACCACCCAGGGCGACAGGGTGGAAATGAAGTCCTTGGCCAGGAACGGGCCCAAAGGCTGATACTCCCACGCCTGCACGTCGCGGGCGGACCAGTCGTTGAGCTGGCGGAAGCCGGCAATGCGACTGCCGGCCGCGGCGATGGGAATGGGTTCGCCCAGCCCGTTGCCGGCGCCGATGAAGACCCCCAGCTCAAGCTCCTAGTGGTTCGACCTGCGCGCGACAGATGGAACCCATCTGTCGCGCGCAGGTCGAACCACAACTCTTTGATCTGGGGGGTCAACTTTTCGAAACGGATGGGTACCATCCGTTTCGGTTGATCCACTAGGGCTGCGTCCAGTCGCGCATGGTCCGCTCCACCTCGCGGGCGGCCTCCCGCAGGGCGGGGAGGAAGACCTTGCGCATGTGGTCGAGGGAGACGCGCGCGGCGGTGGTGCCGATGTTGAGGGCGGCCACGGTGCGCCCGGCGCGGTCATGGATCGGCACGGCGATGGAGCGCACGCCCACCTCCATCTCGCCGTCGATGATGGCGTACTGGAGGCGCCGTGCCTCCAGCACCTTCTGGCGGACCTTCTGCGGATCGGTGATGCTGCGCGGGGAGGGGGCGGCGAAGGTTTCCTCTGCCAGCCAGCGGTCCAGCTCGGCATCGCCGAGCCCTGCGAGCAGCACCCGTCCGAGGGATGAGCAGAAGGCCGGCAGACGCGAGCCGACCTCGATCCCGGACGAGAAGATGCGCCGGGTCTCCACCCGCGCCACATAAACCACGTCATGTCCGTCCAGGACCGCCATGGAGGAGGATTCGCCGATGTGCTCGGTCAGGCGACGGATGACGCTGCGGCCGGCTTCAGAGACGCCGAACGCGGTCAGGTAGGCACTGGAGAATTGCAGCACCTTCGGCGTCAGCCAGAACAGCTTGCCGTCGCTGTCCACGTAGTTGAGCGCCTGCAGCGTCAGGAGGAAGCGGCGCGCCGTCCCGCGGCTGAGATCGGTGAGCTCGGCGACCTGCGTGAGCGTCATCCGGCACGGCGCGCGCCCGAAGGCCGCGAGAACGTTCAGGCCGCGCTCCAGCGCGGTGACGAATTCCGGGCCACGCTTGTCGTCTTCCGAGACCTTCTTGATCACGAGCAGCTCTTTTCAAAATCCGCGGGCTGGCCCACGTTGGATGCGGGCGCCGCCCCGCCGCTCGGCGGAGATTCTGCGCCGGCGTTTTCCGCGGGTCGAATTCCCAATCCCCAACCCGGTGCAATCTAGATCAGCATACGGACGTCTGTCCAATTGACGGACACCGGCGGCCATTCAATCCGCAGTCATGGTGCCCGCCCGTGGGGCGCCGCCCCGCGATCGCGAGGCATCGGCCCGTTCCGGCTATCGCGCTGCGAGACGACCGGCTTGACACGGTCGCGGCATGTCGCTCTACTATTCGGACAAATGTCCGGTACACGGACAAATCGAAGATCGGGACAGCGGCGCCGCGATGCCGTCGGCCGACGAAGGTGGGTGGGAGGTCATGATCGACAAATTCGTTCCCTCGGTCGCGGAGGCGCTGGCGGGGGTAAAGGACGGGGCGACCATCCTGGTGGGTGGCTTCGGCGCCGTGGGGCAGCCGGACCTGCTCATCGAGGGGCTCATCGCGCAGGGGGCGTCCGCCCTCACGGTGGTCGCCAACAATGCGGGCTACGGCCAGGTGGGCCTGGCGCGGCTGCTGGCGGCCGGACGGGTGCGGCGGCTCGTGTGCAGCTATCCGCGCATTCCCGGCTCGGTCATCTTCGAGGAGCTGTACAAATCCGGCAGGCTGGAGCTGGAGCTGGTGCCGCAGGGCACCCTCGCGGAGCGGCTGCGGGCCGCCGGCGCCGGCATCCCCGCCTTCTTCACCCCCACGGGGGCGGGCACCCGCCTCGTCGATGGCAAGGAGACGCGCCGCCTCGGCGCGCGCGACTGTGTTCTGGAGCACGCGCTGCACGGCGACGTGGCGCTCATCCAGGCGTGGACGGCGGACCGCTGGGGCAACCTCACCTATCGCGGCTCAGGCCGGAACTTCAATCCGGTCATGGCGCCGGCCGCCGCGCTCACCATCGCGCAGGTGGAGCACACCGCACAGCTGGGCGAGCTCGACCCGGAAGTGATCGTGACGCCCGGCATCTATGTGGACCGCATCGTGCATCATCCGGCGGAGGCCGCCCATGCGTGACGACATCCTGTCCGCCGAGGCGGGCCCCTGCCGCCCCCGCTCGCGCGAGGAGATGGCGCGCCGCGCCGCCGCCGATATCGCCGACGGCTGGTACGTGAATCTCGGCATCGGCATTCCGACCCTCATCGCCAACCACGTCCCGGCGGACCGGGAGGTCATCTTCCAGTCCGAGAACGGCCTGCTCGGCTTCGGGCCGGCGCCGGACGAGGGGATGATCGACCCCTATCTCATCAATGCCGGCAAGCAGCACGTGACCCTCCTGAAGGGCGCCGCCCTGCTGCACCAGGCCGACAGCTTCGCCATGATCCGCGGGCGGCACCTCGACCTGTGCGTCCTCGGCGCGTTCCAGGTGGCCGCAAACGGGGATATCGCCAACTGGGCCACCTCCAGCAACGACGCCGCTCCGGCGGTGGGCGGCGCCATGGATCTCGCGCTCGGCGCCCGCAGGGTGTGGGTGATGATGGAGCACACCACCCGGGAGGGCGAGCCGCGCCTGGTGGAAAGTTGCGCCTATCCCCTCACGGCACTCGGGGTTGTGTCCCGCATCTACACCAATCTAGCGGTGCTGGACGTGACCCCGCAGGGCTTCAGGCTGGTTGAACTCGTGGCAGGACTGACCGCTGCGGAACTTCAGGCCGTGACCGCAGCTCCAATTCTTGTGTGAACGAAGAAACGCGACCAACAGCGTCCCTCAGGGAGGAAGCCAAGATGATCACCCGTCGTTCCATGCTCGCCGGAATCCTGGCGAGCACGGCCTTGCCCGCGGCGCTGCGCGCCGAAAACGAGCCCTACGTGCTCGGCACCCTGTTCCCCATGACCGGCCTCCTGTCGGAGCTCGGCTCGATCTACGCCAACGCGACCGCGCTGGGGCTTGAGCACGTGGCCGCCGACAGGCGCCTCGCCAGGCCCATCGTGCTCAAGGCGCAGGACAGCCAGAGCACGCCGCAGGGCGGGGCGGTGGGCATGTCGAAGCTCGCCAACGTGGATCGCGCGCCCTATGTGCTGGTTGGCCTCACCGGCGTCGCCAAGGCGGCCGAGCCCATCGCCACGCGCGCCAAGGTTCTGATGGTGAACGGCGGCGGGGTGGGTCCCGACCTCGCGGGCCTCTCCCCCTATTTCTGGAACATCATCCCCCTTGCCAACCAGGAGCTGCCGACCGCGTTCGACTGGATGAAGCGCAATGCCATCAAGCGCGTGGCCCTCATCTACCTCGACGATCCGCTCGGCAACGCCCTGCGCAAGGGGCTGCAGGAGGGATTGCCCGCCATCGGCGCCTCGCTGGTGGGCGAGTTCAGCGCCGCGCCCTCGGCCCAGCAGTTCTCCGCCATGATCGCCAAGATCCGCGAGGCCCGGCCCGACCTCGTCTACGTGGCGTCCTACGGCACCCAGCAGACCCAGATCTTCAAGCAGCTGCGGGACAACGGCATGACCCAGCCGATCATGACCTATTCGGTGGGGGGAACGCCCTCGGTGGCGGCGCTGCCGGAGTCCGAGGGCATTCTCTTCACCTCGCAGGTGGCCGACTGGGATGCCGCAGACCCCCTCACACGCCGCTTCGTGGACGGCTGGCGCGCCAGGTACAAGGACAATCCCAGCACCTACGCGCAGAACTACTACAACGCCGTGCTGCTCTACACCCAGGTGCTCGAGCGGCTGGAGAAGGAGGGCAAGCCGGTCACCGGCGACACGCTGAGGGAGGCGATCGGCTCCGGCACCTTCGATCTTGTCGGCGGCAAGGCGCGCTTCTCCGCAACCGGCGCCATCGATATGCCGACCCAGCTCAACCGCGTGCAGAACGGCAAGTTCGAGAAGGCGAGCTGACCCATGCTCCTGACCCAGCTGGCGGTGGCGGGCATCCAGACCGGAATGCTCTACGCACTGACCGCCGCGGGCTTCGCGCTGATCTTCGGCGCCACCCGCGTCTTCCATGTGGCCCACGGCGCCACCTTCATCCTGGCCGGCTACGCCTTCCTCGAGGCGGTGCAGCTGGGGCTGCACTGGTCGCTGGCGAGCGGGGTCGCGCTGCTGTTGGCGGTCGCCTTCGGCCTGTTCATGGATGCGCTGGTCTACCGGCCGATCCAGAAGCACGAAGGCTCCTTCTTCACGGTGTTCGTGGCCTCCTTCGGCGCCGGCATCGCCATGCAGGCGCTGATCCAGTTCTTCTTCGGCGGCGGCTTTGCCACCATCTCGGTGCCGCTGACGCGGGCGGCCGAGGTGCTGCCGGGGCTGTACATCGCTCCGGTGTTCTGGGTGGCGCTCGCGGTGGTGGTCGTGGTGTTTGCGGCGGTCAGCCTGTTCCTGGAGCGGACCCACGCCGGCCTCGGCCTGCGGGCGCTGTCCGAGAACCCGGAGCTGCTGCGGGCCTACGGTCTCTCGGCGCGGCGCCTTTCCGCGCTCGCCTTCGTGCTCGGCTCGGCCCTCGCCGTGCCGGGCGCCATCCTCACCACGGTCACCACCGGCATCCAGCCGGCGGACAGCGCCCATGTGATGCTGGTGTCGCTGGCGGCCACGGTGGTCGGCGGCATCGGCTCCATCCGGGGCGCCGCGCTGGCGGGGCTGTTCCTCGGCCTGGTCGAGAACCTCGTGGTGAGCGTGGTGGATACCCAGTGGAGCCAGGCCGCCAGCTTCGTGGTCCTGTTCGCCTTCATCCTGTTCCGCCCCAACGGGCTCATGGGGAGGGCGGGCGCGCGATGATCGCCTATCTCGTCAATCTGGCGACGCTGATCGCCATCTTCGGCATCGCCGCCACCAGCCTGAACCTGCTGATCGGCTATGCCGGCATCTTCTCCATCGCCCATGCCATGTTTTTCGGCATCGGCGCCTATGTGGCCGCGCAGGTGGCGCTCACCGTAAGCCCCGACTTCCTGGTGGCGGCGCTCGCCGCCGCGGTGGTGGCGGGGGCCCTGTCGCTCTGTCTCGCCTTGCCGGCGCTGCGGGTACGCGGCGAGTATTTCGTCGCCGCCTCGCTCGGGCTGCAGATGATGGCGAGCACCATCTTCGCCGAGGCTCACAGCCTGACCGGCGGCGTCGGCGGCCTCGTCGGCATTCCGCCGGCGCGGATCCTCGGCTTCGACGTGGCCTCGCCCGATGCCTTCCTCGTGCTGGCGCTGGCCTGCCTCGCTGTCACGCTCGCTGTGGTGCGGACCTTGATGCGCGGCAGCTTCGGCCGTTCGCTGATGGCGCTGCGCGACAGCGAGAGCGCGGCCGAGGCCTTCGGCAAGGACGTGCGGGCCCTGAAGACGCTGGTGGTGGTCGTCGGCTGCTTCTTCGTGGGCATCGCCGGCGCGCTGTTCGCCTTCCATATGGCGTTCGTGAACGTGGAGAGCTTCACCCTGGAGCAGTCCGTCGTGCTGATGGCGATGGTCATCATCGGCGGCGCCGGCACCCTCACGGGGCCGCTGGTCGGCGTCATCGCCTTGCTCAGCCTGCCGGCGGCGCTCTCCTTCCTGCCCTTCATCCCCGCCACGGAGATCGGCACCGTGCAGCAGTTCATCTATGGAGCCCTCATGACGGCGCTGATGATCTTCCGTCCGAGCGGCATCGTGGGCCTGTCGCGGGGGGCACGATGAACACGCCCGTCCTGCTCTCCGCCCGCGGAATCTCGCGCAGCTTCGGCGGGAACGCCGCGGTCCAGGATGTGACGCTGGAGCTGCACCAGGGGGTCGTCACGGCCCTTGCCGGCCCCAACGGCGCCGGTAAGACCACCCTGTTCAACCTCATCACCGGCCATCTCGTGCCCGACCGGGGAGCGGTGGAGCTGAAGGGCGCCTCCATCCTCGGCCTCAAGCCGCACCGGGTGGCGCTGAAGGGCATCGCCCGCAGCTTCCAGGACCTGCGCCTGTTCGGCTCCATGAGCGTCTACGACAACGTGCTGTCCGCCATCGAGCCGACGCCCTGGCTGTGGCAGCCGGGCGGCAGCTCCGGCGCGGCGGCGCGGCGGCTCCAGGTGGAGCGTGCGCTCGACGCCACGGGGCTTGCCGAGCTCGCCGGCACGCGGGCCATCGACCTCTCCTATGCCGAGACGAAGTTTCTCTCCATGGCGCGCATCATTGCCACCGGCGCGCCCATCTGGCTGCTCGACGAGCCGGCCTCGGGGCTCGACCCGGCCTCCCGCGCCCGCTTCGTGAAGCTGGTGAGGGACGCGACCGCGGCTGGCGTCACCGTCTGCCTCATCGAGCACAATCTCGACATCGTCACCGAGCTCGCCGACCGCATCGCCTTCCTCGACCAGGGCCGCAAGCTCGCCGAGGGCAGGCCCGACCAGATCCTGGGCGATGCCGAGCTCATCGCCATCTATTTCGGGGAGCGCAGGGAATGAACATGGCCGTCTCCGCCCTTCGCGATACCCCCGCCGTCCCGGCGCCGGCCCTGGCCGTGCGCGGCCTGCGCGCTTCCTATGCCGGGCGGGAGGTGCTGAGCGGCGTCGATCTCGCGCTCGCCGCCGGGGAGGTGCTGTGCCTCGTCGGGCACAATGGCGCCGGCAAGTCCACGTTGCTCAAGATCCTGTTCGGGCTGCACCCCCCGGACACCGGCGAGGTGGTGCTGCGCGGGCGCGCACTGAAACCCCATCCAAGCTTCATGGCGCGCGATGGCGTGGCCTATGTGCCCGAGGGCCGGGGCGTGTTTCCCGGTCTCACGGTGAAGGAGATCTTCACCCTGGCCCTGTGGTCCGCAAGCCTCGGCGCCGGCGAGGGCCGCGCCCGCATCGACGAGGTGCTGGAGCTGCTTCCAAAGCTTAAGGATTTCTGGCTGAAGCGCGCCGGCCAGCTCTCCGGCGGGCAGCAGCAGATGGTCTCCATCGGCCGGGCGCTGCTCTCTCGCCCCGGCATCCTGCTGCTGGACGAGCCCTCCATCGGCCTCGCGCCCAAGCTGTTCCAGGACCTCATGGCGCCCATCCGCGCCATCCAGCAGCGCCGCGGCATGTCCATCCTGCTGGTGGAGCAGAACGTGGGCGAGGCCTTTGCCGTCTCCGACCGGGTGGTGGCCATGAAGTCCGGGGTGATGATCTACGAGGGCACGCCTGCGGATCTCGCCGACCGCGCCAAGCTGCTGACGCTCTTCTGAGCCGAAGCCACGACAGACGAGCCCTGGGAGGGACGACATGAAGACCATCGAGCAACGGCTCCGGCTCATCGAGGACCAGCTGGAGATCGCGCAGCTCCGGGCCCACTACTGCCACATGCTCGACGAGCGCAGGTGGGACGAGTTCGTCGCGCTCTTCACGCCGGACGGCGTGTTCGAGGGGCTGGAGGCGGTGAGCGGCCACGACGCGCTGCACGCCTTCTTCAGCGAGCGCGTACCGAAGCTGGCAGAGGACTTCTGGCACTTCTGCACCAACGGCACGGTGGAGATCGACGGCGACGTCGCCACCGGCCGCATCTCCATGGAGTATCTCTCCGTCACGGACGGTGTCTCCTTCGTCTCCGCCGGCCACTATGACGACGTGATGCGGCGCGTGGACGGGCGCTGGCGCTTCGCCTCGCGCAAGATCGCCTTCTACTTCCTCTCGCCGCTCAGCGAGGGCTGGGCCGGGCGGCCGTTCCCGGGTCGTGCGCCGGCGGCGAGGGCGGCGGAATGAACTGGATCGAGATCAATGGCGGCGGCACGCGCTACGTCCACGAGGGTGACGGGCCGCTTCCGCTGGTCCTGATCCACGAGATGGGCGGATCGCTGGAGAGCTGGGCGCCGCTGCTGCCCCTGGTGGGGGAGGGGCGCACGGTGCTGCGCTACGACATGCGCGGGTTCGGCGACGCCTCCAAGCTGCGCGGGTCGGGCGCCATGGATGTGCTGGTGGCGGACCTGATCGCGTTGCTCGACGCCCTGTCCATGCGCGAGCCGGTGGACCTGTGTGGCATGGCGGTGGGCGGCGCGGTGGCGCTGCATGCGGCGGCGCGCCATCCCGGCCGGGTGCGGCGGATCGCGCTCATGGGGCCGGCCCTCGGCATCGCGTCCGAGCGGCGGGAGACGGTGCGCGCGCGTGCGGACATGCTGGAGGAGGGCGGCATGGCCGCCATCGCCGATGGCGAGCTTGACCTCACCTATCCGGCGGCGCTGCGCGACGAAGCCCGCTTTCCCGCCTATCGCGCGCGGTGGCTCGGCAACGATCCGTCGAGCTATGCCGCCACCTATCGCATGCTTGCGGGGCTCCAATCTGAACCGGCGCTCGGCGCGGTGCGCTGCCCGGCGCTGCTGCTCGCCGGGGCGCGCGACCCGCTGCGCCCGCCCGAGCTCATCGCCGCGGCCGCGGCCGCCATCCCCGGCGCGCGCTTCGCGGTGGTGCCGAGCGGGCATGTGATGGCCCATCAATCGCCTGCGCCGGTCGCGCGCGAGCTCCATGCGTTCTGGCGCGCCGCGTGAGGCGGTGCCGACAACCGGAAGCCCATCCCCCATGAAGATGCATTGGTCCCCCCGCTCCCCGTTCGTGCGCAAGGCGATGATCGCCATCCACGAGATGGGCCTTGAGGATCAGGTCACCTGCGTGCGCACGGTGGCCTCGCCGTTCAAGGCCCATGAGGAGCTCATGGACGACAACCCGCTCAGCAAGCTGCCCACGCTCGTGCTCGACGACGGCACGGCGGTCTATGACTCCCACGTCATCTGCGAGTATCTCGACACCCTGCACGCGGGGCCGCGCCTGTTCCCCGCCGCCTGGCCGGAGCGTCTCATCGCCCTGCGCAACGAGGCGCTCGGCGACGGGCTGATGGACCTCGGCCTGATGTGGCTCATCGAGCGCTGGCGCGGCGAGGGGATGCAGTCGGCCGATCTCGTCACCGCCAACGCCCGCAAGGCGGAGCGGGTGCTCGCCCGCCTCGAGGCCGATGTGGCGCTGCTGGCCGACCGCCCGTTCGACATCGGCCACCTCACCATCGGCACGGCGCTCGGCTATCTCGACTTCCGCTTCCCCTTCCTGGAGTGGCGCAACGGCCGGCCGGCGCTGGCGGCCTGGCATGCGGGCTTCCTGGAGCGGCCTTCGGTGCGGGCCAATCCGGTGGTGGACGATTCCTGAGCCATCCGCCCGACCCGTCCGCATGCCGGCCCCGAACGATCGAGGATCCCATGATTCAATCGCGCATGGTGGGGGAAGTTCGCGTCACCCGCCTTCTGGAATACGCCGCCCCCACCCATGATCCGGCCTTCCTGTTCCCGAACATGGCGCCCGGCCTGCTGACGGACAATGCGGGCTGGCTCGCCCCGCACCATTATGTGCCGCACATGAACCGGCTCATCGTCACCATCCAGCTCTGGATCGTGCATGCCGGCGGCAACGTGATCGTCATTGATACCGGTGTCGGCAACCGCAAGCCCCGCGCCGCGGCGCGCATGAACCAGCTCAACGGCCTGGTGCTGCCCTGGCTGGAGGCGGCCGGCGCCGCGCCCGACAAGGTCACGCACGTGGTCCACACCCACCTGCACAGCGACCATGTGGGCTGGAACACGGTGCTGTCCGCCGACGGGCGCTGGACGCCGACCTTTCCCAATGCCCGCTACCTCATGCCGAAGCTCGAATACGATCACTATGGGGAGGCGCTCGCGAAGGCCGCCGATCCCATCATTGATGCCTCGTTCGAGGACAGCGTCCGCCCCGTTGTGGAGGCCGGTCTTGCCGATTTCATCCCCGATCATGGCGAGATCGCCGACGTGCTCTCCATCGAGGCCGCGCCGGGGCACTCCGTTGGCCACCAGACCTACCGCATCCGCTCGCGGGGCGAGGAGGGCCTGTTCAGCGGCGACGTGATGCACAGCCCGGTGCAGATCGTCGATCCCACCCTCAACACGACTTACTGCGCGCTGCCGGATGTGGCCCGGCGCACCCGCGCGGCCCTGCTGGAGCGGGAGGCCGAACGCGGCACGCTGGTGATGCCCATGCATTTCGGCGCGCCCCACTGCGGCTACATCCGCCGCCAGGGCGAGGGCTACGCCTTCGAGCCGGCGGCGTGGTGAACCTGGGCCGGAGATAAGGCCGGAAACCCAAAGGGAGGAAAACATGAAGATTTTTGTCGCGGCGATGGCGCTCGCCGCGGGGTGGGCGTGCGCGGCCGAGGCCGCGGATGTCCGCCATCGCTACACGGTCCAGCGCGGGGACGTGACCGTGGACGTGATCGACGAGGGGCGGGGGCCGCTGATGGTCCTGCTCCCGTCATCCGCGCGCGATTCCGAGGATTATGACGCGGTTGCCGAAGGTCTCGCCAAGGCCGGCTTCCGCGTGCTGCGGCCCCAGCCGCGCGGGGCGGGCGCCAGCTCCGGCCCCACCGAGGGCATCACGCTGCACGACCTCGCCAACGACGTGGCTCTCGCCATCGAGAACGCGCGCGACGGGCGGGCCATCGTGGCGGGCCATGCCTTCGGCAACTGGGTGGCGCGCATGACCGCGGTGGATCATCCCAATCTCGTGCGCGGCGTGGTCATCGTGGCGGCCGCGGCCAAGAATTATCCAAAGGAACTCCTGGTCTCTCTGCGGGATGCCGGCAACGTCACCCTGCCGGACGCGCAGCGGATCGCGGCGCTCAAGGTCGCCTTCTTCGCCCCGGGCAACGATGCCTCGATCTGGCTCAAGGGCTGGCATCCCAAGATGGCGGCCTACCAGCGTCCCATCATCGCCGCGCCGAAGGAGAACGAGTGGTGGTCCGGCGGGACGGCGCCGTTGCTTGACCTGCAGGCGCTGCAGGATCCCTTCCGCCCCCGCTCCACTGCGAACGACATCAAGGCGGAGTTCGGCGACAGGGTGACGATCGCGACGGTGGATAACGCCAGTCATGCGCTCATCCCCGAGCAGCCGGATGCCGTGGTCGCGGCCATCGCAGCCTGGGCGAAAGCCCTGAAGCCCTGACGGTCCGGGCACGCCCGCGTCGCAGCTGAATGCACGCCCTGGCGGTCGGGACCCCAGCCGGGAGTTCCGCCCGCCGTTGGACGGCTGCGACCTGCTCGACGAGCAGAAGCTGACGGCATCACTCGAACGAAACCGCCTTCACAGCACCCGGAGGCGGTTCACGCGCCGCGACCGTGACGCGAGAGCGGCGCGGCTCCTCAGGAGCCGATGCCGAGGTCGGGTGAGCGACTTTTGATCTCCTCCAGGATGAGTTCGCGGATCGCCTTCTTGGAGAGCTTGCCGGTGGCGGTGTGCGGCAACTCGGCGACGATCACCACGTCGTCCGGCATGCACCATTTGGAGATCTTGCCCTCATAATGGGCGCGCATGTCGGCACGGGAGAAGGTGGCGCCCGGCTTCAGCACCGCCACCAGCACCGGCCGCTCGCCCCAGCGCGTATCCGGGCGCGCGACGATGGCGGCCTCCTGGATGGCCGGATGGGCCTGGGCGATGTTTTCGAGGTCGATGGAGGAGATCCATTCGCCGCCCGATTTCACCACGTCCTTGGTGCGGTCGACGATCTGGATGAAACCCTCCTGGTCCATGGTCACCACGTCGCCGGTGTCGAACCAGCCGGGATAGTCCGCATGGGCTGGGCTCGTCGGAGTATTGAAATAGGCCTGCGCCACCCAGGGGCCGCGGACCAGCATGGAGCCGAAGCTCCTGCCGTCGTGCGCCACCTCCCGTCCGTCGGCCCCGGCCACGCGGAACTCCATGCCGAACACCGGCCGGCCCTGCTTGCATTCGAGGGCGAGGCGCTCCTCCGGCGGCAGAGCCGCATGCTTGGGCTTGAGCGCGGCGGAAAGCCCCACCGGGCTCGTTTCCGTCATGCCCCACGCCTGGCGCACCTGCACGCCCATGTTGTGGAACCGGCTGATCATGATGGGCGGAATGGCCGAGCCGCCGATCACCACCCGCTTCAGCGCAGAGAAGCTACGGGCGTGGGTGTCCATCCAGTCGAGCATGCCGAGCCACACGGTGGGCACGCCGGCGGTGAAGGAGACGCCCTCGCCCTCGAACAATGCGTGCAGGCTGGCGCCGTCGAGATGGGCGCCGGGCAGCACCAGCTTCGCCCCCACCATGGGAGCGGCAAACGGCAGGCCCCAGGCGTTGACATGGAACATGGGCACGATGGGGCAGACGACGTCGCTGGCGGAGAGCCCCAGCGCGTCGGGCATGGCGATCGCCATGGCGTGCAGAACGCATGAGCGATGGGAATACAGCACGCCCTTGGGGTCGCCCGTGGTGCCGGAGGTGTAGCACAGGCCGGAGGCGGTATTCTCGCCGAAGGTCGGCCAGTCGAACGCATCCGGCTCGCCGGCGATGAGGGTCTCGTAGCACTTGAGGCCGGGAAGGACCTGGGAGACGGGCATGTGCGCCTCGTCCGTCATGGCCACCAGGGCTTTGAGCCCCTTCAGCTGCTCCGCCAGCTCTTCCACGATGGGCAGGAAGGTGAGGTCGAAGAACAGCACGCTGTCGCCGGCATGCGCGATGATGTAGGCGATCTGCTCGCGGAACAGGCGCGGATTGATGGTGTGGCACACGAAGCCGGAGCCCGAGACGCCGTAATAGAGCTCCAGGTGGCGGTAGCCGTTCCAGGCAAGGGTGCCGACCCGGTCGCCGGTCTTCAGGCCCAGGCGGGCGAGGGCGTTGGCGAGCTTCCGGCTGCGCTTCGACAACTCGCCATAGGTGTAACGGTGAAGGCCACCCTCCACCGTCGCCGAAACCACCTCGCCGTCGCCGTGATAGGCTTCCGCATGCCGGAGGATCGAGGACAACAGCAGCGGGACATCCATCATCGTTCCGAGCATCGCTTCCCTCCGTCTTTGATTTTCTGTTGACTGTTGATCGCCTGGCGGGTGGCTGGTCAGAAGGCGTCGGCGTGGAGCGCCATAAGCGAGGGCGCGCCGTATGCGAGGGCGGCGTCGAGGCCCACCGTCTGGGGCAGCATGCGCTCCATGAAGAAGCGCGCGAGGGCGGCCTTGCGCTGCTCCACCGGGGTGGCGGCATGTCCCGCTGCGGCGGCGGCCATGCGCACCCACATCCAGCCGAAGGCGACGAGCGCGAACAGGCGCAGGTAGTCGGTCGCGGCGGCGCCGGCCTCGATCGCGCCGCCATTGGCGGCGAGACGCGCCGTCGCGCCCTCGAGCCGGGCCAGGGCCTCGGCCATCGGCGTTACCAGCGCGGCGCCGGCGGACGGCAGGGCGGCGTCGAGGTCCGCCTTGATGAGGCCGAAGAAGCGCTGCGGCAGCTTCCCGCCCTCAAGGCCGAGCTTGCGGGTGACGAGGTCCATGGCCTGCACCCCGTTGGTGCCTTCGTAGATCTGGGCGATGCGCGCGTCGCGCACATATTGCTCCATGCCCCATTCGCGGATGTAGCCGTGCCCGCCCAGCACCTGCTGGGAGGCGACCGCGGTCTCGAAGCCGAAATCGGTGAAGGCGGCCTTCACCACCGGGGTCAGCAGCGCCACCAGCGCATCGGCCTCGCGGCGCACCGCCTCGTCCGGATGGCGGTCGGCGATGTCCATCTGGAGCGCCGTCCACACCGCCAGCGCGCGGGCCGCATCGGCGAAGGCGCGACCGCAGAGCAGCATCTTGCGCACGTCGGGATGGTTGATGATGGCGACGGGGCCGGGCGTGCCGTCGGCGCCGTGGCCCTGCAGGCGCTCCCGGGCATAGGCCACGGCCTTCTGGTTGGCCGCCTCGGCGATGCCGAGGCCCTGGATGCCGACGAACAGGCGTTCCGCGTTCATCATGGTGAACATGGCATTGAGCCCGCGGCCGGGCTCGCCCACCAGCCAGCCGGTGGCGCCATCATAATTCATGACGCAGGTGGGCTGGGCATGGATGCCCATCTTGTGCTCCAGCGCGCCCACGCTCATGCCGTTGCGCCCGCCGAGGCTGCCATCCGCATTCACGAGGAACTTGGGGGCGAGGAACAGGCTGATGCCCTTCACGCCCTTCGGCGCATCCGGCAGGCGGGCGAGCACCAGATGGATGACGTTGCCGCCGAAATCCTGGTCGCCGGAGGAGATGAAGATCTTGGTGCCGGTGATGGCGAAGCTGCCGTCGCCGTTCGGCACGGCACGGGTGGAGAGCAGGCCGAGGTCGGTGCCGGCGGAGGCCTCGGTGAGGGCCATGGCGCCGGTCCATTCGCCGGAGATCATCTTGGGCAGATAGGTGGCCTTCAGCTCCGCGCCGGCGTGATGGCCGATGGCCTCCACCGCCCCGCGGGTGAGGCCGGGGAACAGGCCGAAGGAGAGATTGGCCGAAGACAGCATCTCGTCGAGCAGGATCTGCAGCACCCGCGGCAGGCCCTGCCCGCCATATTCGGGATCCCCGGAGAGCGAGCACCAGCCGGCCTCGGCGAAGGCGCGATAGGCCTCCGCGACGCCCTTGGGCGTTGTCACGAGGCCGTTCTCGAGGGTGCAGCCCTCCTCGTCGCCGGGGCGGTTGAGGGGCTCCAGCACGCCGGCCGCGAACTTGCCGGCCTCCTCCAGCACGCTCACCGCCAGCTCGGCATTCACCTCCTCGAAGCCGGGCAGGCCGGCCATGGTGGCATCGAAGTCGAAAACCCGCGTCAGCAGGAAGGCGATGTCGTCGACGGGGGCGGTATAGGTGGCCATGGGTCTTACCTCGAAATGGGTCTTGCCTCGAAGATCAGTTGCGCAGGGGCTTGCCGGTGGCGAGCATGTGGCGGATGCGCTCCAGCGTGGCCGGCTCGCCGAGCAGCGCGATGAAGGCGGCGCGCTCCAGTGCCGTCACCTCGTCCTCGCCGACCGGCCGGGCGGGATCGGCATCGGGGCCGCCGGTGAGCACGCTAATGAGGGCCTCGCCCACCACCCGGTCATGGGCGGTGAGCCGGCCCGCCGTGGTCTCGGTGTCCAGCACGTTGCGCAGGGCCGATGCGCCGGAGGGGCCGGACAGGGTGAGGCTTGGCGGGGCGGGCGGTGCATAGCCCTCCGCCAGCGCAAGGGCCTTCGCCTTGGCATCGGCGAGCAGGCGGTCGCGGTTCATGGTGATGCCGTCGGTGGGGCGCAGATAGCCCAGGCGGCGGGCCTCGAACGCGCTGGTGGAGACCTTTGCGGGCGCGATGAGACCGAAGGCGCTGAGCGCCGGTGCCACCGGTCCCTTCGCGCTCGCATGGCCCTCGGCGAAGCGCAGCAGCATCTCCTTGCAGCCGCCCCAGCCGGGCACCACGCCGATGCGCGTCTCCACGAGGCCGATGGTGAGCTCCGCATGGGCCTGAATGGCCCGGCAGTGTAGCAGCAGCTCGCAGCCGCCGCCGAAGGCGAGGCCGGCAGCCGCGCCCACCACGGGGAAGGGTGCGTACTTCACCGCCCTGAACAGGCGGTGGCCGCGATCAATGGACGCGCCGAAGGCGGCAGGCCCGCCCGTCTCCACGGTTTCGAGGAATACCCGGATGTCCGCGCCGGCGCTGAACAGCGGCGCGTCGGAGCCGATGACGAGGCCCTTGAAGCTCCGCTCGACGCGCGCCAGCGCCGCCTCCAGCGCGTCCAGCACGGGGGCGCCGAAGGTGTTCATCTTGCTGCGGATCTCGAAACAGGCGATGCCGTCGCCCAGATCCCACAGCCGGGCCGCGCCCCAGTCCTCCACCGCCCTGGAGGCAAGCTGGGCCGCGGCCAGAGTGACGACCCCATCGGCCTGCGCGACCTTGCGGCGGGTGCCGTCCGGCAGCAGGCAGGTGCGCGCGCCGTTCTCGATGCCGTAGAAGCCGCCCGCGGCAGCCGCTCCGGCGAGAAAATCGGGCACCGCCACGCCGCGCTTTTCGAGACGCGCCACGAGCCAGCCCGCCCCCAGCTGGTCGATGAGCTCGAACGGCCCCTTCGCCCAGCCATAGCCGCCGCGCATGGCCGTATCCACCGCATCCGGACCGTCGGCGATCTCGGGCGCGACGCGGGCGGCATAGGCCAGCGCCTTCTCCATCACCGCCGAGGCATAGCGTCCGGCGGCGCCCTCATGCTCCATCAGCGTGCGGGCGTCGCCTTTCGCGGCATCGAGGGCGTCGCTCTCCACCGCCTTCTGGGGACGGTATTCGCCAGTGGCGAGATCGGTCACCTCCCGGCTCTTGCGATCGGCCGAGAGCTTGACGAAGCCGGCGCCACTTTTGCGACCGAGACGCTTCTCGCCGACCATACGGGTGAGGAGCGCGGGCTCGGCGGGATAGTCCTGCATCGCGTCGGACGACGGGAGCGCACCGTGCAGGGAGCGCAGGACCATGGACATGAGGTCGATCCCCACCAGGTCCATGAGCCCGAAAATGCCGGTCTTCGGGATGCCGAAGGGCTTCGAGATGGCTGCGTCCGCCACTTCCATGTCGAGGCCGAGGGCGATGGCCTCGTTCACCGCGGCGGCCATCCAGTAATTGCCGATGCGGTTGGCGATGAAGCCGGGGGTATCGCGGCAGACGACCACGCTCTTGCCGAGGATGCGGTCGCCGAAATCGCGGATCGTCTCCAGCGCCTCGGGCCGGGTCCGGGGCCCGGCCACCAGCTCCAGCAGGGGCATGGTGCGCGGCGGGTTGAAGAAATGGGTGACGAGGAAGTCGGCGGCGAAACGCTCGGGCAGGCCCTCCACCAGCGCCGACAGGGGGATGGTGGAGGTGTTCGAGCTGACGATGGAGCCCGGCTTGCGCACCGCTTCGATGCGGGCATAGAGGTCCTGCTTTACGTCGAGCCGCTCGGCCACCGCCTCGATGATCAGGTCGGCATCGGCCAGCAGCCGCATGTGGTCGCTCACCGAGCCGGTGATGACGCGCTCGGCGAAGGCGGCGTCCATGAAGCCGCCGCCCTTCACCTGCTTCGCGACGGCGGCCGCGGCGGTGGCCGCATCCACGTCCAGCAGCACCACCTCAAGGCCGGCATTGGCGAGATGCGCCGCAATGCCCGCGCCCATGACGCCGGCGCCGATGACGCCGGCCTTCCTGATCGGACCCATCACGCGGCCTCCAGCACGAGGGCGATGCCCTGCCCGCCGCCGATGCACTGGGTGGCGAGGCCGTAGCGCCCGCCGTCGCGCTTCAGGAGCTGGGCCGCCTTGCCCACGAGGCGCGCGCCGGTGGCGCCCAGCGGATGGCCCAGCGCGATGGCGCCGCCGTCCCGGTTGAGCCGGGCGGGGTCGATGTCGAGGTCGGCGCAGCAGGCCAGCACCTGCACCGCGAACGCCTCGTTCATCTCGATCACGTCGAGGTCGGCGGCGGCGATCCCGGTGCGGGCCAAGGCCTTGCGGGAGGCCTCCACCGGGCCGATGCCCATGATCTCTGGCGCGCAGCCGGACACCGCATAGCCCGCCACCCGCGCCAGCGGCGCGAGGTTGTGCCGGCGGGCGAAGTCCTCGGAGACGATGAGGGTGGCCGAGGCGCCATCGGTGAGCGGAGAGGAATTGCCCGCCGTCACCGAGCCGCCGGCCTTGAACACCGCCTTGAGGGTCCCGAGCTTGTCGACGGTGGTGCCGCCGCGCACGCAGCCGTCCTTGTCCACCGTGCCCGCCGGCGTCGCCACCGGGGCGATCTCGGTGGCGAGGCGCCCATCGGCCTGGGCCGCGGCGGCCTTGTCCTGGCTTGCGGCGGCATACGTGTCCTGGGCCTCGCGGGAAATACCATAACGGGCGGCGAGATTTTCCGCGGTGAGGCCCATGTTCAGGAAGGCGGCGCGCAGGGCATCGTCCCAGCGCGGATTGGGCATGGGGTTGAAGCCCATCATGGGCACCTTGGTCATGCTCTCGATGCCGCCGGCGATGAAGGCCTCGCCCGCGCCCATGGCGATGGCGCCCGCCGCCATCTGCACCGCCTGCATGGAGGAGCCGCACCAGCGGTTCACCGTCGAGGCGCCGACGCTCAGCGGCAGGCCGGCGATGAGGCTGGCGCAGCGGGCGATGTTGAGGCCCTGCTCGCCCTCCGCGAAGGCGCAGCCGAGGATGACGTCCTCGAGGGTCGCCGGATCGAGGCCCGAGCGGCCGACGACGGTGGAGATGACACCGGCGGCGAGGTCGTCCGGGCGGATGCCGGAGAGGGCGCCCTTGTAGGCCGGGGCGAAGGGGCTGCGCGCATAATCGACGATGAAAGCGTGGGCCATGCTCGTTCCTTGGCCGGCCGGACGCCGGCACGGGTTCGCAGGAGGCAGTTCAAAAACAAGAGGTCGTGCCGCGAGGGGGAGGGGGTCGATCCGCTCCGGCCGTCGCCGCGCCGGACCGGCTCAACCCCCGGGCTTGCCCTGCCGGCTGGCTATGTACCAAACGATTGGTACAATATGCAACCCGGTAATGGCTGCCGCATGGGGCGTCGAGGGTGCTTTCCTCGACGCGAAGGGCGCACTAAGACAGGACAAGCGAAGTCAGGGGCGTGGACCGGATGTCCCCGGTCGCGGCATGGCGCCAGAATCGGGACCTCGGGACGACGTGAATGTCACGCAAGACCGCCGCCAGGAAGACCGCCGCGAAAGGCGATGAGACGCGGCAGAACAAGTTCGCGAGCGAGCTGTTCCAGGGTGAACTCAGCCCCCGCCACCGGGAGGTGCTGGAGGCCGCCGCGAGCCTGTTCGCGGAACGCGGCTATGCGGCCACCTCGGTGCGCGAGATCGGCGAACGTGTCGGCCTGCTCGGGGGGTCGCTCTACCACTATATCAAGTCGAAGGAAGCGCTGTTCGTGCGCATCCACGACACGGCGCTCGAGGTCGCGGGGGACCGCATCCGTGCCGCCATCGAGGCGCAGAGCGACCCCTGGGATCGCCTGGAGGCAGCGTGCGTGACCATGCTGGAGATCCAGCTCGATCCCCAGTCCATCACGATGCCGCTCATGAATGATCTTCAGGCGGTCCCTGTAGAGGTTCGCGAGCAGCTTATCGCTCGGCGCGACAGTTTCGAAAAAATCTTTTCAGATCTCGTGGCCGACCTGCCCTTAAATCCACATATTGATCGTAGTATATATAGACTCCTGCTTCTGACGCTTCTCAACAATGTCAGCTTGTGGTACCGCGAGGGGCGTCTGACGCCTAAGGATATTGCAAAGCAAATAGTTTTTATATTCCATCAACGCGCCGGGCGCGGTGGATCGAACTGACAGGTGGCGCCTCGCCCCGGCCGGCGTCCCTGTTCTGCGCCGTGACCAGAGCGGTTCGCGCTCGGCATGAGCACGCCCTTCGGTGCCTTCAGTCGTGTTCGGCACCCGGCATTCAAACCTCGTTCCTAGAGCACGCGCCGATCTGCTTGCATCGCAAGCTGATCGGACAACGCGTTCTCTTTCTTGAGTTTGGAGGGCGGTCCATGGCCGCGCCGCGACCGCACGCGCCAAAAAATGCGCCCGCCGCCACGGAGCGGTTGACTTCCGAAAAATGTTATAGACAATAACAAATATGGAAGCGCGGGAGGAGGAACCCATGGCCGAGGCGGCATCGGCGCCGGCAGCGAGCGCGTTCAACGGGGCGCTGCACCGCCATGCGGGTGGCCCCCTCGTGGTGACGCGGGACGGCGACATTCTCATGGTGGGTCTCGATCGGCAGGCCAAGCGCAATGCCATCAACGATTCCACCATCGAGGCCCTGGATGAGTGCTTCTCCACCATTCCCGACGATGTGCGGGCGGTGGTGATCCACGGCATCGGCCCCAATTTCTCCGCGGGGCTCGATCTTTCGGAAATCTCCGAGCGGGATGTGACCGACGGGGTGTTTCACTCCCGCGCCTGGCACCGCTGCTTCGAGAAGATCGAATTCGGCCGCGTGCCGGTGGTGGCGGTGCTCAAGGGCGCGGTGATCGGCGGGGGGCTTGAGCTCGCCTGCGCCGCCCACATCCGCGTCGCCGAGCCTTCCGCCTTCTATGCCCTGCCCGAGGGGCAGCGCGGCATCTTCGTGGGCGGCGGTGGCTCGGTGCGGCTGCCCAGGCTCATCGGCGTCGCCCGCATGTCGGACATGATGCTGACCGGCCGCTCCTATTCGGCGGCGGAGGGCGTCGGCCTCGGCTTCTCGCAATATCTGGTGGGTGAGGGCGAGGGCTTCGCCCACGCGCTCGACCTCGCCCGGCGCATCTGCGGCAACGCCCCGCTCACCAATTTCGCCGTCATCCAGGCCCTGCCACGCATCGCCGACAGTGATCCGCGCGTGGGCTATCTGATGGAATCCCTCATTTCCGCCGTCGCCCAGGGCGATCGTGAGGCCAAGACCCGCGTGCGCGCCTTCCTGGAGAAGCGCGCCGCCAAGGTGACCCGCCCGGACTGATCCGGACGGTCCAAGCATCACGCCGGATCAACCGGCAGGAGGGCCGCGCCGGAGAACGGGCGGGGCCGAGGAAACGACGAGGCGTCGCGCCATGAGGCGACGACAGCCTGCGGGAGGGAATGATGCACGCCATGATTCCGCCGAGCGCCCCCTTGCGCCTGTTCGGCAAGCTCGACCCTGTGGTGGAGACGCGGCCGGACGGGGTCATCGTGGTCCGTTCGGCCAAGCCTCTGCCCCACTACGCCGCCTCGCTGGTGGACCGGCTGGAGCATTGGGCCAAGGTGACGCCCGAGCGGGTGTTCCTCGCCGAGCGCGCGGCCGGCGGCGGCTGGCGCGAGCTGACTTACGGCGCTGCCTTCGAGCAGATCCTGCATATCGGCGCGGCGCTGCTCGCCCGCGACCTGTCCGAGGACGAGCCGGTGCTCATCCTCTCCGGCAACGGCACCGACCACGCGCTCGTTTCCCTCGCCGGCATGGCGGTGGGCGTGCCCACCTGCCCCATGTCCACGGCCTATTCGCTGGTGTCGCAGGACCTCGGCAAGCTCAGCTATGCCCTCGACCTGCTCACCCCTCGCCTCGTCTTCGCTGCGGAGGGCAGGGCCTATGCCCGCGCCCTGAGGAAGGTGAAGGAGCGCGGCATCGAGATCGTTGTCTCCGACGACAGCGCGGAGGAGCTGGGCGCCACCCCGTTCCGCAGCCTCCTGGAGCGCCCCATTTCGTCGGCGGTGGTCTCGGCGCGCACCCAGGTGGGACCGGATTCCATCGCCAAGTTCCTGCTTACCTCGGGGTCCACCGGCTATCCCAAGGCGGTCACCAACACCCACCGCATGATCTGCGCCAACCAGGCCATGCTGGCGGAGGCCATGGCCTTCCTCAAGGACGAGCCGCCGGTGCTGGTGGACTGGCTGCCCTGGGCCCATACCTTCGGCTCCAACCACAATTTCGGCATCGCCCTCTATAATGGCGGCACCCTCTATATCGACGCCGGCAAGCCCATGCCGAACGGCATCGAGGCGACGGTGCGCAACCTGCGGGAGATCGCGCCCACCATCTATTTCAACGTGCCGAAGGGGTTCGAGGCGCTGCTGCCCTACCTCCAGGCCGACGAGGCGCTGAGGCTGCATTTCTTCTCCCGCCTCAAGCTCATGTTCTATGCCGGGGCGGGGCTGTCGAAGCCGGTGTGGGACGCCTATCGCGACCTCTCCATCGACACGGTGGGCCATGCCATCACCATGACAACCTCCCTCGGCGCCACCGAGACCGCCCCCGGCGCGCTCATCGGGGTGCGCGAGGTGGACCGGCCGGGCATCGTCGGCGTGCCCCATCGCGGCGTCGAGCTGAAGCTCGTGCCCAATGCCGGCAAGCTGGAGGCGCGCCTGCGCGGCCCCAACATCATGCCCGGCTACTGGCGGCGCCCGGACCTCACCCAGAGCGCGTTCGACGCCGAGGGCTTCTATCTCCTCGGCGATGCGCTGCGCCTTGCCGAGCCGAACAATTTCGCTGCCGGCTTCGAGTTCGACGGGCGGGTCTCCGAGGATTTCAAGCTGGCCACCGGCACCTGGGTCAGCGTCGGGCCGCTGCGGGTGGACTTCATCGGCAAGCTCGATCCGCTGGTGAAGGATGCCGTCGTGACCGGGCACGACCGGGACGACATCGGCATGCTGGTGTTCCCGGAGGAGGAGGCGGTCCGCGCCCTCGCCCCCCATCTGCCCGCCGATGTGCCGCTGGCCGAGGTGCTGGGCGATCCGGCGGTGCATGACGCCTTCCGCGCCCGGCTCGCCGAGATCGCGAAGGTCTCCACCGGGTCCTCCACCCGCGTGATGCGCCTCGCCCTTCTCGCCGACCCGCCGTCCATCGACCTCGGGGAGGCCACCGACAAGGGCTCGTTGAACCAGCGCGCCGTGCTCGCCAACCGCGCGAGCGAGGTGGAGGCTCTCTATGGCGCGGAGGGCGCGCCCAACGTGGTGAAGCTGTAGAGCGCGCACCGATCAGGTTGGTTCAACCCGATCGGATCCGGCGCAAGCCGCTCCCTCCGGAGCCCCAACACCCCGACGATCTTGCGGGCGCGCGGCCTTGCCGGCGCCCGACGGTCCGACGCATGCCGCAAGAACACGCAGCAAGAACACGCAGCAAGAAAGGTTCTTCCATGAGCACGGTTCCCGGCGCGGTCACGCTCAGCTTCGACGACGTCTTCCTCGTGGACGGCGCCCGCACGCCGTTCGTGGACTATAACGGCGCCCTCTCCCCGGTCTCGCCCACCGACCTCGGCATCAAGGCCGGGCGCGAGGCGCTGCGCCGCGCCGGCGTCGATCCATCCGAGGTCGGCACGGTGGTGGCCGGCAACATGGCGCAGGCCAGCTTCGACGCATATTTCCTGCCCCGCCACGTGGGCCTTTATTGCGGCGCGCGCACCGAGGTTCCGGCCCATCTCGTCCAGCGCATCTGCGGCACCGGGGTGGAGGTGATCGCCCAGGCCGCCGACGCCCTCTCCCAGAAGCGCGCCGAGGTGGGGCTGTGCGTCGGCACCGAATCCATGAGCCGCAATCCGGTGGCGGCCTACACCCATCGCGGCGGTTTTCGCATGGGGCAGGTGGAGTTCAAGGACTTCCTCTGGGAAAGCCTGCTCGACACCGATTGCGACACCACCATGGGCGGCACGGCGGAGAACCTCGCCCGGGATTTCCAGATCACCCGCGATGAGGTGGACGCCTTCGCCGCGCGCTCCTTCGAGCGGGCGCTCGCCGCCCGCGCCTCCGGCTTCTTCGACGGCGAGATCGTGGCCGTGACCGACGAGACCTTCGAGGCGGACGGCCTGAAGCCCCGCGCCATCAAGCTGAAGGCCAAGGGCGAGGTGGTGAAGGAGGACAGCCATGTGCGGCCCTCGCCCCTGGAGGTGCTGGCGAAGATCCGCCCGGCCTTCGGCGGGGTGCAGACGGGCGGCAATTCCTCCGCCGTGGTGGACGGGGCGGCAAGCGTGGTGCTCGCCTCCGGCGGCTGGCTGAAGGCGAAGGGCAAGGCGCCGCTCGCCCGTATCGTCGCCAGCGCCGCCGTGGGGGTGCCGCCCCACATCATGGGGATCGGGCCGGTGCCGGCCATCCGGGCGGTGTGCGCCAGGGCGGGCATTGCCGTCGCCGACGTGGACCGCATCGAAATCAACGAGGCGTTCGGCGCCCAGATCATGGCCTGCGCCCGCGAGCTCGACCTCGACGAGGACCGGCTGAACGTGAATGGCGGCGCCATCGCCATCGGCCATCCTTTGGGCGCCACGGGCGTGCGGCTCGCCCTCACCGTGTCGCGCGAATTGAAGCGGTCGGGCCTGCGCTACGGCATCGCCTCGGCCTGCATCGGCGGCGGGCAGGGCATCGCCATGCTGGTCGAAAACCCTGAAGCCGCCTGAGCGGACGCGGGAGCTACAGATGAAGCTTGAACAGACGGCCGCCATCGTCACCGGCGGCGGCTCCGGCCTCGGCCGCGCCACGGCGCAGGCGCTGGCGGCGCGTGGCGCCAGGGTGGCGGTGCTGGACCTCAATGCCGACGCCGCGCGAGAGGTGGCATCCGCCATCGGCGGCGTCGCCGCGCCCTGCGACGTGGCCGACCCCGCCTCGGCGGAAGCCTCGCTTGCCGTCGCGGCGGCGGCCCACGGGCCGGCGCGCATCCTCGTCAATTGCGCGGGGATCGGCATCGCGAAACGCGTGGTGGGCAAGGATGGCCCGCAGCCCCTGGCCGATTTCGAGAAGGTGGTGCGGGTCAATCTCCTCGGCACCTTCAACATGCTGCGCCTCGCCGCGGCCGCCATGACGGCGCTCGACCCGCTGGAGGATGGCGAGCGCGGCGTCGTCGTCTCCACCGCATCGGTGGCGGCGTTCGAGGGCCAGGTGGGGCAGGCGGCCTATTCCGCGTCAAAGGCCGGCATCGTCGGCATGACGCTGCCCATCGCCCGAGAACTCGCCGGCTTCGGCATCAGGGTGAACGTGATCGCCCCCGGCCTGTTCGCCACGCCGCTGCTGAAGACCCTTCCGGAGGAGGTGCAGCGGGCGCTGGGCGCCTCCATCCCGTTCCCCTCCCGCCTCGGCGAGGCGTCGGAGTTCGCCGCCCTTGCGGTGCACATGGTGGAGAACAGGTTCCTCAACGGCGAGACCGTGCGCCTCGACGGCGCGCTGCGCCTGCCGCCGCGCTGAAGGAGGAAGCCATGCTGGTGAACCGCCGGACCGTGCGCATCGAATGGGGGGATTGCGATGCCGCCAACATCGTCTTCTACCCGCGCTACTTCGCCATGTTCGATGCTTCCACCCACGCTTTGTTCGAGAAGGCGGGCTGGCTGAAGCGTGACCTCATCCGGCAGTTCGACATCGTCGGCTACCCCATGGTGGATACGCGGGCGAAATTCATGGTGCCGTCGAGCTTCGGCGACGACATCGTCATCGAGACCACCATCAGCGCCATCCGCACCTCCAGCTTCGATGTGCTGCACAAGGTGCTGAAGCCGGCGCCGGAGGGCGAGGTGCTCGCCATCGAGGGCTACGAGACCCGGGTCTGGGTCGGCCCGCATCCCGACGATCCCAAGCGGCTGAAATCCCGCCCGATCCCGCAGGAGGTGATCCGGCGGCTGTCGGAAGGCTGAGCGGCGGTACATCCCTTGGCCGGAACACCGCCGCGAAAGGCGGGGCGGCCGGGGCCAATCAAACAGGGGAGGAGACGAGAATGACCTATGCCTTTCGGCGCCCGCTCGCAGGCGCGGCGCTGCTTCTTGCCCTCGGCGGCACCGGGGCGCTGGCGGCGGACGATGTGGTGCGCATCGGCGCCTCCATTTCCACCACCGGGCAGGGCGCGGCCCTCGGCATCCCGGAGAAGAACACCCTTGACGTGGTGCCCAGGGAGATCGCCGGGTTGAAGCTGGAGATCATCCCGCTCGACGATGCGGGCGACCCCACGGTCGCCACCACCAATGCCCGGCGCCTCGCCACCGAGGACAAGGTGGACGTGCTCATCGGCTCGGCGGTGACGCCGGCCACCCTCGCCGTCGCCAACGTGGCGGCGGAGGCGCAGGTGCCCCATTTCGCGCTGAGCCCCATTCCCTTCCAGCCCGGCAAGGAGAAATGGAGCTTCTCCATGCCCCAGCCCGTGCCGCTGATGGCCAAGGGCCTCTATGAGGACATGCTGAAGCGCAAGGTGAAGCGGGTGGCCCTCATCGGCTTTTCCGACAGCTGGGGCGACCTCTGGGTGAAGGAGTTCAAGGCCAACGGCGAGCCGCTCGGCCTCTCCATGGTCGCCGACGAGCGCTATGCCCGCGCCGACACCTCCGTGGCCGGGCAGACGCTGAAGCTCCTCGCCCAGAAGCCCGATGCAGTGCTGGTCGCCGCCTCCGGCACGGCCGCCGCGCTGCCGGTGATCGCATTGCGCGAGCGCGGCTACAAGGGGCCCATCTACCAGACCCACGGCGCCGTGACGCGCGACTTCATCCGCATCGCCGGCAAGGCCGCCGAGGGGGTGGTCTTCACCTCGGGCCCGGTGGTGGCCGCCGCCGAGCAGCCCGAGGCAAGCCCCACCAAGGCGCCGGGAATCGCCTACACCAAGGCCTATGAGGCGAAGTTCGGCGAAGGCACCGTCACCCAGTTCGGCGCCCATATGTACGATGTGTTCCAGCTGCTGGAGCGGGTGCTGCCGGTGGCGCTCAAGACCGCCCGGCCCGGCACGCCCGAATTCCGCGCCGCCCTGCGCGATGCGCTGGAAAGCGAGAAGGAGCTGAAGGCGAGCCAGGGCGTCTACAATTACACCGCCGCCAACCATTACGGCGTGGACGACCGGGCCCGCATCCTGATCACGGTCAAGGACGGCAAGTGGGTTCTGGTCGAGTGAGGAGTGGTGCCGCGCTCTCCTGAAGGTCCATGAAAAAGGGCTCCCGGACGCGATCCGGGAGCCCTTTCCTTTTGTTCCGGAAGCGTCAGCCGACGCCGGCGAGGGCGCGGTAGTCGGCGGGATCGCGGCGGGTGGAGACGATCTGTCCGGCAAGGCCCTCGGCCTCGGCGGCGATGTCCTCCGCATAGATGCGGGCGAGGCGGATCCAGTCGGCCTCCTTCGCCCATCTGCTGTCTCCTGCCGCCGCCGCGCCGCGCGACAGCAGCGCCCCGCCCAAAGCGAGGCCGAACAGGCGCAGATAGGTCTGCGCCGCCAGCAGCTTCGCCGCCTCGCCGATGGCGGGGGCCAGCAGATGGGCCGTGGCTGTTTCGAGCGCGGAGAGCGCTTCCGCCAGGATCGCCGCCGAGGGGCCGACGCGGTTCTCCGCCCGCGCCACGTCGGCCCGGCTCTCGGCGATGAGGCGGGCCACCTCGCTGCCGCCTTCGCGGGGAATCTTGCGCATCACGAGGTCGATGGCCTGGATGGCGTTGGTGCCCTCATAGATGGGCGCGATGCGGATGTCGCGCAGCAGCTGGGCGGCGCCGGTCTCCTCCACGAAGCCCATGCCGCCATGGACCTGGATGCCGAGGGAGGCCACCTCGCAGCCGATGTCGGTGCAGAACGCCTTCACCACCGGCGTCAGCAGGCTGGCGCGGGCATCACCGGCATCACCTGCGTCGATGGCGGCGGCGGCGGCATAGGCGATGGAGCGGGCGGCGGCGGTCAGCGCCTTCATGCGGGCAAGGGTCTTCGCGAGGTCCGGATGGGCGGCGATGGGCGCCGCGCCGTCGAAGCCGGCCGCGCGCCCCTGCCGGCGCTCCAGCGCATAGGCGGCGGCCTTCTGCGTCGCCTTCTCCGCCATGGCGACGCCCTGGAGGCCGGTGGCGAGGCGGGCCTTGTTCATCATGGTGAACATGCAGGCAAGGCCCTTGTTCTCCTCCCCCACCAGCCAGCCGATGGCGCCGCCGCCATCGCCGAACACCATGGTGCAGGTGGGCGAGCCGCGAATGCCGAGCTTGTGCTCGATGCCGGCGCAGCGCAGGTCGTTTTCCGCCCCCAGCGTCCCATCCGCCGCCACGAAACGCTGCGGCACCAGGAACAGGGAGATGCCCTTCACTCCGGCCGGCGCGTCGGGCAGGCGGGCGAGCACCAGGTGGATGATGTTCTCAGCCAGGTCGTGGGCGCCGAAGGTGATGAAGATCTTCGAGCCGGTGATGCGGTAGCGCCCGTCGCCCAGGGGCTCGGCGCGGGTGCGCAGGAGGCCGAGGTCCGAGCCCGCCTGCGGCTCGGTGAGGTTCATGGTGCCGGTCCATTCGCCCGAGACCAGCTTGGGCAGATAGAGCGCCTTCAGCTCGTCCGAGGCATGGGCCTCGATGGCGTCCGCGGCTCCCTGCGACAGCACCGGCAAGGTGGAGAGCGCCATGCACGACGAGGTGAGCATCTCCATGGCGGCGGTGCCCACCGACACGGGAAGGCCGGAGCCGCCGAAGGCTTCCGGCTGGGCGACCGCGTTCCAGCCGCCGGCGATCCAGTCCGCATAGGCCTCTCTGAAGCCGGGTGGGGTGGTGACGCGGCCGTCTTCCCAGCGTGCGCCCACAAGGTCGGAGGTGCGGTCGAGGGGGGCGATGCGCTCGGCGCAGAAGCGGCCCGCCTCCTCCAGTATGGCGGCGAGCTCATCGACCGGAACGGGGGGCGGGCTCCCCGGCGGCGACGCGACCCGGGTCAGCGTGAACAGGATCTCGTCGATCGGCGGACGATAGGTCATGGCGCCCTCGCGGGGGTATTGGAAGGATCAGTGGAGGCCGAGATAGCTCTCGATCACCCGCTCATCGCGGGCGAGCACGGCGGCGGGCCCGGACAGGGTCACGGCGCCGAGCTCCATCACATGGGCGACATCGGCGGCGGCGAGCGCCGCGCGCGCATTCTGCTCCACCAGGAGGATGGAGACGCCGGACGCGCGCAGGTCCGCGATGATGCGGAAGATGTCGGCGACGATGCGCGGGGCCAGCCCCAGGCTGGGCTCGTCGAGCATCAGCAGCTTCGGGCGGCCCATGAGGGCGCGGCCCATGGCCAGCATCTGCCGCTCGCCGCCGGACATGGTGCCGGCGAGCTGGCGCCGCCGCTCCTTGAGACGGGGGAAGCGGTCATAGACTTCGGCGAGGGTGTCGCGGGCCACGGCGCGGGCAACGCGGAAGCCGCCCAGCACGAGGTTATCCTCCACGCTCATGGTGGAGAACAGTTCGCGCCGCTCGGGCACGAGGCTGAGGCCGAGGGCGACGCGCTCCTCCACGGCCAGCCGGCTCACGTCGCGGCCGAGGAAGGTCATGGCGCCGGCCGCGAGCGGCAGCGCCCCCATGGCGGCGTTCAGCAGGGTGGACTTGCCGGCCCCGTTGGCGCCGATGACGGTGACGATCTCGCCCGCGCCGACGCGCAGGGAGGCGCCCTCCACCGCGCGCACCTTGCCGTAGGCGATGGAGGCGCTTGCGATGTCGAGAAGCACCGTGGCTTCCACGGCGTCGGGGCGGATGCCGGGCTCGACGCTCATGCCACACCTCCGAGATAGGCTTCGAGGACCTGGGGGTTGGTCTTGATGGCCGCGGGCGGGCCCTCGGCGATCTTGGTGCCGAAGTCGAGCACCACGATGTGGTCGGTCAGCCCCATCACGAAGCCCATGTCGTGCTCCACCAGCAGCACGCTCATGCCCTGGGCGCGCAGGCTGCGCAGCAGCGCGGCGAGCGCCTCCTTCTCCTTGTGGCGCAGGCCGGCGGCGGGCTCGTCGAGGAGCAGCAGCACCGGGTCGAGGGCCAGCGCCCGGGCGATCTCCACCACCCGCTGCTGGCCCAGGGCAAGGCTGCCGGCGGGCTTCAGCATGTGCTCGGCGAGGCCCACGCGCTCGATCTGCCGGCGCGCTTCCGCCAGAAGGCGGGCCTCGTCGCGCCGGTCGAGGCGGAGCATGGAGGAGAGGACGCCGGCATGGCCGCGCAGGTGGGCGCCCAGCGCGACGTTTTCGAGCACGCTCATCTCGGGATTGAGCTTCACGTGCTGGAAGGTCCGGGCGATGCCGAGCCGCGCGATCTCCTGCGGCGGGGCTCCGGCGATGTCCATGCCCTCGAAGCGCACCGCGCCGGTGGTGAGGCGGGTGACGCCGGTGATGAGGTTGAAGGTGGTGCTCTTGCCGGCGCCGTTCGGTCCGATCAGGGCGACGATCTCGCCGCGCCCAACGGCGAAGGATACGGCGTTCACGGCGGTGAGGCCGCCATATTTCTTCACCGCGCCGTCGAGCGCCAGCAGCTTCTCCGCTGGTGCCGCGGAGGCGGAGCGCCGCGCCAGGGCCGGCGCGTCGGGGGGCACGGGCCGCCCGCGTGCCGGCCACAAAGCGGCGATGTGGGGCCACACGCCTTCCCGCGCCACCTGCAGCAGCCCCACCAGCAGGATGCCGAACACCACGGCCTCCAGCTGAACGCCATGGCCGAAGACCTGCGGCAGCACGCGCTGGAGCGCCTCCTTCAGCACGGTGACGAGGCCCGCGCCCACCACCGCGCCGAAAATTTGCCCGGCGCCGCCCAGCACCGCCATGAACAGGTATTCGATGCCGGCATTGATGCCGAACGGGGTCTGGGTGACGGTGCGCGTCACGTGGGCGTAGAGCCAGCCGGAGAGGCCGGCAAGGAGCGCGGCATAAACAAAGACAATGAGCTTCATGCGCGCCGCGTCGATGCCGAAGGATTCGCCCGCCAGCTGTCCGCGCCGCAACGCCCGTATGGCGCGGCCCACGCGGCTGTCGAGCAGGTGCATGGTGAGAATCGCCGCGCCGATCACCAGGCCCCAGATGAGGTAGTGCACCGTGCGCGGGTCGATCAGGTCATGGCCGGCGATGGAGAAGGGCGGGATGCCGGAAATGCCGTCGTGGCGGCCGAGGATGTCGAGGGTGCCGAACAGGTAATAGAGGCTGATGCCCCAGGCCAGGGTGCCGAGCGGCAGGAAATGTCCTGACAGGCGCACCGTGAGAAGGCCGAGCACCACCGCGGCGCTGCCGGATACCAGCAGGGCCACCGGCAGTGTGGCCCAGGGCGACCAGCCGTAGGTGGTGGAGAGCACCGCCGTGGTGTAGGCGCCGAAGCCGCAGAAGGCGGCCTGTCCGAACGAGGTCATGCCGCCCACGCCGGTGAGCAGGACGAGCCCGAGGGCGACCAGCGCGGCAAGGCCGATATTGCCGATGAGGGTGATGGCGAAGACCGGCACGCCGGGGATGAGTGGCAATGCCGCCATCGCCGCCGCGAACACGGCGATGGCGATGCGGGGTTCGAGCGGCGGCAGCTTCAGCCGGCCGCGGTTGCGGGTCTGCGGCTCGCCGGCGGCGGCCGGAGGCAGGGCGGCTTCGGAGCGTGCGGTCATCGGCGCCTCGGAGCGGAGGGGTTGGGCATGGGTCGCGGCGGGAGGGGGTGTCACGGGCTCAGTCCTCCTCTTCCACGTGGGGCTGGGTGAGGGAGCGCCACACCAGCACCGGGATGATCAGCATGAAGACGATGACCTCCTTCAGGTCCGAGGCGACGAAGGAGGAGAAGGCCTCGACGATCCCCACCGCGAGGGCGGCGACGGCGGTGAGTGGATAGCTCGCCAGCGCGCCCACGATGGCGGCGACGAACCCCTTGAGCCCGATGAGGAAGCCGGTGTCGTAATAGATGGTGGTCACCGGCGCGATCAGGATGCCCGAGAGCGCGCCCACGAGCGCGGCGAGGCCGAAGGCGAGGGCGCCGGCGAAGGTGGTGCGGATGCCCACCAGCCGCGCGCCGAGGCGGTTGACCGCGGTGGCCTTCAGCGCCTTGCCCCACAAGGCGCGCTCGAAGAAGAACCAGAGCGCGCCGATGGCGAGCAGCGTCACGGCGTAGATCACGAGGCTCTGCCCGCTCACCAGCAGGGGGCCGAGCTCCAGCGTCAGCTCCGACAGGCTCGGCGCCCGCACCCCCTCCGCGCCGAAGAAGACGAGCCCGAGCCCGACCAAAGCGAGATGCACGCCCACGGCGGTGATGAGCAGGGCCAGGATGGAGGCCGAGGCGATGGGCTGGAACGCCACCCGGTAGATGTAGGGGCCGAGCGGCGTGACGAGGGCGAGGGTGACGAGGATGTGCACGCCGGGCCCGAAGCCGGCCCCCGCCACTTCATGGGTGACGGCGAGGAGGGCCGCCGGCAGGGCGAGGTTGAAGCCGGCGCTGCGGGCGAGTTTCCTCGCATCGATCCCGGTGCTAAGCGATGCGGCGAGATCGAAGGCGAAGGCGAGGGCGCCGAAGGCCGCGGTGAGCCACACCGTGCCCGGCAGCCGCCCCGCCTCCAGAAGCGCATAGGTGAGCGCGCCGAAGGCGACCAGCTCGCCCTGGGGAATGAAGATGACGCGGGTGACCGCGAAGATGAGGACGATGGCGATGCCGAGCAAAGCGTAGACCGCTCCGTTCGTGATACCGTCCTGCAGCAGGAAAAGCAGAATCGTGCTGTCCACGGATGCGTGTCTCCCCCTTCGGCCGGCTGCGTTCAGGGTGTCGGGCCTGAACGGTGAAACCGGCTCTGACGTTATGAAAGAGAACGTTTTGCCGATCACATTGCGGGGCAATCCGATCAAAGCGTGCTCTTGTGTCCTGCCGCATGGATGCGTTCGCCCGGAAGGGCGTCGGATCTGGCGGCGATTTTTCGGGACGCGGACGTCCCTCCCGGCTGGTTCTTGTTTAATTGATATGGATCATAACAATATTTGCAGGGGTCGGCAAGACGGCCGAAACCTGCGAAATGGACAGGACGGCCTTGGCCGTCACGGCTTCCGCGACCGGGAGCGCAAGAGCACGCGCCGAACAGCTTGCATCGCAAGCTGATCGGACAACGCGTTCTCTTTCTTGAATTTAGAGTGCGAAGGGCGAACGATGGGTGCTGAAGACGACCTGACACAGGCCCGCAAGACACAGGCCCAGAGGACACAGGCTCAGAGGGCACAGGCGCAAAAGACAACGTCCGCCAACGGCGCGCCGGCGCGGCGCGGGCGCAAGCCGGCGCGCGCGGTGGAGCCGGACGATGCGGACGAAATGGCCGAGGGCTCCGACCTCGACCTCACGGGCCTCACGAGCGTCGTCGGCTACACCCTGCGGCGGGCGCAGATGGCGGTGTTCGAGGATTTCAGCGCCCGTTTCGCGACCCTCGATCTGACGCCCGCGCAATATTCCGTGCTGCTGGTGATCGCCGACAATCCCGGCCGCAAGCAGTCGGAGATCGCGCGGGTGCTCGGCATCCAGCGCACCAATTTCGTCGTCATGCTCGACCAGCTGGAAAAGCGCGGGCTCGCCGAGCGCACGCGCTCGGCCACCGATGCGCGCTCCCACGCGGTGTTCCTGACCAAGGCGGGAACCGCGCTCCTCAACAAGGCGCGCAAGCTCCAGTCGGCGCAGGAAGAGGACTTCGCCAACCTCCTGGGCCCCGGCGGGCGCGACACGCTGGTGTCGCTGCTGCGGAAGGTGGCGCGGATCGACTGAGATCAATGGCCCATGAGCTTAACCCACTTGGCATCGGTTGAAGACAGGAGGCCGATGCCATAAGCCGGCACCGGCGCGCCGTGAGGCCCCGGCATCGGCGGTCTTCAAGCGGTGGGCGCGCGGTCAGGGCTTCACCAGAGGGCAGCCGCCCTCGCTCATGGGGCGGAACACCTCGGCCGCGGCCAGGGTGGCCACGGGCTTGTAATAGTCCCACGGACCCTTGCTCTCCTCGGGCGCCTTCACCTCGTACAAGGTGAGGTCGTAGAGCACGCGGCCATCGGGGCGGATGGAGCCGGAATGGCCGAAATAGTCCACCGGCAATTGCCGCATCTGCGCATTGACCCGCGCCGCATCGTCGGTGCCGCTGGCGGCCACCGCCTTCAGGTAGTGGGTCACGGCCGCGTAGCCCGACGCCTGCTCCTTGGTGGGCATGCGGCCGGTCTTCTCGAAGAAGCGCTTGGCGAACGCGCGCGACGCGTCGTTCTGGTCCCAGTAGAAGCCGGTGGAAACCAGGAGCCCCTTGGCGAGCTTGAGGCCGAGGGCGTGGATATCCGTGATGAAGACGAGGAAGCCCGCGAGCTTCTGGCCGCTGTCCACGATGCCGAATTCCGCCGCCTGCTTGATGGCGTTGCCGGTGTCGCCGCCCACATTGGCGAGCCCGATCACCTGCGCCCTGGAGGCCTGCGCCTGCAGCAGGAAGGAGGAGAAATCCGATGCGGCGAAGGGATGGCGTACGCCGCCGAGTACCTTGCCGCCGCCGTCGCGGATGGCGGTGGAGGCGTCGCGCTCCATGGCGTGGCCAAAGGCGTAGTCCGCCGTGAGGAAGAACCAGGTCTTGCCGCCGGCGCGGGTCACCGCGCGGGCGGTGCCGTTGGCGAGGGCATAGGTGTCGTCGGCCCAGTGGATGGAATAGGGCGAGCAGGCCTTGCCGGTGAGGTCGGAGGTGGCGCCGCCGGCGATCAGGGCGGTCTTCTTCTTGTCCCGTGCGATCTCCTGCGCGGCGAGGGCGACGGAGCTGGTGGGCAGGCCCGTCACGGCATCGACGCCCTCCTGGTCGAACCACTGGCGCAGGGTGGCGCCGGCCACGTCCGGCTTGTTCTGGTGGTCGGCGGAGAGGATTTCGATCTTCTTGCCCGCGACCTTGCCGCCGAAGTCGTCGGCGGCCATCTGCACGGCCAGCACCGCACCCTTGCCGCCGATGTCGGCGAACTGGCCGGACAGATCGTTGAGCACGCCAATCCTGACCACGTCGTCGGAAATCTGCGCGCGGGCAGGCCCCGGCGCGGCCATGGCGGCGGCGATGAGCGCGGCGGCCCCCGCGCATCGGATGGATGTTCTGCCCATGGTGTCCTCCCTGGAGCACGCGCTGATCGGATCGCGTGACGCGTTTTCTTTCTTGGAACGTGGAGACGGATCCGCCGCTGCGCTGGGGCGGCGCGCGGCGGGTCGTGATGGTCGCGTCAGACGTCGAAGAAGACGGTCTCGTTCTCGCCCTGCAGGCGGATATCGAAGCGATAGGTGACGACACCGTCCGCCTCGTCGCGCGCGCCCACCAGCGTGGTGCGGCGCCCGGCATGCTCGATGGATTTCAGCACGGGGTCGGCGGCGTTCGCCTCCGCCTCGTCGGAGAAGTACATGCGGGTATGCAGGTGGATGTTGATGCCGCGGGCGAAGATGAGAAGGCAGACGTGCGGCGCCTGGGTGCGCCCGTCGCGCCAGGGCAGGGCGCCCGGCTTGACGGTCTCGAAGCTGAATGCGCCGGTGGCAAAATCCGCCGCCGCGCGGCCGAAGCCGGGGAAGTCCGGATTGTCGTGGCGGCCGGCCGCGTCCGCCTGCCAGAGTTCCAGAAGCGCGTCCTTCACCGGATGGCCCGCGCCGTCCCACACCACCCCGGTGATGCGGATGCGCTCGCCCGGCACGCTGCCGGAGGCGAGCACGGACAGGTTCTCCTGGGTGCGCACGGGAAGCCCGGCCACCGCCGGCAGGGTGCCGATATGCACATAGGGGCCGCCGGTCTGGGACGGCGTCTCCTTCAGATAGGCGACCGGCATCAGTTGCCCTCCCTCTTGTTCTCGAAGAACGTCTGGCGGCGTCCGCGCAGGACGATGTCGAAGCGATAGGCCAGGGCGTCGAACGGCATCTGCTGGCCCATGTCGAGCCGCGCCACCAGCCGGTCGATGGCCGCCGGGTCCGGGATGGTGTTGACGATCGGGCAGAGCGGGATCAGCGGGTCGCCCTCGAAATAGAGCTGGGAGACGAGGCGCTGCACGAAGGCTTCGCCGAAGATGGAGAAGTGGATGTGCGCCGGGCGCCAGTCCGAACCGTCATTGCGCCAGGGATAGGGACCGGGGCGGATGGTGCGGAAGAAATAATAGCCCTCCGCGTCGGTCAGGCAGCGCCCGGTGCCGCCGAAGTTCGGATCGAGCGGGGCGAGGTAGCTGTCGTTCTTGTGGCGGTAGCGGCCGCCCGCATTGGCCTGCCAGACCTCGATAAGGGTGCCGGGCACGGGCCGTCTGTTCTCGTCCAGCACCCGGCCATGCACAACGATGCGTTCGCCGATGGCCTCGCCGCCCTTCGAGAAGTTGCAGATGAGATCGTTGTCGAGCGGGTCGAGCCCGCCGCGCGGGAAGAAGAGGGGGCCCGCCTTCTCGCCGACGCCCTGCTCCACCGACACCAGCGCGCAGCGGGGGGAGCGCAGCACGCTCGTCTTGTAGCCGGGGGTGAAGGCGGGCGGATGCCATTTCCGGTCCCTGCGGATGAAATCACCCCTCTCGTCCATCGCTTCCTCCGTCTTGTTCGTGTTGGGCTTCCGCTTCGGCGTAGGCCTGCCTGGCGATCTTGAAGGCACGGTTGGCGGCGGGGACGCCGGCATAGACGGCGACATGCATCAGCGCCTCCGCCACATCCGCCGCGCTGGCGCCGGTGTTGCGCGTGGCGCGGACGTGCATGGCCACTTCCTCGTCGTGGCCGAGCGCCGCGAGCAGCGCGATGGTGATGAGCGAGCGCTCGCGCCGCGTCAGCCCCGGTCGCGACCACACCGAGCCCCAGGCGCCTTCGGTGATGAAGGCCTGGAAGCCGGCGTCGAAGGCGTCCGTGCGCGCCGCCGCCGCGTCCACATGGCCGTCGCCGAGCACGGCGCGGCGAGTGGCGTCGCCGGCGATCCAGCGGTCGGAGCGTTCTGGTGCGGACGGCAATTGAGGTCTCCGTTTCTGGGGCAGTCGATCCGGAAGGCGCGCGATGGGTGACGCGGGTCGATCGCGATCGCGCCGGGCTCGGCTCGCAGGGGAGATTTCCATACGAGTTTCGACATGGAAAATGATATTTTTGTATCTATACATGCGATTTTTGATATGAAACTGGATCATGATCGATGCCCGCATCAAGCTGCGCCATATTGCCTGCTTCCTGGAGGTGGCGGCGCGCGCCGGCTTCGGCCGTGCTGCCGAGGCGCTGCATCTCACCCAGCCGGCGGTCTCGCGGGCCATCGCCGAGCTGGAGGACATTCTCGGCGCGCCGCTGTTCGAGCGCGGGCGCGGCGGCGCCGTCCTCACGGCGGAAGGTGTGGCATTCCGCGCCCATGCGGGGGCCGCCTTCGCCGAGCTTGGCCGGGGCATCGACACGCTGAAGCGGGCCGGCGGCGGCACCGGCGGCACCCTCGTGGTGGGCGCCCTGCCAACGGTCGCCGCCCGCATCATGCCGAAGGCGGTCCAGCGGGCGAAGGCGGCGGGGCTCGCAGCCTCCATCGCCATCGAGGCCGGGCCCAACGGCTGGCTTATCGACCAGCTGAAGCAGGGCCGGCTCGATCTGGTGGTGGGCCGGCTTGCCGAGCCGCAGGTGATGATGGGCCTTGCCTTCGAGCATCTTTATTCCGAACCCATCGTGTTCGTGGCCCGCCCCGGCCATCCCGCCGCCACGGGGCGGCCGGTGGGGCTGGAGGACATCGCCCGCCACACCCTGATCATGCCGGCGCGGGGCTCCATCATCCGCCCCGAGATCGACCGCCTGTTCATCCAGGAAGGCATCGGCCGCATCGACGACCGGATCGAGACGGTGGAACCGCAATTCTCCCGCGCCTACGTGCTGGCGAGCGACGCAGTGTGGATCATCTCCCACGGCGTCGTCGCCGGCGATCTCGACGAAGGGACCCTGGTGCGCCTTCCCTTGTCCACGTCTGTATCGGGTGGCCCGGTGGGTCTCACCACCCGCGCGGGCCATGCGCCGACCCCGGCTGCGGAGCTGCTCGTGAGGGCCGTGCGCGAGGTCGCGCGCGGGCTTTGACAGAGGATCGACAATAAGCCGCGCGGCCTGCGCTCTTGACGGCTGGCCCCATGGCGGCCGAGCTTGCGCGGCGCAATCTCCCGCATCGAGGCCCTGATCCCATGAGCGTGTCCGTGTTCGCGCATCCGTTCCTCGGCGCCCTGCTGGGAGACGCGGAGGTCGCCGCCTGCTTCAGCGCCGAAGCGGACATCGCCGCCATGCTGCGCTTCGAGGCGGCCCTGGCGCAGGCCGAAGCGGAGGCGGGGGTCATTCCCAACGCGGCGGCCGAGGCCATCGTGGCCGCCGTCTCCCGCATGCGCATCGCGCCGTCGGATCTCGCGGGGGCGGTCGCCCGCGACGGCGTGGTGGTGCCGGAACTGGTGCGTCTTCTGCGCGCCGCTGTCGGCGAGCCCCATGCGGGCCTCGCGCACAAGGGCTCCACCAGCCAGGACGTGATCGACACCAGCCTGTTCCTGCGCCTCAAGGCGGCGGCGGACATCCTCGCCGCGCGGCTCGAGGCGCTGATGGCGGCCTTCGACCGTCTCGATGCCGAGGCGGGCGCGCTCATGCTCTGCGGCCACACGCGCATGCAGCGCGCGCGACCGGTCTCGCTCGCCCACAAGGTCGCCGGCTGGCGCGATCCCCTCGCGCGGCATCGGGCGCGCCTGCCCGACGTGGCGATGAACCTGTTCCGGGTGCAGCTGGGTGGTGCCGTGGGCAATCGCGCCGAGCTGGGCGCGGCGGCGCAGGCGGTGGCCGATGGTCTTGCGGACCGGCTCGGCCTTCTGCGCGCGCCGCGTGCCACCCATGCCGAGCGCGACGGCGTCGTCGCCTTCGGCCACTGGTGCACGCTCGTCTGCGGGACGCTGGGCAAGTTCGGCGCCGATATCTGCCTGATGGCGCAGAACGAGGTGGGCGAGGTGACCATCGCCGGCGGCGGCGGCTCGTCAGCCATGCCGGAGAAGAACAATCCGGTGGCGGCGGAAATCCTCGTTACCCTGGCGCGGTTCGCCGCCGCCCAGCAGGGCGGCCTCGACCAGGCTTTGGTGCACGAGAACGAACGCTCCGGCGCCGCCTGGACGCTGGAATGGATGATCCTGCCCCAGTTGGTGGTGGCTGCCGGCGCCGCGACCCGCACGGCTCTCGCGCTGGTCGCGGCGCTCCGTTTCCCGGTGGCTGCCGATCAGAACGGCAGCCCCACATAATTCTCCGCGACCACGGTTGCCGCCGCCGGGGAACTGGCGATGTAGTCAAGCTCGGCGAGCTGCATGCGCGCGCCGAAATCCCCGGCATCGGGGAAGGCGTGCAGCATGGAGGTCATCCACCAGGAGAAGCGTTCGGCCTTCCAGATGCGCGCGAGCGCCCGCTGCGAATAGGCGTCGATGCCCGCCCGCGAGCCGCCCGCAAAGTATTCGATGAGGCCGCTGGAGAGGTAATGCACGTCGCTGGCGGCAAGGTTGAGGCCCTTGGCGCCGGTGGGCGGCACGATATGGGCGGCGTCCCCGGCGAGGAACAGGCTGCCGAAGCGCATGGGCTCGGCGACGAAGCTGCGCAGGGGGGCGATGCTCTTCTCGATGGAGGGGCCGGGCGTGACGCGGGCCGCGACGTCCTGCGGCAGGCGCAGGCGCAGCTCGTCGTAGAAGCGGTCGTCCGGCCAGTCCTCGACCCGGTCGGCGAGGGGCACCTGGATGTAGGAGCGGCTGCGGGTGCGCGAGCGCATGGAGACGAGGGCGAAGCCGCGCGCGTGCCGCGCATAGACCAGCTCCTCGGAGGCCGGCGGCACGTCTGCGAGCAGGCCGAGCCAGCCGAAGGCATAGACCCGCTCGAACGAGGTGATGGCGCGTTCCGGCACCGAGCGGCGCGAGACGCCGTGGAAGCCGTCGCAGCCGGCGATGAAGTCGCATGCGATCTCGTGGGTCACCCCGTCCTTGCGATAGGTGACGCGGGGGCGGTCGGTGTCGAAGTCGTGGAGCGCCACGTCCTCGGCCTCGTAGACGGTGGGCGCGCCGAGGGCGGCGCGGGCCTCCATCAGGTCGCGCGTCACCTCCGTCTGGCCATAGACGGTGACGGCCTTGCCGCCGGTGAGCTTGGAGAGATCGATCCGGTGGGTGCGGTCGTCGAAGGCCAGGGAGAAGCCGTGGTGGACGAGGCCTTCCCGGTCCAGCCGCTCACCGCAGCCGGCCTCGCGCAGCAGTTCGGTGAGCCCGCTTTCCAGCACGCCGGCCCGGATGCGCGAGAGCACGTAGTCGGCTCTCTTCGCCTCA
Source organism: Xanthobacter autotrophicus (assembly GCF_030015065.1). Lineage (GTDB taxonomy): Bacteria > Pseudomonadota > Alphaproteobacteria > Rhizobiales > Xanthobacteraceae > Xanthobacter > Xanthobacter autotrophicus_D. Next base: position 35,383 of record NZ_JAIVFN010000003.1, on the reverse strand, counting down.
ATGATGAGCGCATCCACATTTGCGCGGGCCAGAAGCTGGCCCAGCAGCAGCCCCGAAGGCCCCGCGCCGATGATGCAGACCTGCCGCCGCGATACCTGTCCGGTCATGTGTGTCCTCCGCCGACGCTCGATCAGCCGGCGTCTTGTCCGGGAGAGTGACGCAGACGACGCCTTGTGCGGAATGGAGCCTTCGGGCACAGTCTTGGACAAATCGAACCAATAAGGTCTGCGATGGGCAGCACGGTCCCGGCCTATGCCCTCTATGGCGAGGGCAGCAACGGTTTTCCCGACGAACTGCATGTGGAGACCATCGTCGCGCGCAGTTCCATCCATGAGTGGCGCATCCGCTCCCACCGCCACGGCGACCTCTACCAGTTCTTCTTCATCGCCAGTGGCGGCGGCGTCGCCTCCATCGACGGCGCCATCCATGTGCTGCGCCCCGGCTCGGCGGTGGTGCTGCCGCCGCTGGTGGTGCACAGCTTCGATTTCCAGGCGGGGACCGACGGCTATGTGGCGAGCGTTCCGCCCGCCGTGCTCGACCGCGCCTCGCCCACCCATGGACAATGGCGGAGCGAACTGGCGCGCCCGGCGGTGGTCGCCGCAGCGCCGGACGTGGTGGCGCGGCTGTCGCAAATGCTTGCGCTTGCCCATGCGGAGTTCGCCGATGCGCGCGCGGGGCGGACCGAGGCGCTGACGGCCTTCGCCGGCCTCATCCTCGTCTGGTTCCGGCGCGCCATCGCGGCAGCCTCGCCCGAGGGCGTGCCGGGCGGCGCCTCGGTCCACCGGCGCCTGTTCGAGCGCTTCCGGGCGCAGGTGGAGGAGGATTTCCGCCGCCACCCCTCCCTTGCCGACCGTGCCCGACGGCTCGGGGTCAGTGCGCCCCATCTCAGCCGGGTCTGCCGGCAGCTGGTGGGGCGCTCGGCGCTCGGCGTGGTGCAGGAGCGCGTGGTGCTGGAGGCGCGGCGCCACCTGCTCTACACCTCCATGACCGTCTCCGAGATCGCCTTCCTGCTCGGCTTCGCCGATCCGGCCTATTTCACGCGCCTGTTCACCCGCCACGTGGGGCAGAGCCCGAGCGGCTACCGCGATGCCTTCTCCGTCCCCTCGGATGCGGCGATGCTGCGGCAATCGGGGACTGGACCTGCCGGCCCACGGCGCCACAATCGCCGGCCAAGCGAGGGGTGACCGACCGTGCCGAAGACGCCGCATCAGGGGGCCGCGCGCCCGCCTTCAACCGCGAGGGCCCGCAAGGGTGCCCAGGCTGCGGCGGAGCCGTGTGAAGCCGTCGTCCTTGATCTTGAAAGCCTGCCGGGGCACCTCATCCGCCGCCTCCAGCAGGTGGCGGTGGCGCTGTTTGCCGAGGAGATGGAGCGGGCGGGCGCGGACCTGACGCCGGTGCAGTTCGCGGCGCTCGCCACTGTGCGCGATCATCCCGGCATCGACCAGGCGTCGCTGGCGGGCGTGATCGGCTATGACCGGGCCACCATCGGCGGCGTGGTGGAGCGGCTGGAAGGCAAGGGCCTCATCCGGCGCATCCCGGCGCCGGGAGACCGGCGGCTGCGCCAGCTCTTCCTCAAGGAGGAGGGCGCCTGCCTGCTGGCGGCGCTCAGCTCGCCCGTGCTGCGGGTGCAGGACCGCATCATGGCGCCCCTGTCGCCGGAGGAACGCGCGACGCTCAAGGCGCTGCTCGCCAAGCTCGTGGATGCCACCAACGAGCTCAGCCGCACCCCCACCCGCCCTGCCGTGGTGCGCGAGGAATCCCGCGGCTAGGCCCTGAGAATTTGAACGCTAACGCAAGGGGATAACACCGGAACGGATGGCTCTCGGGGGAGCATCTCGGAGGCCATTCCACGGACCTCTTGCGCGCCTATAATAAGTATGCTTATGATTATTTAAAATAACATTCATGAAGGGAGGGTGCGCATGAGTACGACGCTCGGCACGCTGGAGGATCTGCCGCTCGATTATCGCGCGGCGCTGGGGCGCCTCAGCCTCGCGCCGCTGTGGCCCATGATGCGCAATGTGCTGCCCCATGGCGCGCCCCAGCCGGTGAGCCGGGCGCATCTGTGGCGGTTCGAGGCGGTGCGCCCGCTGCTGCTGGAGGCCGGAGACCTGACGCCGGTGGAAAAGGCCGAGCGCCGGGTGCTGGTGCTCACCGATCCCGGCCGGGGCGAGGGGGCCATGCAGGCCACCTCCGTGATCTATGTGGGCCTGCAGCTGCTGAAGCCGGGCGAGACCGCGCCCGCCCATCGCCACACCCCCAGCGCCGCGCGCATCATCGTGGAAGGGGAGGGGGCCTATACGGTGGTGGACGGCGAGAAATGCCCCATGCACCGCGGCGACCTCGTCCTTACCCCCGGCGGCGCCTGGCACGACCACGGCCATTCGGGCACCGAGCCGGTGATCTGGCTGGATGCCCTCGACCTGCCGCTGTTCGTCTATCTGGAAGGCTCCTATGCGGAGGAAGCGCCGCTGCAGGCGCCGCGCAACCGCCCCGATGCCTCGCAGGCGGAATACCTGTCCGCCGGCCTCGTGCCCGCGCGCCGTCCTGCGGTCTCGAAGCCCAACCGCTATCCCATGCTGCGCTATCCCTGGTCGCGGACCGAGGCGGCGCTCGCGCGCCTCGGCGCCTTCGCCGCGCCGGGGGAGGCGGTGGAACTCGACTACGTCAATCCGGAAACCGGGGAGAGCTGCCTGCCCACCCTCGGCTTCACCGCCATGATGCTGCGCCCCGGCGAGACGCTGGCCCCGCCGCTGCGCTCCTCCAGCGCCGTGTTCCACGTGGTGTCGGGCCGCGGCGAGAGCGTGGTCAATGGCGAGCGCTTCGGCTGGGGACCCGCCGACACCTTCTCCGCTCCCGTCTTCTCCGCCGTCACCCACCGGGCGGAGGGCGTGGAGCCGGCCTTTCTCATCCGCATTCACGATCGGCCGCTGCAGGAGCGGCTGGGCTTTTTCGAGGAGCGCCCGCGCCCATGAATGTCTCTGTTGCAACTCCCGCGCTGGTCTTCCCGGCGCCGGCCCAGCCGCTCGTCCCCATCGCGGGCGAGGCGGCGCAGTATCCGGTTCATCGCATCTTCTGCGTCGGCCGCAATTATGCGGACCACGCCAAGGAAATGGGTCACGAGGTGGACCGCGAGGCCCCCTTCTACTTCACCAAGCCGGGCACGGCCCTGGTGGCATCCGGCGCGACCATTGCCTATCCGCCGGGCACCGACAACTATCACTATGAGATGGAACTGGTGGTCGCCATGGGCGCGCCGGCCTTCCGCGTGGCCACGGACAGCGCCCTTGATGCGGTGTTCGGCTATGCGGCCGGGCTCGATATGACCCGGCGGGACCTCCAGCTCGACGCCCGCGCCAAGGGCCGGCCCTGGGATCTGGGCAAGGCGTTCGAGCAGTCCGCCGTCCTGGCGCCGCTGACGCGGAAGGCGGCGTTCGGGGAGATCGGGCCGCAGCGCATCGCGCTTGCGGTGGATGGCGCCGTGCGGCAGCAGGCGCACCTGTCGGACCTCGTCTGGAGCGTGCCGGAGATCATCGCCCACCTGTCCCGATACTATCACCTCGGCCCCGGCGACCTGATCTATACGGGCACGCCGGCAGGCGTCGGCGCGGTGGGTCCCGGCGCGGTGCTGGACGGCACCATCGACGGGCTCGCCCCGGTGCGGCTCGTGGTCGGTGCGGCGGAGGCATGACCATGCCCGCGCCCGCCATCGTTGAGCCGGCGCAGCCGGAACCGCGCTTCTTCGGCTATTTCCGCTCGTCGGCCTCCTATCGCTGCCGCATCGCCTTCAACCTGAAGGGGATCACGCCCGATTTCGTCGCCGTGCACCTGCGGCGCGGCGGCGGCGAGCAGTTCCAGCCGGCCTTTGCCGCGGTCAATCCCCAGCGCCTCGTGCCGGCGCTGGAGGTGGGGGCCGATGTCCTTACCCAGTCGCTCGCCATCATCGAGTGGCTGGAGGAGACGCGGCCCGAGCCCGCCCTGCTGCCCGCCGACCCGCTGGCGCGGGCCCATGTGCGCGCCTTCGCCCTCGCCATCGCGGCGGACATCCATCCGCTCAACAATCTGAGGGTGCTCGCTTATCTCAAAGGCACCCTTGGGCACGATCAGGCTACCGTGGATGCCTGGTACCGCCATTGGGTGGAGGAGGGGCTTGCCGCCTGCGAGGCGCTCGTCGCGCGCAGCGGCCACGGGCGCTGCTGCTTCGGCGACACGCCGGGGCTCGCCGACATCTGCCTCGTGCCCCAGCTCCACAATGCGCGCCGCTTCAACTGCGACCTGTCGGGATTGTCGCGCCTGAACGCCATCGACGCGGCCCTGGCCGAGCATCCGGCCTTCATCGCCGCCCTTCCCGACCATCAGCCGGACGCCGAGCCCTGAGGCCGGCGCTGCCGCATATCGAGACAACAAGACTGCCAGCGGAGGACAACGCCATGACAAAGACCCGCATCCTGATCGCCGGCGGCGGCATTGGCGGCCTCGCCACCGCCCTCGGCCTCGCCCGCCGGGGCGTGCCCTCCCTGGTGATGGAGAAGGCGCCGCAGCTCGGCGAGATCGGCGCCGGCATCCAGCTCGGCCCCAATGCCTTCCACTCCTTCGATGCGCTGGGGGTGGGCGATGCCGCCCGCGCCATGGCGGTCTATATCGACCGCCTGCGCCTGATGGATGCCATCTCCGGCGAGGAGATCACCCACATCCGGCTGGACGAGCCGTTCCGCCAGCGGTTCGGCAATCCCTATGCGGTGATCCATCGCGGCGACCTCTACGGGGTGCTGCTGCGGGCCTGCGAGGCGAGCCCGCTCGTCGCCCTGCGCACCAGCAGCGAGGTCCTGGGCTACGATCAGGACGAGAATGGCGTCACCGCCCGCCTCGCCGGCGGCGAGAGCGAGCGCGGCGCCGCGCTGATCGGTGCCGACGGCCTGTGGTCCAACGTGCGCAAGCAGCTTCTGGGCGACGGGCGGCCGCGAGTATCGGGCCACACCACCTACCGCTCGGTGATCCCCACCGAGCAGATGCCCGAGGACCTGCGCTGGAACGCGGCGACGCTCTGGGCCGGGCCGAAGTGCCACATCGTCCATTATCCGCTGTCGGGCTGGAAGGTGTTCAACCTCGTGGTCACCTACCACAACGACGCCCCCGAGCCGGTGGCCGGCAAGCCGGTCTCGGCGGAGGAAGTGATGGCCGGCTTCACCCATGTGCACGAGCGGGCGCAGAAGATCATCCGCCACGGCTCGGGCTGGAAGCTCTGGGTGCTGTGCGACCGCGACCCGGTGGAGCGCTGGACCGACGGCCGCGTGGCCCTGCTGGGAGACGCGGCCCATCCGCAGCTGCAATATTTCGCGCAGGGCGCCTGCATGGCCATGGAGGATGCTGTGGCGCTGGCCCATTGCGTGGACGCCCACCCCGGCCACATGGAGGCGGCGCTGAACGCCTATCGCGACCTGAGGGTGCTGCGCACGGCGCGCATCCAGCTCCAGTCGCGGGCCATCGGCGAGCACATCTATCACCCCGCCGGCGCCCACGCGGCCCTGCGCAACACCATCATGCGCTCCTACACGTCGCAGGACTGGTACGACGCGGTGGAATGGCTCTATGGCGGCAACGGGCTGAGCGGTGGCGCGGGCGCGGTGGGAGGAAAGGTCCACGAGGCCCCGGCCGAGCCCCGCATGGTGGGGTAGGCCGCCTTCCCGCAGTCGGGATCGTCCCGGCGGGGGCGGGATGGCACCCGCGTTCATCGTCCGGAGCTTCGCCGGTGCCCGCCGGCGCCCATGCGGGTGCCAGTGGTTCGACCGCGACAGATGGAACCCATCTGTCGTGAGCAGATCGAACCACAGCTCTTTGATCTGGTGGGTCAACTTTTCGAAACGGATGGGTAGCATCCGTTTCGGTTGATCCACGAGGCTCCCTGAAAGATCAGGCCGGCGTCGGCTCCGGCGCGCGGGATCGTTCCATCTGCCGTCCCGGCCGGCTATGGTACCGCGCGACCGCGGCGGAGCGTCCGGCGCTTCCATCTTTCGAGGATACCCGCTTGGACAAGCGCGCACTCGGCACGTCCGGCATCAGCATCGCTCCCCTCGCCTTGGGCGGGAACGTCTTCGGCTGGACCGCGGACGAGGCCACCTCCTTTTCCCTCATCGACGCCTTTGTGGCGCGCGGCTTCTCGCTCATCGACACCGCCGACGTCTATTCCATCTGGCTGCCGGGACACAGCGGCGGTGAATCGGAGCGGATCATCGGCGCCTGGCTGAAGCGCGGCGGGCGGCGGGATGCGGTCCACCTCGCCACCAAGGTGGGCATGGACATGAAGGCCGCCGGCAAGGGCCTCTCCCGGGCCCACATCACCGCGTCGGCAGAGGCGTCCCTGCGCCGCCTGGGCACCGATTACATCGACCTCTACCAGGCGCACATCGACGACAACACCGTGCCGCTGGAGGAGACCATGGAGGCGTTCGCCCGCCTCGTGGAGGCTGGCAAGGTGCGCGCGGTGGGCGCCTCCAACTACACCGCGCCGCGGCTGGCCGAGGCCCTGGCCGCGAGCGGGGCCAAGGGCTATCCCCGCTTCAGCGTGCTGCAGCCGCATTACAATCTCGCCAACCGCGCCCTGTTCGAGGGCGCGTTGCAGCAGCTCTGCCTGAGGGAACAGATCGGCGTCATCCCCTATTACGCCCTGGCGGCGGGCTTCCTCACCGGCAAATACCGCAAGCCGGAAGACCTCGACGGCAAGGCGCGGGCCGGCACCGTGGCCCATTATCTGGATCCGCGCGGCCTCGATCTCCTCGCCGAGATGGACAAGATCGCCGCACGCCTTGGCGCGACGACGGCGCAGGTGGCCCTCGCATGGCTCATCGCCCAGCCGGGCGTCACCGCCCCCATCGTCAGCGCCTCCAGCCTCGCCCAGCTTGAGGACATCATGGCCTCGCCCTGCCTCGCCCTCGACGGGGCCGCCCTGAGCCGGCTCGACCGCGCCAGCATCTGAGGCCGGTGGAGGGCGGCTCTCGCTTCTAAAAGTTCTTGAAATGTTCTCGTCCTTGGTGCAGCGTCCGGGCTCCGAAGGGGAGTGCACGCCATGGCGAAGAAGACGTTCTACGTGGTCCAGCCGTTCGAGCTGGGCAAGCGCGGGGCGCTGAAGGCGGCTCCGGCCATGGAGGTCCGCACCTCGGCCGATGCTGAACGCATCGCCCGCCGGCTGGCGATCGTGAAGGCGGGGGCCGTCGCCTTCTCGCGGGACGTCGATCCCGAATCGGACGATGCCGATCCGCCGGTGCTGATCGCGCGCTTCGGCCAGGTCCCGGACGAGGCGATGGAGCCAGCCTAGAGCCCGTGCCGATCAGCTTGCATCGCAAGCTGATCGGCCAACGCGTTCTCTTCCTTGAGTCTAGAGGGCATAGGTCCCGCCTCGTCGCCGGCGCCTGCGGCACGCGGCGGGGGTGATATGGACCGCGTCATGATGGTAGGGATTCCACCGCGCGGATGGTCCGCGCGGTGGATGAAGAGGCAGGCAAGATGGCGGGCACGTCTGCGACGCTGAGGTCCGGCATGCTGTCGGCGGAAATCACGGCGGAAGGCGCCGAGCTGCTCCGGCTGCGCGACCCGGATGGCCGGGACCTGCTCTGGCACGGCGATCCGGGCGTGTGGGCAGGCCGCTCGCCGCTGCTGTTCCCCATCGTCGGGCGGCTGCCGCAGGACACGCTGATGCATGACGGGCAGGGCTTCGCCATGAAGCAGCACGGCTTCGCGCGGCGCAGCCGGTTCGATCTGGTGGAGGCGCAGCCGCAGCGCGCCGTGTTCCGGCTGCTGCCGAGCGCGGAGACCCGCGCGCAATATCCCTTCGCCTTCGAGCTCGACGTTGCCTATGTCCTCGAAGGCGCCACCCTCACCATCGCGGCGAGCGTGCGCAATCCTGGAGCGGCAAGCCTGCCGGCGAGCTTCGGCTTCCATCCGGCGTTCCTGTGGCCTTTGCCCTATGGCGGCACGCGCGACGCGCATCGGCTGCTGTTCGAGGCGCCGGAGGACGAGCCGGTGCACCGTCCGGTCGGGGGCCTGCTCTGCGCGGCGACCGAGCCCAATCCGCTATCCGGATCTATCCTTGCGCCCGACGACGCCATGTTTGAATGCGACGCGCTGATCTTCCTCAATCCCCGCTCGCGCCGCATCCGCTTCGGGGTGCCGGGCGGGCCGGGGCTCGAGATCGCCTTTCCGGGCATGCCGCAGCTTGGCCTCTGGTCGAAGCCCGGCGCGCCGTTCCTGTGCATCGAGCCCTGGCACGGCTATGCGACGCCGGAGGCGGACACGCGGCCGTTCGTCGAGAAGCCCGGCCTCGCCCACATTCCGCCGGGCGGCGAGCAGAGTTTTTCCATGTCCGTCAGCTGGCTGCCGGATATCGGAACGGGCCTTCACCCTGGCGAGCGTGGCTGAGCCTGCCACGGCGCGAGGCTGAGGGCCCGTCCCGCCGGCGGCGCGACGGAGCCGCAGCGGCCGACGTCGCGGACGATCTCGGCGATGTGCTCGAACTGGCCCGACAGCGGGTTGGTCTTCCGCCAGACCATGCCGATGGTCCGCGACGGGCGCGGATGGGCCAGCGGCGCGATGGAGACGGAGGCCGAGCGCGTCTCGATGGGAACCGCCATCTGCGGAATCAGGGTGACCCCGATGCCGGCCCCGACCATCTGGACCAGGGTGGTGAGGGAACTGCCCTCCATGAGGTCGCGGGGCAAGGACGACGACATCCTGCAGTAGGAGAGGGCCTGCTCGCGGAAGCAGTGTCCCTCTTCAAGCAGGAGCAGCCGCATCTCGCGCAGCATCTCCGGGTTCGGCACCGGCTTGTCCGCGTCCTCGATCGGGCGCACCAGGATGAACTCCTCGTCGAACAGGGCGTATTCGTTCAGGGACGGCTCGGAGACCGGCAGGGCGACGATGGCGGTATCGAGCCGGCCCTCCACGAGGTCATCCACCAGGCGCTTCGTCACCGCCTCGCGCGGGCGCAGGTCCAGTCCGGGAAAGCGCTCGGTGAGGCGCTTGATCACGCTCGGCAGCAGATAGGGCGCGACCGTCGGGATGACGCCGATGCGCAGCCGGCCGGCGAGGGCGCTGTGGGAGGACCGCGCGAGGTCGTCAAGCTCGTCCACCGCGCGCAGGATATCGCGCACGCGCAGCGCGAACGCCTCCCCGAGGCTGGTGAGGCGAATCTGCCGCGTGCCCCGTTCGACCAGGGGCGCGCCCAGGATCTCCTCCAGCTCCTTCATCTGCAGGGACAGGGCCGGCTGCGAGATGGCGCAGGCCTCCGCGGCGCGGCCGAAATGGCCATGCAGGGCGAGCGCCTCGAAATAGCGCAACTGCTTCATGGAGATGCCATTCATAAGTTGAGCATATTGAGGCGATTAGAAAATGCAAATTTTCATTATCAAAATTCGGGGCTAGAACTCTGCCGCTACACGGGGAACGTGCTGCAGGATGGCCGTTCGCCTCGATCGGCGCGGTGCCGGGATGCGTCCGCATCCGCGGGATCCGCGGGACGACACGTCAGAGTCGGAGGACAGTGGGCATGAATGAGATTAAACCAGTCGGCAAATGCCCGGTGATGCACGGCGCCGTTACGGAAGTCGGGGCATCGAACACCAACTGGTGGCCGAAGGCCCTGAACCTCGACATCCTTCATCAGCACGATACGAAGACCAACCCGATGGGTCCGGCTTTCGACTATCGCGAAGAGGTCAAGACGCTCGACTTCGAGGCCCTCAAGAAGGACATGCACGCCCTGATGACCGACAGCCAGGACTGGTGGCCGGCGGATTGGGGCCATTATGGCGGCCTGATGATCCGCCTGTCCTGGCATGCGGCGGGCTCCTACCGCACGGCGGACGGGCGCGGTGGCGCCGGCACCGGCAACCAGCGTTTCGCGCCCCTGAATTCCTGGCCGGACAATGTCAGCCTCGACAAGGCGCGCCGCCTGTTGTGGCCGATCAAGAAGAAGTACGGCAACAAGATCAGCTGGGCCGATCTCATCACCCTTGCCGGCACCATCGCTTATGAATCCATGGGCCTGAAGACCTTCGGCTTCGGCTTCGGCCGCGAGGACATCTGGAGCCCGGAGAAGGACATCTACTGGGGCGCGGAAAAGCAGTGGCTCGCCCCCAGCGACGGCCGGTATGAGAATGTCGACGTGCCCTCGACCATGGAGAACCCGCTGGCCGCGGTGCAGATGGGCCTGATCTACGTCAATCCCGAGGGTGTCAACGGCCATCCGGACCCGCTGAAGACCGCGGCGCAGGTGCGCGAGACCTTCTTCCGCATGGCGATGAACGACGAGGAAACCGTCGCCCTGACCGCCGGCGGTCACACCGTGGGCAAGACCCACGGCAACGGCGATGCCTCGAAGCTCGGCCCCGAGCCGGAAGCGGCCGACGTGGACCAGCAGGGCCTCGGCTGGGCCAACCCGACCGGCACCGGCAAGGGCCGCTACACTGTGACCAGCGGCATCGAAGGCGCCTGGACCACTCACCCCACCAGGTGGGACAACGGCTATTTCGAGATGCTCTTCAACCACGAGTGGGAGCTGCGCAAGAGCCCCGCGGGCGCCTGGCAGTGGGAGCCCATCAACATCAAGGAAGAAGACAAGCCGCAGGATGTGGAGGATCCCTCGATCCGGCACAACCCGATCATGACCGATGCCGACATGGCCATGATCAAGGATCCGATCTACCGCGAGATCTCGGAAAAGTTCTACAAGAACCCCGAATATCTCTCGGAAGTCTTCGCCCGGGCCTGGTTCAAGCTCACCCATCGCGACATGGGCCCGAAGGTCCGCTACATCGGGCCGGACGTTCCGCAGGAAGACCTGATCTGGCAGGACCCGGTGCCGGTCGGCCGCAGCGACTACGACGTGGTCGCGGTAAAGGCGAAGATCGTCAATAGCGGGCTTTCGGTGAGCGAGATGGTGGCCACCGCCTGGGACAGCGCCCGCACCTTCCGCGGCTCCGACATGCGCGGCGGCGCCAATGGCGCGCGCATCCGCCTCGCCCCGCAGAAGGACTGGGAAGGCAACGAGCCCGCCCGCCTCGCCAAGGTGCTGGGCGTGCTGGAACCCATCGCGGCGGAAACGGGCGCGAGCGTGGCCGACGTCATCGTCCTCGCCGGCAATGTGGGCGTGGAGCAGGCGGCGAAGGCCGCGGGCTTCGACGTCTCGGTGCCCTTCGCTCCGGGCCGCGGCGACGCCACGGACGCGATGACCGACGCGGCCTCCTTCGACGTGCTGGAACCGATCCACGACGGCTACCGCAACTGGCTGAAGAAGGACTACGCCGTCAGCGCCGAAGAGCTCATGCTCGACCGCACCCAGCTCATGGGCCTGACCGCGAACGAGATGACCGTCCTCGTGGGCGGCATGCGCGTGCTGGGCACCAATCACGGCGGCACGAAGCATGGCGTCTTCACCGATCGTGAAGGCGCGCTGACCAACGACTTCTTCGTCAATCTGACCGACATGGGCAACAGCTGGAAGCCGGCGGGCAACGGCCTCTATGAGGTCCGCGACCGCAAGACCAGCGACCTGAAGTGGACCGCCACGCGGATGGACCTCGTGTTCGGCTCCAACTCGATCCTGCGCGCCTATGCGGAGGTCTATGCCCAGGACGACAACAAGGAGAAGTTCGTGAAGGACTTCGTTGCCGCCTGGACCAAGGTGATGAACGCCGATCGCTTCGATCTGGCGTGACGAGACGCCGGCCTCCCCGCTCTCTCAACTTAAATGAGGGAGAGGGAGGCCGTGCTTTCGGACCGTTTCGGCGCCTCGCAGGGGGCTGCGGGGTGGGTGGGTGTTTCGCGCCGTTCTACTTTCCGGCCGGCACGAGGCCGGACAGATCGTGCGCCTGAAGCTGCAGGCGGGTGCGGCGGATGTGGCTCTCGAGCAGGTGCTGCACATCCACGCCGTCACGCCGCCGGATCGCCTCCATGATGAGGCGATGCTCGCTGTGGATGATCCACTGGCCCTCCTTGCCGATGAGGCGGGAATAGGCACGGCGATAATGCTGGGTGGTGTTCCAGAAGCGCTCGATCATGGTGAGCAGAGTGGGCATGGCCGCCGCCCTGTAGCTGAGCAGGTGGAACTCCCTGTCCAGCTTCAGGAAGTCCTCCACCTCCGTTGATGCCTCGATCTGCGCGCACAGGTCCGCGAGGCGGGCGATGGTGGCCTCGTCCATGTTGCGGATGCTCTCGCTGAGGGCGAGGGGCTCGATGCGCTCGCGGATCTTGTAGATCTCCACGCACTCGTTGATGTCGGTCTTGGCGATCCACGCGCCGGAATTGGGCACGAGCACCACCAGTCCCTCGCTTTCGAGATCCCGCAGGGCCTCGCGCACGGGAATGCGGCTGGTGCCGTAGCGCTCGGCCAGTTCCTCCTGCCGCACGCGGGTGCCCGGCGCATAGAGCCCGGCGAGGATGCCGGCCCGCAGGTCCATGGCGATGGCATGGCTGCGGACGCCCTGGTCCTTGTCCGGCCCGTCCGGGGATTTTTCCGTTCTCATGGCGCGCTCTTCTGGAGGGTCCCTGAATCGCAGGGGGACCGTGCGGCTCGTCGTGTTTGGATACCATGCGTGTTCGCATTGCAGCAAATGTATCCAATAAGGCGGATATTACGGCATACTATCGCAAATTGCCGCATAATTGGATACATTAATGTTGACAGCGTATCGCGCCGCCACTATCCGTCAGGAAAGCGGCGCAGATCGTTTGGCGGTCGGAGGATGCGGAAGCGAGGGGGCTGCGGCGACCGCGAGGGTGGCCGGTTCCTTCAGGATTTCGCGACCCGTCCCGGCCGAACGGCGCGCCGATTTCTCCAGCGGGTCGGGTCATGAGCACTGAGGGCGGGCAATCCCGGGAGACGGCCGTGCGGGGGCTTCCGGGCCTGCGCGGCACCGATCATATCGGCTTCACCGTTCCCGATATCGACGAGGCCGTGCGCTTCTTCGTCGATGTCATCGGCTGCATCCGCGTCTACGAACTCGGGCCGTTCCAGGCCGACGACGACTGGATGGCGCGCCAGCTCAATGTCGATCCCCGCGCCATCATGAAGAAGCTCGTCTTCCTGCGCTGCGGCTTCGGCTCCAATTTCGAGATATTCCAGTACATCGCCCCGGACCAGCGGACGATACAGCCGCGCAACAGCGATGTGGGCGGGCATCATCTTGCGTTCTACGTGGACGACATGGATGCCGCCGTCCGCCATCTCGAGGCGCACGGCGCCCGCATCTGCGGCGCGCCGGTGACGCGCGAGAGCGGCCCCAGCGGCGGGCAGACCTGGGTCTATTTCCTCACCCCCTGGGGCATGCAGTGCGAGCTGGTGAGCTTTCCCAACGGCAAGGCCTATGAGCGCACCACGTCCCTGAGGCTCTGGCACACCGCCGACCCGGGGGGCTGAGCCATGGCGCGCCCCTCAATGTCCCGTTCTTTCGCGTTTTCGGAGCTGCCGTGATGGCGACCCATATGGACCTGCAACCCGCCGCCCCCTGGCGCGAGCTGACCACCTCCCGCGACGACTGGAATGCGGCCGATCCGGCGCTGCTCGGCACCATGCTGACCTCCATGGCGCTGATCCGCGCCTTTGAGGAGAAGGTGCTGGAGCTGGCCGGGCAGGGGCTGGTGCACGGCCCCGCCCATTCGGCCATCGGGCAGGAAGGCGGCGCCACCGGCTCCGCCGTGATGATGCGCGCCTCCGATCAGGTGAACGGCTCCCACCGGGCGCACCACCAGTTTCTCGCCAAGTCGCTGGCCTATGTGGCGCCGGACGGCCTGTCTCCCACCGCTGCCATCGGCGGCGACGTGCGCGACCTGTCCAAGAAGACCATGGCGGAAATCCTCGGCCTCGCCCAGGGCTTCTGCAAGGGGCGCGGCGGCTCCATGCACCTGCGCTGGGGCGATGCCGGCAATCTCGGCACCAACGCCATCGTGGGCGGCGGCGTGCCGCTGGCGGCGGGGGCGGCCTTCGCCCACAAGCGCGCCGGCACGGGCGACGCGGTCTTCACCTATTTCGGCGACGGCGCCACCAATATCGGCTCGGTGCTGGAGACCATGAATCTTGCGGCAGCCTGGAAGCTGCCTTTGTGCTTCTTCATCGAGAACAACCGCTACGCCGTCTCCACCCATGTGGAGGAGGCCACCGCCGAGACCCGCCTGTCCGCGCGCGGGCTGGGCTTTGCCATCCCCTCCTGGAAGGTGGACGGCATGGACCCGCTGGCGGTGGCGCTGGCCAGCGCCGAGGCGCTGGAGGTGATGCGCTCGGGCGGCGGCCCCACGCTCATCGAGGCCGATGTCTACCGCTTCTTCCACCAGAACGGCCCCTTGCCCGGCAGCGCCTTCGGCTATCGCACCCGCGAGGAGGAGCAGGAGTGGCGCCGGCGCGATCCCATCTATCTTCTGGCCCGCGAAATGGCCCAGCGCCAGCTCATCGGCGATGAGGACGTCGCGGCGTTGCGCGCCCGCGCCAAGGCGCTCATGGAGGACGTGGCCGGCGAGCTGGTGGAGCAGGTGGACGGCAAGCGTCGCATCATCCCCGCTTTGTGGCCGTCGCCCGATTTCCGCGACTTCGGCGTGCGCGGCGACCTCTCCGAGCTCGATGGCGTGCGCACCGAGGAACTGGAGACCTTCGCCGGCCGCATCGACCCGCAGGCCCGCTTCGTGGACGTGGTGGCGGACGTGATGCACCGGCGCATGGCGCAAGACGACCGCATCGTGGTGATGGGCGAGGATGTGCACCGCCTCAAGGGCGGCACCAATGGCGCCACGCGCGGCCTGAAGGAGGCCTTCGGCGACCGCGTGCTGGGCACGCCCATCAGCGAGAACGCCTTCTCGGGCCTCGCCGGCGGCATCGCCATGGATGGACGCTATGTGCCGGTGATCGAGTTCATGTATCCGGACTTCATGTGGGTGGCCGCCGACCAGGTGTTCAACCAGATCGGCAAGGCGCGGCACATGTTCGGCGGCGACATGGCGGTGCCGCTGGTGCTGCGCACCAAGGTGGCCATGGGCACGGGCTACGGCTCGCAGCATTCCATGGACCCGGCCGGCATCTTCGCCACCGCCGTGGGCTGGCGCATCGTCGCCCCCTCCACCCCGTTCGACTATGTGGGCCTCATGAACAGCGCGCTGGCCTGCCAGGACCCGGTGCTCGTGCTGGAGCATGTGGACCTCTACAATACCAAGGGTCCGGCGCCGGTGGACGACCTCGATTACTTCATCCCCCTCGGCAAGGCCAAGGTGGTGCGTCCCGGCTCGGCCATGACCATCCTCACCTATCTGTCCATGGTGAAATCGACCCTGGAGGAGGTGGAGCGCCTGGGCGTGGACGCGGAGGTCATCGACCTGCGCAGCCTCGACCGCGCCGGCCTCGACTGGGAGACCATCGAGACCTCCATCGCCAAGACCGGCAATGTGCTGGTGGTGGAGCAGGGCTCGGTGGGCACCTCCTATGGCGGGTTCCTCGCCGCCGAGATCCAGTCCCGCTGCTTCGATGCGCTCGATCAGCCGGTGCAGCGCGTCCATGGCGGGGAGGCCTCGCCCAGCATCTCCAAGGTGCTGGAAGCCGCCGCCTGCGCCGGTCCCAAGGACATCGAGGCGGGCATCCGCCGCGTCATGGCCGAGCAGGGCCTCGCCCTCGCCTGATCAGGAGCCCGACATGCCCAAGGAAATCCTGATGCCCGCCCTCGCCGCCGGAATGGAGGAGGGCCACCTCGTCCGCTGGCTGAAGCAGGAAGGCGAGGCCGTGAAGCGCGGTGACCTCCTCGCCGAGATCGAGACCGACAAGGCCGTCATGGAGATGGAGGCGGAGGACGAAGGCCGCCTCGGTCCCATCCTGATCGGAGACGGTTCGCGCGGCGTGGCGGTGGGCACCCTCATCGCCTCCATCCTCGCGGAAGGGGAAACGGCGCCTGCGCGGGTTGCATCCGCCGCAGCCGCGCCGGCAGTGGCGGCGCCCGTGGTGGCCGCTGTTGCGGCATCGCCCACGCTCGTGCCGTCCGCGCCTGTTCCCTCCGCTCCGGCGCCCGTCGCAGCGGCTGCACCTGCCCAGAGCCTTGCGGCGCGCGCGCCGTCCATCGCCGCCCTCGTGGCCGCGCGCAAGGTGGTGGCCTCGCCGCTGGCGCGGCGCCTCGCGGATGATTTCGGCGTCGATCTCGGCGCGCTCTCCGGCAGCGGTCCGAAGGGCCGCATCGTGCGGATCGACGTGGAGAAGGCCCGCCACCAAAGGGCTGCGCCCGCCACACCGCGTCTTGCCACCGGGGCCGGGCAGGGGGGGCTCACCCATGCATGGCTGCGTCAGGGCGAAGGCCGGCCGCTGGTGCTGGTCCACGGCTTCGGCTCGGAGCTGAATGGCTGGCGTCCCTTCCTCGCCGGCGCGGCGGTGTCGCGGCCGGTGCTCGGCATCGACCTGCCGGGCCATGGCGGATCGGCCGGACACGGCGCCGCGCGCTTCGAGGCGCTGGTGGCGGCCGTGGGCCAGACGCTGGAGGAACTCGGCCTGTCCGATCTCGATCTCGTCGCCCATTCCCTTGGCGCGGCGGTGGCGGTGGCGCTCGCGGCGGAAGGCTATCCCGACGTGCGCTCCCTCTTCCTGCTGGCGCCGGCGGGCCTCGGTCCCGACATCAACGGCGCCTTCGTGTCCGGCCTTGCCCGCGCCCGCACCGCCGAGAGCCTCGCGCCCTGGATGGGCGAGCTGGTCGCCGATCCCGCGGTGCTGACCCCCGCCTTCGTGCGTGCCGCCGCCGCGGCCCGCGCCGACGAGGCGCTGGTGGCCGCCCAGCAACGCCTCGCCGCCGCCCTGTTCCCGGACGGGACACAGGCCTTCAGCGTGCGCGCGGAGCTGGAGCAGCTGCGTATCCCGGTCGCGGTCGTCGCCGGCACCGAGGACAGGATCATCCCGCCGGGCCATATGCGACGGCTGCCGGGCATGGTGGGATTGCACCTGTTCCCCGGCATCGGCCACATGCCGCAGCTCGAAATCCGCGATGAGGTCTGGCGCCTGCTGGAGCGCCACCTGCGCGCGGCGGGTTAAGCCCGCGCGGCGATCGAGCGAAAGCCTCGCTGCGTCGGTCGAAGACCAGAGCCGATGGCATGAGACCGCAAAGAGTGAAGACGAGTCGTGTGAAGCGAAGCAAAACAACGTCACAGGGAGGACTTATCATGAAGATCCGCACACGTTTCCTCGCGCCCATCGCCGCCATGCTTTTGGCCTCCACAGCGGGCGCTGTCTGCGCCGAGCCGCTGAAGGTGGCGGTGATCGAGACGCTTTCGGGGCCGCAGGCGTCCACGGGCCTTTTGTTCAAGACCGCCGCGAAATACGGCATCGACAAGATCAATGCCGGCGGCGGCTATGGCGGCGAGCCCATCACCCTGCTGGAATATGACAACCAGGGCGGCCCGGTGGGCGCCGCCGACAAGGTGAAGGCGGCCATCGCCGACGGCGCCCGCTTCATCGTGCAGGGCGCCTCCTCCGCCGTGGCGGGCCAGATCACCGAGGACGTGCGCAAGCACAATCTGCGCAATCCCGGCAAGGAAGTGGTCTTCCTCAACGTGGGCGGCGAGGCGCTGGAATTGACCGGCGCCAAGTGCCACTTCCACCACTTCCGCTTCAATCCCAATGCGCAGGTGCGGGTGAAGCCCATGGTTCTGGCCATGAAGGACGCGGGCATCCTCGGCACCCGCGTCTATTCCATGAACCAGAACTACAGCTGGGGCATCGACATGCAGGGCGCCATCGAGGAGAACGCCAGGCTGGGCGGCTACACGGTGGTGGAGAAGACGCTCCACGACGTGAACAAGATCCAGGATTTCTCGCCCTACGTCGCCAAGATCGCCGCGGCCAATGCCGAGACGGTGATCACCGGCAACTGGTCCAACGACCTGTTGCTGCTCATGAAGGCGGCCCATGGCGCCGGTCTCAAGGCCCGCTTCGCCACCGCCTTCCTCGACCAGCCGGGCAACATCGCCAATGCCGGCGAGGTCGCCCTGGGCAACGTGGTCTCCCACCCCTTCAATGCCGAGGCGAGCGAGGCCACGGCCGCCTTCGCCGAGGACTACAAGGCGAAGACCGGCCACTATCCGGTCTATATCGAGCCGCAGACCGCCTTCGGCATGGCCATGGTGGGCGAGGCGCTGAAAAGCGTGCCGCCGGCCAAGGACGGCAGCATCGACATCAATGCCGTCGCCAAGGCCATCGAAAACGTCAAGGTCAGGACGCCCATGGGCGAGGCCAGCATGCGCGCGGCTGACCACCAGGTGCAGCTTCCCATGGTGGTCTCCATCGTGGCGGAAGACGCCAGGTTCAAGGTGGACGGCACCAATCTCGGCTTCAAGCCCATGAAGCTCTTCACCGCCGCCGAGGCCTCCTCGCCGGTGCAGGAGAGCTGCAAGATGACGCGGCCCAACTGACGGGCCACGGACCGCACAACCGCATCAGCCATCGTGATGCCCCGGCGCGCCCGGGGCATCCATCCCGGCCGCAGTCCGACGCCTGAGGATCGGTCGCGCGCCAGGGCAAAGAGAAGTTTCCCGGCGTGCCGGGGGGATGACGGCGGGCGAAGCGAGGGGACAATCTGATGGAACACCTGCTGGTGGCGATCCTGAACGGCACGATCTACGGATTGCTGCTGTTCATGGTGTCGGCGGGACTGACCCTCATCTTCGGCATGATGGGCGTCCTCAATTTCGCGCACGCCTCGTTCTACATGCTGGGCGCCTATATTGCCTATGCGCTGGCGGGCGTGCTCGGCTTCGCGCTGGCGGTCATCGTCTCCCCCCTCATCGTCGGCGCGGTGGGGGTGGTGGTGGAGCGCTATTTCCTGCGCCGGGTGCATCGCTTCGGCCATGCCCACGAACTGCTGCTCACCTTCGGCCTGTCCTTCATCATCGCCGAGCTGGTCAAGCTGTTCTTCGGCAACTTCCCGGTGGACTACCGCCTTCCCGCCGCCCTCAGCTTCTCCGCCTTCCGCATCGGCGGCACCGATTATCCGGTCTACCGCCTCATCATGGGCGCGGTGGCGCTCGCCATGTTCGGCGTCATTTATGCGCTGCTCACCACCACGCGGGTGGGCATCGTGGTGCGCTCGGCCATCTTCCGGCCGCGCATGGCCGAGGCGCTGGGCCACAACGTGCCCCTCGTCTTCATGGGCGTGTTCGGGGTGGGCGCGGCGCTCGCGGGCCTTGCCGGCGCGCTGGCGGGGGCGTTCTACACCACCAATCCCAACATGGCGCTGGAACTGGGTGTGCTGGTGTTCGTGGTGGTGGTGATCGGCGGCCTTGGCTCGCTGGAAGGCGCCATGGTCGCCTCGCTGCTCATCGGCGTGGTCACCTCGCTGGCGGTGGGCATCGACGCGAGCTTTGCCGACCTGCTCGGCGTCATCGGCCTCGGCGACTGGGCGCGCGCGGTGGGCGGCCCGCTGACGCTCCAGGTGTCGAGCCTTGCCGCCACCATTCCCTTCGCGCTGATGCTGCTGGTGCTGCTGGTGCGTCCCTCGGGCCTGTTCGGCGACAAGAGCTAAGCCATGCGCATCAAGGTCATCCTCCTCGCCCTTGCCGTCATGGCGCTGGTCGCCGCCCCGGCCTTCCTCTCCGCAGGCCTCGTCAATGCGTCGATCCAGATGCTGATCGCCGCCCTGTTCGCCTCCGCCTTCAGCCTTTTGTGCGGGCAGGCGGGGATGCTCTCCTTCGGCCATTCGGCCTATTTCGGCATCGGCGCCTTCGCCACCATCCACGCCATGAACGCCTTCAACGGCGCCGGCCTCCTGCCCACACCGCTGCTGCCGCTGGTGGGCGGCTTCATGGGCCTCATGAGCGGCATCGCCGCCGGCTGGTTCGCCACCAAGCGCACCGGCGTCTACTTCTCCATGATCACGCTGGCTCTGGCCGAGCTGCTGCACGCTTTGGCCCCGCACCTGAAGGAGGTGTTCGGCGGCGAGGCGGGTGTCTCCGCCATGCGCATGCCGGCCTGGGGCTTCACCTTCGGCAGCAACGTGGAGGTCTATTACCTCACCCTCTTCTGGGTGCTGCTCTGCCTCGTGCTGCTTTATCTCTACACCCTGACGCCGGTGGGCCGGCTCACCCTCGGCCTGCGCGAGAACACCCACCGGCTGCGCTTCCTCGGCTACAACGTTCACAAGCTCAGCGTGCTGGTGTTCGCGGTGTCGGCCATGTTCTCGGGCGTGGCGGGGGCGCTGCAGGCGCTCAACATCGAGGCGGCGAACTATGTTGTCCTCGACATGCAGCTCTCCGCCTCGGTGGTGCTGAACAGCTATATCGGCGGCGTGAAGGTGTTCTTAGGCCCGGCCATCGGCGCGGCGCTCATGTCCTTCTTCGGCTATGCGGTGTCGGACCTCACCCGCTCCTGGCTGCTCTATCAGGGCGTGCTGTTCGTGCTGGTGATGATGTTCCTGCCCGACGGCCTCGTGGGCGAAATCGCCAGGCGGGTCCGCGAGGGACGCTTCGGTCTCGGCTGGGAGCGGCTTTCGGCGGGGCTGCTGTTCGCGGTGGCGCTGGCGCTGAGCGTCGTCGGCTTCGTCTGCGCGGTGGAGCTGGCGCAGCGCTTCTTCTCCACCGACTATCGCTCCATGGTGGTCGGCGCCACCTGGCCGCCGGTCGCCCTGTTCGGGCGCGAATGGCTGCCATTCTCGGTCGTCACCTGGGGGCTGCCCCTGGGCGTGATGGCGGTGGGCCTCGGCCTCCTCTCCTTCGCGTCGCGTCGCCTGGATCCTGAGCGTGGAGGCGCTTCATGAGCACGCCCGTCCTGTCCCTCCACGGGGTCCGCAAGTCCTTCGGTCCCATCGAGATCATCCGCGGCATCGAGCTCGACGTGGTGCCGGGGGAGCGCCACGCGGTGATCGGGCCGAACGGGGCGGGCAAGTCCACCTTGTTCCACCTCATCTCCGGCCAGTTCATGCCCACGGCGGGCGAGATCCTGCTGGAGGGCCTGCCCATCGGCGGCATGCCGCCCCATCTGGTGAACCGGCAGGGGCTCGCCCGCTCCTTCCAGATCACCAACATCTTCCCCGGCCTCTCGGTGTTCGAGAATCTGAGGCTGGCGGTGATGCGGCGCTTCGGCCTTGAATTCGTGTTCTGGCGCCGGGCCTCGCGCCTCAGGGCGGTGACGCATCTGGTGGAGGAACTCCTTGCCCAGGTGCGGCTGGAGAAGCGGGCAAATGCGCTGGCCAGCGAACTGTCCTATTCCGAGCAGCGCTCGCTGGAGATCGGCATGACGCTGGCGAGCGATCCCAAGGTGATCCTTTTGGACGAGCCCATGGCGGGCATGTCCCACGAGGAGACGGAATACACGGTGGGCCTCATCCGCGAGATCACGAAGGGGCGCACGCTCCTCATCGTGGAGCACGACATGGACGTGGTGTTCTCCCTCTCCGACCGCATCAGCGTTCTGGTCTACGGGCAGATCATCGCCACCGGAACGCCGGCCGAGATCCGCGGCAACCTGGCCGTGCGCGAAGCCTATCTCGGCGAGGAGGCCAGCTGATGCGCGACACGCCCCTTCTCACCGTCGACGGCCTCCACGCCCATTACGGCAAGAGCCACATCCTGCACGGCGTCACCTTCCAGGTGGGGCAGGGGGAGGTGGTGAGCCTTCTGGGCCGCAACGGCTCCGGCCGGTCCACGACGCTGAAGGCCATCATGGGCCTGGTGCCGCCCACCGGCGGACACATCGTGCTGCGCGGGAAGGACCTCACCGGCGCCCGCGCTTTCAATATCTGCCGCGCCGGCATCGCCTATGTGCCGGAGGAGCGCGAGGTCTTCCTCAACCTCACCGTGGACGAGAATTTGCGGATGGGCGAGCAGAAGGGCGCGGAGGGCGCCGCGCGCTGGACCGTCGAGCAGATGTTCGATTATTTCCCGCGCCTCAAGGAGCGCCGCAACACCCGCGCCGGCAGCCTCTCGGGCGGCGAGCAGCAGATGCTCACCATGTGCCGCTCGCTGCTCGGCAACCCGCTGGTGATCCTCATCGACGAGCCCACGGAGGGGCTGGCGCCGAAGATCGTGACCGTGGTGGGGGAGGCCATCGCCGACATCAACCGGCGCGGGGTGTCCGTGCTGCTGGTGGAGCAGAAACTGACCATCGCCCTCAAGGTGTCGCACCGGGTGTGCGTCATGGGCCATGGCCGCATCGTGTTCGAGGGCGCGCCGCAGGCGCTCACCTCGAATGCGCGGCTGATGGAGGAATGGCTGGCGGTCTGACCGCCCGGCCGTGGCCCCAGGACCTGTGCTTCAGGGACCGCGCCTCACGGCGTCTCCCGGTCCTCGCCCGCGGGTTCCGGTGCGGCGCCGTCCTTTGCGTGCGCCTCCTGGGCGCGCGACAGGGCATCGTAGAGCCAGCGGCGCATGTCGCCTGCGAACATGGCGCCGGCAACGCGCGCCACCTCGCGGTGGTCATGGATGAAGCTGAGGGTGGGAATGGACGAGATGCGGAAATAGTCCGCCAGCGCGCGCTCGGCGTCGGTGTCCACCTTGGCGAAGCGCACATGGGGCTCGAACTCGGCGGCGAGTGCCTCGAACACCGGGGCCATGCTCTTGCACGGCCCGCACCATGCCGCCCAGAAGTCGATCACGAGGGGCAGGCCGCCCGGCGCCGTGTGGGCGTCGAAACGCGCGGCCGTCAGCGTCATGGGCCGCCCGGTGAAGAGCGCGCCCCCGCACGCGCCGCAGCGGGCGGTCTGGGCCTCCTGGTCGGGCGCGAGTGTGGTCGGGGCGTCGCAAGCGGGGCATGCGATGGTCAGTCCGGCCGGGGCCTGGGCGAGCGTCGGGTTTGTCATGGCTGCAACTCGTTTTGTCTCGTGTGAAACGCCATGACGAGCCGGCTGCAAGAACGGGACCGCAAAATCGCGCCTCTAGAGAACGCGTTGCCCGATCTGCTTGCATCACAAGCCGGTCGGACAACGTGTTCTCTTTCTTGAGTTTAGAGCGTGGTCCCCGCGCCTCAGGGCTTGAACGCGGCGCAGGCGATGCGCGCGCCGGCGCCGCCGATGGGCTGGGTGGTGTGGTCGTCGGGGCTGGCATGGATCACCAGGGCGAAGCCCGCCGGGGTCAGCAGGCCGCGGGCGCCGGTGAGGCCCACCGGGCTCGTCACCTCGGCCGACACCGACCCATCGGCGACGGCGAAGATGTTGGGCAGGTCGCCTTCATCCGGCCCGTTGGGGTTGAGCAGGCCATGGGCCTTGCCGCCATGGTTCACATGGGCCTTGGACGCCAGGAACTTCTCGGTGTCCGAGCAGTCGGCGACGGCGTGGAAGTGGATGCCGTGCCAGCCGGGCGTCGTCGCGCCGGGCTGAAGGACAAGGCGCACGATGGTGACGCGGTCGGTCCCGGTGGCGGTGACGGTGCCGATGGACTTGCCGCTATTGCCGATGATGTCGGCCTTCACGACGGTGGGTGCCGGGGCTGCGGCGGGCGCCGCCGGGGCCTGGGTTTGGGCCTGGGCCATAGCGACGGGAGTGGCCGCGATCAGGGCCGAAGCTGCGAGGAGCCAGTGTTTCGAACGCATGGGGTGCCCTCCTTGTCCGGTGGCGCGCTTGGCGCGCATTATCTCGAACCGCCCCCGCTTATAGCACCGGTGCCGGAGCCGGGTCTCGGCGTCGGGGGCGCCGTCGGGTCCCGCGGCTTGGCGTCAGCCGCCTTCCTTGCCCTTGCGCAGGTGGTGGGCGGGGCGGAGGTCCAGCGGCGGACGGCGCGGGTGAAGCTGCGCTGGAGCCGTAGCCCAGCCAGTCGCTGGGGTGCTGGTCGGCCAATCATGGATGCCTGTAACGCTGCAGGAACATGCGGATGGTCTCTTCGACCGCCTCATCGGTCGAGATGGGCAGGCTTTCACGACCCATCATCCAGGGCCAGAGCGACAACTCGTTGAGCATGCCCATGAATTGGTGGGCCGCCAGCATGGGATTGGGACAAGCCAGGATGCCCATGGCCGTCAGATGGGCGAGATACCGCGTGAGCCGCTCCGTTTGAGGGTCCATGACGGTTGCGAATTCCGCGGCGATCCAGGGAAACTGGCGCGAGTCGGCCACCACCATGCGCAAGAATCCGAGATATCCCCGGTGCTTGTGGAGCTCCAGGATCATCCGCGCGATCAGGCGCAGGAAGTCCTCGACGTCGCCTCGGGTTTCGATGCCGGGCGGAAACGTGTCCTCGAGCTGATGCGACACCCGTCGGAGCATCTCTCGAAAGATCTCTTCCTTGCTCGAAAACTGATTGTAGAGGGTGCGCCGCGCCACGCCCGCCGCCTCGGCGAGCTCGTCCATACTCACCGCGCCGAAGCCTCGCTCCAGGAACAGGCGCTCGGCGGCCTCGACTATGGCGTCCCGCGATCCGCCGCGCCGGGCTTTCTGTAGCGCCTCCTTCGACACGTTGCGAGCGTTCATCCAAATTCCCCTATTGCACTGATAAGTGCATATAATTATATTGCACAGTGCAATGCAATCCAAGGGCCGGATCGGGGAAATCGGACCTTCGTCCTTTTTCCCTTGCGAGGCAGCGCACTACGGCTCCCAGCGGAAGACGATGCCAATGCTCAAGTTTCGGATAATAGGGGCCATCTTGATGGCGGCGACCGTCATGGGCTGCGACGAGGCGGCCTCACCCAATACCCAAGCCCGCCCTGTCCGGACGCTCGCCGTCGGGGGCAGCGCGGAAGGCGAGACCGTCTCGCTGACGGGCCAAGTTCGTGCCAAGGACCAGGTCAGCCTGGCGTTCCGCCTCGATGGGCGCATGATCGAACGGTCTATTCGTGTGGGCGATGTGGTTTCGCCAGGCCAAGTCGTCGCCCGGCTCGACGCCAATAACCAGCAGAATGCGTTGCGCACGGCGCAAGCAAACCTTGCGTCGGCTCAGGCGGTGCTGACCCAGGCTCGCCTGACTTACCAGCGCCAGGAGCAGCTCTCGAAGGGCGGCTGGGCCACACGCGCAAGATTTGATGAAGCAGTGCAGAGCCTGCGGTCCGCCGAGGCCCAGGTGGAGTCCGCTCAGGCACAGCTGCACACCGCTCAGGATCAGCTGAGCTATACGGTCTTGTCCGCCGATGGCGCGGGCGCGGTTACCGCGGTCGGCGCCGAACCGGGCGAAGTTATCCGCGCCGGCCAAATGGTCGTGGAGGTCGCGCGCCAAGGCGGGCGCGACGCCGTCTTCGACGTCTCCGAGCAGATCATAAGGACGAGCCCGCGCGACGTGCCCGTCGAGATCGCGCTTACCGACGACCCGAAGGTGAGAGCCACCGGGCGGGTCCGCGAAGTGGCGCCTCAGGCGGATTCCGTCACCCGGACCTTCCAGGTGAAGGTCGAGATCATGGATCCGCCGGAGGCCATGCATCTGGGGTCGACCGTGACCGGAAAAATCCGGCTGGCCCCACCTCCGGGGATCGAGGTGCCGGCGAGCGCGCTGACCGAGGCGAACGCGGGACCGGCGGTTTGGGTGGTCGATCCGCAGAGCCAGACCGTGTCCCTGCGCAGGGTGGACGTGCTGCGCTACGATCAGGCGATGGTTGTGATCTCAGGGGGACTGGAAACCGGCGAACTCGTCGTCACCGCTGGCGTGCACGCCTTGCGCCCCGGCCAGAAGGTCCGCCTGTCGGGAGCTGCCTCATGAAGCGCTTCAACCTTTCTGAATGGGCTCTCGGTCATCGTTCCGTTGTGACCTATTTCATGCTCGTCATTATCGTCGCGGGCATCAGCTCCTATCTCCGGCTCGGACGCAGCGAGGATCCGGATTTTTCCGTCAAGACGATGGTCGTGCAGGCTGGATGGCCGGGCGCCACCGTCGGCGACACGATCGAGCAGATCACGGACCGTCTTGAGCGCAAGCTTCAGGAGACGCCCAACCTGGATCACCTGAAGAGCTACACGACGGCGGGCCAGACGACGATCTTCGTCAACCTGAAGGATTCGACGTCGCCAGAAAGGGTCGCCGACATCTGGTACCAGGTGCGCAAGAAGGTAGGGGACATCCGCAACACCTTGCCCCAGGGAATCGTCGGTCCCGGCTTCAACGACGAGTTCGGCGATACCTACGGCATCGTCTACGGCTTCACCGCGGACGGATTCACCCATCGCGAGTTGAGGGACCGCGTCGAAGACATCCGCAAACAGCTCCTCCAACTGCAAGATATCTCGAAGATCGACGTCCTCGGCGCCCAGGACGAACGGGTCTATGTGGAGTTCTCGACAGAGAAGCTGGCGGGGCTCGGACTCAACCGCACCTCGCTGGTCGCCGCCCTGCTGGCCCAAAACGCGGTCATTCCCGCGGGCGTGGTGCAGACCGGGGACGAGAAGATCCTCGTGCGCGTCTCGGGTGCGTTTCAGTCCGAGCAGGACATCTTGGCCGTCAACTTCGTCGCCAATGACAGGATGATACGCCTTGGTGACATCGGGCGCGTCACACGCGGTCCTGCCGATCCTGCGCAGCCAATATTCCGCGTCAAGGGGCGCGACGGCATCGGTCTTGCTATCGCCATGCGCAAGGGCGGCGACGTCCTCGCTCTCGGCCATAACGTCGCCCAGGCCATGACGAAAATCAACTCGGCGCTGCCCATGGGGGTCGAGCCGACGTTCATCGCAGACCAGCCCGTGACCGTCGAGCATGCCGTCGATGAATTCATGGAGGCGCTTTGGGAGGCCGTCGCCATTGTGCTTGCGGTCAGCCTGCTCAGCCTTGGCATGCGCGCGGGTGCCGTGGTGGCCATCGCGATCCCGCTCGTCCTTGCCGCGGTGTTCGTCGCAATGGAGTTCTTCGGGATCGACCTGCAGCGCATCTCGCTGGGCGCCCTCATCATCGCGCTCGGCTTGCTGGTCGATGATGCCATGATCACCGTGGAGACGATGGTCACCCGGCTGGAGCGCGGCGACGACAAGCAGCGGGCCGCGTCCTTTGCCTTCACCTCGACCGCCGTGCCCATGCTCACGGGCACGCTGGTCACCGTCGCGGGGTTTGTCCCCATCGGCTTCGCGCACAGCGCCGCAGGCGAGTACACCTTCTCGATCTTCGCCGTGGTCGCGATCGCGCTGATCGCCTCCTGGATCGTCGCGGTGCTCTTCGCGCCCCTGCTCGGCGTCTGGATTCTCAAGAAGCCGAGAACGGCGCACTCCGAGGAGCCGGGCCCGATCCTGCGCAGGTTCCGCCGCCTTCTCCTGCTGGCGATGCGGGCACGCTGGGCCACGGTCCTCGTCACGCTCGGCCTGTTCGGGGCCGCGCTCTACGGCATGCGCTTCGTTCCGCAGCAATTCTTCCCGCCCTCCGACCGGCCCGAACTGCTGGTGGACCTGCAGCTGCCCGACAACGCGTCGATCTCCGCGGCCCGGGAGGTCTCGGCGCGGCTGGACAGGCTGCTCGAAGGCGACCAGGACGTGGAGCACTGGAGCACCTATGTCGGGCAGGGCGCCGTGCGCTTCTATCTGCCCCTCAACGTCCAGCTCCCCAATGATTTTTTTGCCCAGCACGTGATCGTCACCAAGGGGCTGGAGCAGCGCGAGCGGGTCAAGGCGAAGCTGGAGCACGCGCTGGCGAGCGAGTTCCCGAATGTCGTCGGGCGGGTCTACCCGCTCGAGCTCGGACCTCCGGTGGGATGGCCACTCCAGTACCGGGTGAGCGGACCTGAGCCCGGAGAGGTGCGGGCGATCGCCTTCAAGGTCGCTCAGATCATCGGGTCCGATCCTGGCGCCCAGAACGTCAACTACAACTGGATCGAGCCGGCACGCACGGTCAGGATCCAGGTCGATCAGGATCAGGCGCGCCTTTTGGGCCTGAGCTCGCAGGATCTGGCCCAGTCGGTGCACGCGGTCGTGTCCGGCATCACGGCAACGCAGCTGCGCAGCGGCATCCATCTCGTCGATGTGGTTATCCGGGGCGCCGCCGAGCAGCGCATGTCGCTGTCGACGATCCGCATGCTTCAGGTGCCGCTGCCGAACGGGCGGACCATTCCGTTAAGTCAGATTGCCTCCGTCGAATATGGTCAGGAATATCCCATCGTCTGGCGGCGGGACCGCCAGCCCACGGTGACGGTCCAGGCCGATGTGGTGGCCGACACCCAGGCCGCAGCGGTTGTGCAGGCCTTGGCGCCGAAGTTCACGGCCCTGAATGCCAGCCTGCCGAGCGGCTACCATGTCGATGTCGGTGGAACGGTGGAGGAGAGTGACAAGGCGCAAATGTCGGTCGCCGCCGTCATGCCCTTGATGCTCATCCTGGCGCTCACTGTGCTGATGCTCCAGCTCCAGAGCTTCAACCGCCTGTTTCTGGTGGTCAGCGTCGCCCCGCTCGGCCTCATTGGGGTCGTCGCAGCCCTCCTCGCCTCGGACAAGCCCCTGGGCTTCGTGGCGCTCCTCGGGGTGCTCGCCCTCAGCGGCATGATCGTCCGGAACTCGGTGATCCTCATTGATCAGATCGAGAGGGAAAGGGATCACGGCCGGCATCCGTGGGACGCCGTCGTCGAGGCCACCACCCACCGGTTCCGACCGATCCTGCTCACCGCGGCCGCCGCGATCCTCGGCATGATCCCGATCGCGCCGACAATCTTCTGGGGGCCGATGGCCTACGCGATCATGGGCGGTCTTGCAGTGGCAACGCTCCTGACCCTCGTATTTCTTCCGGCGCTCTATGTGATCTGGTTCCGCATCAGGGAGCCCGAGCCGCCGGCGCGCGCCGAGGCGCTTCAGGACCGCAAAATGGATTCTGCACAACAAGACGTCCTGGAGAGGGCATGAGCATCAGCACAGAATTCCTGAGCCCGCTTTCCGCATTGCTGGGAGCGCTTGTCGGCGGCGGCGCCTCGCTGATCGCCGCCATCTACACGCACCACGGCCAAGATCGTCTTCAGCGCATTGCCGCAGAAATAACGAAGCGTGAGATCGTCTATGCAGATTTCGTGATGCACGCAACGCAGCTGCTTGTACGCGCTTATACGATTGATGAGCTCACGCTAAGTGGAGACGAGCAGCACCTGATCGGACTGATCACCCGAATGAGGTTCTTTGCTCCGCCCAAGGTTGTCGACACCGCGGAGGCGGTGCTCCGCGCGATCGTCGATATTTCCTTGAAACCAAGCATCGAACTTCGACAGCTCGCGACGGAGGCCTTGTCCAAGAACCTCGACCCCGATCCACTTGTGCAATTCAGCCTGCTCTGCAGGGCAGATTTGGACAGCGTGCGTCGGACCATGAGGTGATCCGAGGGCGTCTTCCAGCGGATGAAGCGGAGCCGCTCATCCGTATTGCCGGCAAGGAGGCCGTCCAACACCTCGTCTTCGCCGGGGGGAAGATCGCGGCCCGAGAACAGATCGGCGAGTTGCACATCAGCGCGGCATGAGGGTCCGATAGCCGGGGATCGGCATCTCATGCCTCCGCCGCCGGCCGCCGCCCGCGCCGGGGCTTTGGCGCCGCGCCGCGCTCGGCCCGGATGCGCTCCAGCAGCATGCCCGCCGGCTCGTCTGAGGGGTCCTGCGGCACCAGTTCGCCGCGGAAGGCCTTGGCGAGCACGGCCTGATCCAGCCGGTCGATGAGCTTGCGGGCGCTGGTGGCCTCGGCGGCGAGGCGGTCGATCCAGGCGAAGGCGGTTTCGATGCGGTGTAGCAGTTCCGCTTGCTCGGCAAGAGGCATTACGGGAACGCCGAGCTGCCGCAGCTTGGTGCCGTTGACGTTCGCCTGTCCAACCTGTTGGTTGACGACTGACGCGACCCATTCCCTACCGTAATGTGAATTGATGTAGGCGCTCAGGAGACGGGGTACAAATCCGCAGGTCTTGATGCGAATGAGATAAGAAGCAAACGACGCCCGAGCTGGCTCCTCGTCGTAAACAGCGGTCTTACCGACGAGTTCTGCGCTGTTCGTCCGGTTGAACAGCACATCGCCCCTCTGCAATAGCAAGGTGGGAAATTCGTGATGATCCTGCGGCAGATATTTCAGAGAATTTAAGTCGAGGCTGCCGCCTTGCAGATTTCCCATCCGCAGCACAGCGACACCGGTTTCATCGTCATTGGTTTTCGCTGAGCTACCGTACTGGATCAGGTGCGACAGTTGATCGACAGACGCCCATACCCAACCGGGCGGCAAGTCAATATCCGGCCGCCAGTCAATGCCGTCAGCCACGCTGTAGCGAGATGAGGCGGAGAACGTCCCCCAAGCTTCTTTTCTAAGCTCCTCAAGGGCGGCAGGGGACACATCATCGGCGCTCTTTCGCGCTCGCCACTCCCGCGTCAAATCCCCCCGGAAGGCGGCGGCGAGGATGGCCTGTTTGTACTTCTCGACGAGGCGGGGGATGTGGTCGAGGTGATCGCGGGCGCGTCTGGACTTGGTCGTCAGGCTGTCGATCTTCGCCACAATCCGCCGCTGTTCGGGGAGAGGCGGAACTGGCAGTTTGATTGCCTCAATCATTCCTTTCGTGAGAGCCTGACGGGTCACGCCGTAGTTCTCTGCAATGATGAGTTGCTGCATGGATGGGGAGGCAAGAAACCCGGCAATGAAGGCAGAGTTCATTCCCTCCGCTGGTCGGATGATCGACACGTGCTGATTGACGCGGGCGCCGTCCATCCGCTCCGGGGCAAGCGTGACGCGTCCAATCGAAGCTCCGGTGATGTTCAAAAGCACATCGCCGTGTCGGACGGTCACGCTGTCCAGATTTCGCGCCTGCGCGTCGTCCAGATAGGCGAGACCGACATCGGTGAATCCACTGAAATGGACGTTCTGCGATCGGATCAGTGGTGTCCCCGAGGTGGCGTAGGCGGTGTGGCCGCCCTTCGGCGTAGCGCCGCTGCCGATTTTAGTTGTCACTTGTGAAAGCGGCGCCTCCACCCACCCCTTCGGCAGCCCGCTCATTCCGCCGCCTCCGCCACGGTGGCGGCCTCCTCCGGCTCCAGCTCTTCCGCCAGCGCCTCGATCTCCTCCAGTGCGGCCTTGAGATGCCCGATGAGGGCGGCGGCGATGTCTTCCGGCTCGGTCAGGGTTTCCTCGGCCTCGGCCTCGGTATCGCGCAGCCAGGAGATGTCGAGATTGTCGTTGCGCCCGGCGATGGCGGCGCGGGAGAAGCAGCGCCAGCGGACTTCGTTTTCGCTTCTTGTCGCGCCTGCGGCGCTCCCTGCCTCACCTTCGTCCGTCCGCTTCGCGCCGCCGTTGGGATCATCCCCATAGGCGGCCTCGAAGGCGGCGAAATCGGCGATGGTGAGGGGGCGGGTCTTGCCGAAGGCGGGCATGTTGGCCCGCATGTCATAGACCCACACCGCCTTGGTGTTGGCCTTGTCGCTCTTGCCGCGCCGGAAGAACAGCACGTTGGTCTTCACCCCCTGCGCGTAGAAGATGCCGGTGGGCAGCCGCAGGATGGTGTGCAGGTTGCACAGCTCCATGAGCCATGTGCGCAGACGCCGGCCGGTATTGTCCTCGAACAGCACATTGTCCGGCACCACCACGGCGGCGCGTCCGCCGGGGATGAGGCCGCGCACGATGTGCTCCACGAAGGCCAATTGCTTGTTGGAGGTCTCCGCCGTCACGGAAAAGTCGGTGCGCGTGGGCCGCCCGCCGCCCTTCTTGGTGCCGAAAGGCGGATTGGTGAGGATGAGGTGGGCTTTCGGTAGCCCCTCGCCGTCGGGCGAGAGGGTGTCCATGTTCTCCACCCCGCCCTCGATGCCATGCAGAAGCAGGTTCATGAGGCACAGGCGGTGGGTGTCCGGCACCAGTTCGGCCCCCACGAAGGCGTTGTTGCGCTGGAAGAAGCCTTGCGCCTCGGTCAGCTCGAAAAGATCGTCCGTGCGGTCCTTGATGTAGCGATCGGCAGCGACGAGAAAACCGGCCGTCCCGGCCGCCGGGTCCTGCACGATCTCCCCCGGCTGGGGCTTCATGAGCCGCACGATGCAATCGATGAGGGGGCGTGGCGTGAAATATTGCCCGGCGCCGGATTTCTTGTCGGCCGCGTTCTTTTCCAG
This sequence comes from Xanthobacter autotrophicus, assembly GCF_030015065.1. GTDB lineage: Bacteria > Pseudomonadota > Alphaproteobacteria > Rhizobiales > Xanthobacteraceae > Xanthobacter > Xanthobacter autotrophicus_D. Next base: position 3,459 of record NZ_JAIVFN010000003.1, on the reverse strand, counting down.
CAGCCCCTCATAGAGGGTGCCGAGCCCCTCCTCGCGGGCGGAGAACCAATCCAGCAGGTCGATGCTGGAGGTGAGTGCCTTCAGGTTCGTGGGCTTGCGCAGCTTGGTCTGGGCATCGGTGAAGATGGCGCCAACCAGCTTGTCCGGAGCCTTGCCGAGGGCGAGCAGCATCGCCTTGTAATAGTCGAGCTGCTCCATGCCCTCCTTCTTCGCAAGAAGGCCCCAGCGCCAGCCTTCCGGCAGGCGCTCCTCGTGACCGGTCTCCTCCAGCATCTTGAGGAACAGGAGGTAGGTCAGCTCGGTGACATACTCATTGTACGTGACGCCATCGTCGCGAAGCACGTGGCAGAGGCCCCAGAGCTTGGCCACGATATTGGCAGTGGGGGTGGACGAGGTGGTCATCAGGCGCTTCTCTTCCACATCTCTTCGTTGATCCCGGCGAGGATGCTCTCAAGCTCTCCGCCGAACACCTTGTTCAGCCGGCTGAACCCGCCATGGGACGAGAACTGGCCGGTGTCGATGGCCTCGCGATCCACCACGACTTCCCTCTCGATCTGCTCGCCGATGCGCTTCAACCACGTCTTCTGCGGCTCCGTCCAGGCGCGGCTCGCCAGGATGATGCGCATGGCGGCCTTCACGCGGGTGGTGTAGGGCACCAGCGGATCGCCGATGGCGGCCTGTCGGACGAAGCCGATGATGGAGGCGGCGATCTCCTCATTCTTGGCATCGGCCCAGGCGCGGCGCAGGTTCGCTTCCGAATAGCCCTTGCGATCGAGGGTGAGCCGCAATTCCTTGAGGTCGGCGCGGGTGAGGTCACGGGGGCGCTGCACCACCAGCTTCAGCGCGGCGATCGTGTTCATGTTGTCGCGCACGAAGGCGGTGAAGCTGTCGAGGAAGTCCTCCGGCCGCGCGGCCGTGCCGTAACCGCGGGTGACGGCGACGATCTCGTCGGCATGGGGCGAGATGGGAATGAGCTGTGGGGTCCCCCCGTCCGTCTGCCAGTCGAGGATCGGCCCGATGGCTGAGCGCTCCTTGAGCCACGCGGCGAGGGCTGGCGCCTCGCCCGACCGGAGCCGCTGCAACATGGCCTCCGGCGTCTCGCCCGCCACCGCCTCGAACCGCTGCCGCGCCTCCTCGGGCATCTGCTTCATCCGGCGGCGCAGCTTGACGACAAGCTGGTCGCGGATCACCTCGCGCTGGGCATCGTCGGTGGCGCCGATCATCTCCGAGACGAGCTGGGCAAAGCTGATGGACGGGTTGACCACCACGGGCTTCATGTCCGTGAGGTTCTGAAGGTGGGGGTAGAGGTCCACCGCGTCGAAGATGCGGAACACCTCCTTGCCGATCTCGTCGCAGCGCCGGGTCGCCCGGCCGATCATCTGATCATAGAGAATGCGGCTGTTCACCCGGCGCAGGAAAACGAGGTTCACGATCTTCGGCACGTCGATGCCGGTGGTGAGCAGGTCCACCGTGACGGCAATCTTCGGATTGGCGTCGTTGCGGAAGGAGCGGATGAGGTTCTGCACCTTGTCCACGCTGCCGGTGATCTTCTTCACGGCGGCATCGTCGATCTCGCCATATTCCGCGGCGAAGGCGGTCTTGATGGCGTTCACCACCATGTCCGCATGGGCGTCGGTGGCGGCGAAGATCAGGGTCTTGCCGTCAAGCGCCGGGTCGATGTGGCGGGCCAGTTCCTCGGCGACCACGCGGTTGAACTCCGGCGTGATGACCTGCTTGTTGAACTGCTCCACCTCGAAGCGGATTTCGTCCGGCAGGGTGGCGGTGTCGACCTCGCCGGTCTGGGTGTTCAAGAGGTCGAGCTGCTCCTCCCGCGCGAAGACAATGCCGGCCCGCGCCAAGGCGGTTTCGATCCGCACCGGCGGCTCGTGGTCGATCAGGAAGCCGTCGATGACCGCCTCGCGGTAGGAATAGCGGAAGATCGGCTCGCCGAAGATGTCCGTGGTGTGCAGGGCGGGGGTGGCCGTGAGGCCGATCTTCACCGCGTCGAAATATTCCAGCACGCGGCGATATTTGGAGATGTAGTCGGTTTCGTCCCGGAAGCCGAGTTCAGGGTCGGACAGCTCGCGGTCGAGCAGATAGCCGCGGTGGCATTCGTCGATGACCATGAGGTCATACTGGTCGATGGGCGGCGCCTCGGACCCATCGGCCGCATATAGCACCCGCTTGACCAGCCCCTGGATGGTGCAGATGTGGACCTTCGTCTCCAGGTCGGGCGTCACGTCGTCGAGGCCCTTCAGCCCGAAGATTTCCGCGAACGTCTTACCCGAGACGACCTTGGTGGTGGAGAACTCGCCCTCGGTCTGGTGCCCGAGCGCGGAGCGATCCACCACGAAGCAGATGCGACGGAAGCGCTTGGCGGACAACAGCCGGTAGAGCAGGGCAATGGCGAGCTTGGTCTTGCCGGTGCCCGTGGCCATGGCCACCAGCATGGAGCGACGCTCGTTCGTCAGCGCCTCCTCCACGGCCCGGATGGCGCTCTCCTGATAATGGCGGAGCGGGAAGCCGAAGACGAAGGGCTGCACCTTGAGGGCCGCATCGGCCGCGTCCTGATCCACCTCCAGTTGGCCCGTCAGGCCCTCTGGCGTGGGCCAGTCCACCAGGGCACGGCGGTGGTTCGCTCCCCGGCGCGTATCGCGAAACCAGATGCCACTCTCGGTCTCGATCTGCTTCAGGTAGGAACGCCCGTTGGCGGCGAAGACGAACGGCACGCGATGGTCGCCCCACGGCCCGCCGGCATAAGCGAAATCGTCGCCGTCGCGGATGCCGATGGAATAGCGCTCGGATTGGTCAATGGCCCCCGAGACGCTCTTGCGCTGGCGCTTGGCCTCCACGACACCCATGAGGGTTGTGCCGACGAACAGCGCATAGTCCGCCCGTCCGTTTGCGGTCGGCCATTCGGCGATGGCCATGTTGCGGCTCTTTGCCGGCCGAACGCCCGCGCTGTGGCGCAAGGTCCTGGTGTCGGCTTCCCAACCCCTGTCCCGAAGCTGCTGGTCGATGAGTGCGCGGGTCTCTGCCTCGTCCAGTTCAAGCCGGGCAGCGGCCTCTTCGCCGCGCTCCACAAGCTCCATCGTTTCTTGACGGGGAGCAGCCTCGGCCTGCGACTGAAGGCTCGCCAGCTTCTCGGCGATCGCTGTCTTCTGGGCCTCCGTCTCCTGGGCAAGCTGCTCCCAGGCCGCCCGCTCCTCGGCTTCCCGCCTCAGCCGCTCATCCAGTGTCTCGCGAGCGCGGGCATGCTCTTCAGCCTCGCGCCGCGCGGCGGCGGCCGCATCCTCGCTCTCGGCCACCTTGCGGCGCAGGGCCTCGATCTCTGAGGTGGTCCCGGTTTGGCGGACAGATTGGCGGCTTTGCTAAGCTTGGTTCTGGTGTGCGTTACGCCGCCATGTCGATGCTGTCGCAGGCCGTATGGACCTCCTCCGGCGTTCTGCCGCCGAGGGC